>CAZFCB010000074.1:0-1757 GCA_964517585.1 uncultured Candidatus Peribacteria bacterium | reverse complement strand
ATAGTAAGTAATACCGTTTGCGGCATGAATCACTCATCTCTCGAACAGTACTGTGAAACACCGGCAGAACTTTTAGCAGCGCAGGAAATGATGAGGCGTTGGCGAGAACATCCAAGTAATAGACCACAGCCTATCGAAGGCAGAAATTCTGCACTCGCAACATCCGCAGCTGTCTTAATATTACTGACTACATGGATGGCAACGGTAGGCCTGAATAGGAATCAGACGCAGGCGGCATCTCATGAATCTTTGCCAACAGTTCCCACGGCACCGGCGAACAATGCATCTGAGCCAACTACTTCGCACATGTTCCTGGACGTCAATGGGGACGGCCAAGTAACACCTCTCGACGCACACTTGGTCGTGAATAGTCTCAACAATCAAGGCTCAAGGGTTCTGGAGCCTGATGAAAAGAATCTAGACGTCAATAATGATGGGCTATTGACACCGAACGATGTCCTCCCCGTGATACATGCCCTGAACAACGGAGTGATATCTGGTATTCACAATGTATCCAAGGCGAGCAACTAAGAAAGCGATTTTGCTACTGTTCCTACTTTCCCTCATGAACCAAGCCCTAGTCACTGCAGATCATCACAGCTCAGTGCAGCAGGCCTCTTTTCAGCTTACCACCGCTCAAACAGAGGGCATTTTGGATGGAGATGGTGAAGCCACCATGCAGACGATCGCTGCGCTCTTGAAAAGACAGAGCAATGTACTTGTGCGTTTTTGCGAAACTCAAGGCCTTAAGTGCCCTGACTGTCCGCTCTATGTTCGTCCTGAAAAGTGTTCTAAGAGCAGTGAGTGCATGCAAGAAGCTGTGCGGAATAGGCTTGTAGGAGTGTTTGGTCAGTCGGCAGTACGCGATGATGATGACGGATTTCATGTGCATACCCTCAATGGCGACGAGCGACTACAAGATCCGAAGGTTCTTGCGCGGGATCTTGAACACTTTGTCGACCTCGTGCGTGCGCATCCTCAAGGGCAACATGCCATATCCGACGTCTCGCGCGAGAAAATAGAAGATCTTCTGTTGCACCTCTACCAACGTTGTACGCGCCTCGGCGTATCCTCCGATGACGCCAGTCGTACTCGAGAAATTGCTCGCGGTCTCGCGGCGGAAACCGTCCTGCATCGCGTTTTGGATTTCTTCGTACTACAAAGAAAATCAGAGGGTACTCATCTAGAACGTTTAAACGCCGATTCACATCCAACTCTTCCTCGTCCCTATCGTTTCGATTTTATGCTTGATAGGGAAAATCCGCGCATTCTACGAGGTAAGAATAGTGATAGGGGGCCTGAGTTTGACGCAGGACTGTCAATCGGCCAGAAAAGAATTGCACTGTACGATATCACGACATCAGAAGAGATTATGTGGGAAAAGGTGGAAAAAATGGAACTGCAATATGAAAATCTTACGGATGACATCGAAGGTAATGGTATGAAAATCAACTATTTCCCCGTTTTGGCTTATTACGAAGAGACACCTCCGCGCAACACCGATGGTTTACGTCATAGTGGTTCTGAGCACGTAACACCACTACTTCTTCCGTTCATGCCGGAGGGGGACATTATTGTCCGTAAAATAATGGCCGCGCGCCGCTTTGCACAGCTGTAAAAAGCATCACGAAGAAACTCCGCCTGTCTGGAGAAATTCCCAGCAGGGAGAGTTCATGAATGGACATAGTCCATTGTATGACTGTATCAGCACTTCGTCTTGGCACCGACCTACTCTTGCACGGCGTAACCGTACTACC
>CAZFCB010000073.1:0-1907 GCA_964517585.1 uncultured Candidatus Peribacteria bacterium | reverse complement strand
AGGGGAAGTTCTTCCAGTCTATATAATCGAAATTATTAAAGCAAGCTAGTATAATTTTGTCGCTCAGGCTCCACCAATTACGACTTTCGGGGCTGGCGCGCAAAACGCGCCACCCTATTTTGGCTTCGTATTGCACCGCATCCTCTTCCCATTCGCCAGCCGCAAAATTTTTCTTCCTTGTGGTATCATTTACTCATGAATAATCGCTATGTCATCTACGTTCGTAAATCGAGTGAACAGGAAGAACGACAAGCGTTATCCATCGCAGCTCAGCTTCGTGAGCTCGAAGAGTACGCAGCAAAAGAGCAGTTACAAATCGTCGCCTCCTTCGAGGAGGCCAGAACAGCACGCGAAACTGGACGAACCGTGTTCGCAGATATGTTGAGATTGATTGAACGAGGAGAAGCAGACGGTATTTTGGCGTGGCATCCTGATCGTTTGGCACGCAACTCCGTAGACGGCGGTCACATTATCCATCTGATTGACCAATGCAAGTTGAAAGATCTGCGCTTTCCCACGCTCACGTTCGAAAATTCACCCCAAGGCATTTTTATGCTCTCTATCGCTTTTTCTCAATCCAAGTACTACACGGACAATCTTTCTGAGAACGTGAAACGTGGCCATTCGCCAGAAACTCAAACGCGGTGAGTGGTCATGGTTTGCTCCGACTGGTTATCTCAACAACCCTCACACGCGAAATATTGACCTCGATCCAGAGAAAGCACCCATCGTCCGCAAAGCATTTGAGCTCTATAGCACTGGCGAATTCACCTTGGATGCTATCAAGGAGTTTTTGGAAGCGCAGGGACTTTGCAGTCGTACAGGAAAACTCATGGGCAAGGCCTCCGTCCAGACGATGCTCAAGAATCCGATCCACTGTGGACTCATGCAAGTGAATGGTGAATTGCATGAAGGATCGTTCAAACCACTCATTAGTAAAGAGCTGTTCGACAAGTGCCAAGTAGTGATGAGTGATCGCGGTAAGCCACGTAAAGGAACACAAAACAAATTCCCATTCACTGGATGGCTCAAGTGTGTCTACTGTGGCTGCTCGATCACCTGCCAGAAACAAAAGGGGCATCACTACTATCACTGCACGAAGAAAAAGGGATCGTGTCCTGTAAAAGGCTATCTTCGTGAAGAGAAAATTCTTGAGCAAGCAAAGAAGATTGTCGTAGAGCTGATTCTGCCCGATGACTGGGCAAATAACATGCTCTCTGAGCTTAGCAAGAGAGAAGCAAAGAGCAAATCAGACAATCGGACAGCTGTTCAGCACTTGAAGAGCGAAAAACGTAAGCTGGAGAAGAAGCTGGAAGATCTCCTCGATCTTAGGCTCGATGGCACGATTACCAATGATGAGTACCTCACAAAGAAGAACAAACTTGTGTCACAGAAAGTCGATCTTGACCAGAAAATCGCTCGTGCTGAACGGAACCATTGTGAGTGGCTAGAACCCTGTCGGCAGATGATTCTACGCAGTAGGGAAGCCAAAAGTCTGCTTCACGCAAAAGATCTTCGGGAAATCCCAACATTTCTCAAGCAAGCCGGCTTGAACTGGGCTTTGAAAGAGAATGCGGTGCAATACGAAGCCAAAATAGGGTGGCGCGTTTTGCGCGCCAGCCCCGAAAGTCGCAATTGGTGGGCAATACAAGATTCGAACTTGTGACCTCCACAATGTCAATGTGGCGCTCTAACCAACTGAGCTAATTGCCCGATGTAACGAAAGAAGAATGAGTCGCAACCAACTGCCTGCCGACCGTAGCTCCGAAGAGCGAAGGTTGGAGCTAATTGCCCGATGTTTTCAATGACAGTAGCCGGAGAAGCCTACGGCCAAGGGTCAGCAAAATCAACTCTCGATATGTCCCATCACAAATGCGACAAATGGTTGGCGAATTGGCTCGGAGACA
>CAZFCB010000072.1:0-1957 GCA_964517585.1 uncultured Candidatus Peribacteria bacterium | reverse complement strand
TACTCTTCCAGCCTCTCGCCCCATTTCAGCTTATTTCGAAGTGTTGAAAAGAAGCTCTCGTCGTTTCTGCGAAGAAACTTTACTGTTTTTTTGGAGACGATGGCGTGAACAATGTCATTGCTTTGCAACGTGACATACGTCTGTCCGTCGAGAGTGAGGCTGACTTGGACGTCACTAAATTTATTTTGCTTCGTAAAGATCATGACTTCCACTTCATCCTTGCCGGGGAGCACAATCGGTTTCTGGCTGAAACTGTGTGGATTGATGGGCGTTAGGATCGTTGCTTGCAACTCTGGATGCACGATGGGTCCACCAGCAGCAAGCGAGTAGGCTGTAGAGCCAGTTGGCGTCGCGATGATGACGCCATCGGCGTGAAACGTTGCGAGTGGATCACCGTTGACAGATGTCTTCAGGTCAATGAGGCGAGAAATTGCACCCTGAGAAATAACTGCTTCGTTCAGAACTTTGCCTTCCCAAATTTTCTTGCGACCGCGAGTCGCAGTGATCTCAAGCATGCTCCTTTCTTCCACCTTGCCTTTGCCGCGCAGAAATTGAGGCAACATGTGCACAGTTTCAGAAACGCTCAGTTCTGCTAAAAATCCAACAGTTCCTTTGTTGATCGAGAGAATGGGGACAGAATAATCTGTTAACTCACGGACGGTACGCAGAATCGTACCGTCACCTCCGAGGACGATGAGGAGATCTAATTCTGCATGTTTTTTGTAGACGGGATTTTTTCCTGTATCAAATCTGGAACTCCTTTTGCTGTCGATTTTTACAATCGCACCAGATTCTTTGACAATTTTGATGACGTGCTGAAGAGTCTTGCTGAGGTCACTAATATCCGACCGTGCTGTAATGCCGACGACGGGGTATTTGAGGCTCATTGGCGTTCATGATACCACGGAGTGATTTGTCTGACATTTCGGTCTTTTTTTGGTATGATTTCATCAATGTACGAGAAATTCCTCCGCATGCTTCGAGCCATGGAGCTCGAAGAAAAAGTTCTCCACACGGGGGTGCTTGTTTGTGTCTTCGGACTCTTTGCTCCGTGGATCGGTGGTCGGTGGGCAGATAACGTCCAGCAGTGGAGTGGTTTTGGCTTCTACACTGGTTACATTGGGCATGCTGTTCTCTTCGTGCAACTTTTTATTCTTGCAATCACGATATCACCACTTCTCGGAGGCCCCGTACTTGTCCGGAAAGCTCGCAGAAATTATGTCCGCCTGACCTTGAGTAGCCTCAGTACGATTCTTCTCGTTCTGTCGTTTACGGTTCTGTTTCGACTGACGTCGCAGCTTGTTGGTGCAGAAATCAGGTTTGGTATTTACTTTTCCATTGTCGGTAGCGGCATTGCTACACTCTATGCGTTTCTGAAGTATCAGGAGGAACTAGAGAGCCAGAGCCATGCAGTCTTTCTCCATCCCGATGAAAAGGCGCCACCGAAAGTGAAAGTGTCCAATGTTGCGGATTCACTCCCCGATGACCATCCCCCACTCCCGCCTCCACCACCACCACTTCCTGTTGAGGATCATCATCTCTTCTCTCACCATGACCACTGAACCAGCAGCTACGCCAACCTACAAGGACGACGATCTCGTCTACGTTGATCCTGAAACGCGAACAGTCGTCGGCATTGTCGAATGGATCAAGGGCGAAAAGCCGAAGTCCAAGCCATACATTGCAGTTGCCGCAAAAGATGCAAAGCCAGGAGAGAGACCAAAGGGTTCATGGCGTAAGTTTTATCCGTGGGGCACGTACAGAAGTATGAAACGTATTTTCAAAGTTGAGGGAAAGATTAAAGATGTTGAACCAAATAAGACGCTGGAGGAAGTGCTGCCAAAAGCACTCAATGAAGCATTTTGGACGTGGGAGAAGAAGTAGGTATTTATAGGTTTCATATAACGTGGCGGCTGATCCGAAGTGCCCGTTGAGCCGTTTGCGCAGCAAAAGCAAG
>CAZFCB010000071.1:0-2534 GCA_964517585.1 uncultured Candidatus Peribacteria bacterium | reverse complement strand
CTGCTGACACCCACACGGAGTGCTAATTCTTCCTGCGTCATACCACGCTCAAAGCGGAGGCGTCGGATGTTATTGTGCAGGATGGCTGGCATACATGAGGGGGGAGAAACTCGAACACGTATTCGGTTCGGAGTGCGGAGCCGATTGTACCTTTCTCACCGAACCTCGCAAGTCGAACGCGTCGAAAAAAAGACATTTCATACTTCATATTTCTCAGAAACGAGTCATGAGATTTTCTATCGCTACGCTAGAGTAGCGGCTCCTCAAAAACTTCCGCTCCAATCATCTCATCTTTTTCTGGTGGCTTCGACGCAGATTCATCCCATTTTTTTAGATGCGCTTCTACATCTTCCTTTGACGAGCAGTACTGTGACCGAGACCACGCGATAATGTCCTGCGTAAAGTCCTCCGTTGGTTCTGGTGCATCCAGCGTGAAGCCCGAGAATGCTTCTCGAAGTTGACCATTGACGGACATTTTTGTGTAGAACTCACGCACGCCTAAGTTGATGATGTCGCGTTCTTTGAAGATAGGGCTGTATTCGCCCGCCAAGATCACAGCATCCTCCGCTCCAACGCGGAAGCTCACCATGGAACCGACGTTACCGAAGACGGTTTTACGGACTGTTTCGGAGAGCTGCCCCATGTACTGGTGAGCGATCGTGAGGTTCAAGCGATATTTACGTGCTTCAGAGAGAATTTCTGCAAACGTATCCGTGGCGAAGTTCTGGAACTCATCGACGTACAAGTAGAAGTCTGTGCGCTTGTTCTCTGCTACGTCTGCACGGCTCATGGCGGCTTGATAGAGCTTCGTGATGAACATAGCACCAATGAGTGACGAGTTCTCTTCTCCCAGCAGTCCTTTGCTTACTTTCATGAGAAGGATTTTTTTGTTATCCATCACATCGCGGATATCAAATTTCGTCACCGGCTGACCGATCATATTACGGATCATGTTTGTTGCGACGAATTGTCCTACTTTATTCAGGAGCGGCGTGATGGCATCAGCGTCAAATTTTTCACTCCATGCCGCAAATTCGCTGACCCAGAAACTTTTGACGACCGAATCTTGGATGCGCGACACGATTTTCTGGCGGTAGTTTTTGTCTGTGAGCATTTTGAGAATCGAGAGCACCGTCGTATTAGGGCTGTCCAGGAGAGCAAGCACTGTGTAACGAAGCACGTGCTCCAAGCGATCACTCCAGTTGCTACCGAAGAGTTTCTTGAAAATTTGCAAGAAGCCAATCGTCACCTGCATTTTTTGTGCTTCGTCTACTTTCTCGAGTGGATTGAATGCAATCGGAAAATTTACATCGGCGGGATCCAGAAGCACCACGTCTTTGATGCGATGCTGTGGGATGTAGCGCATGATGTTATCGATCAGGTCACCGTGTGGATCGAGCACCGCGAGTCCTTCGCCGTTCTGAATGTCGTCATTGATCAAGAGCTCAAGGAGTTTGCTTTTACCCGAACCGGATTTACCGACTGTATACAAATGACGTCGCCTGTCTGCACGGTTGATGCCGAAAGGCACGAAGTTGTTGTGGTAGTTTGTAATGCCGAAAGCGCTCACATTTTTCTCGCCTTGCTTGGGGAGATCCTGCGGAGGTTCGGATTTCCGCGCGAGAACGTGAACCACGTGAGGGACAGCATCTGCATTGGGTAAGTGATATACCGTAGCGACTTCTTTTGCGCCAAGGATGAAGGACTGTCCATGCCGACGCGCACGGTAGGACTCTAAGAATCGTTGTGGTTTTTTCACATCCTGACCATAGAACGAATTGATGTCCTTCTCGCTGTACTGTGTGAAGCTTGACACGAGAGCATCAAGCTTTGCCTTCGCCGTGAGCGCCTCTGGCGTGATGTAGGCGCAGCGGATACTCACACGATAAGGCTTCTCCCGAGATTTCTCTTCCGCACGCGCATGACGCACTTGGTTGATTGCACTGCGGCCACCTTGATTCATGCGATCGCGAATGCTGAAGAAATGCATAAAGTTCGCAAGTCGCATCCGGAAGCTTCGGAGGAAGAGAAAGAGTCCAGTGTCATCAATCGGTTCTGCGATGATCTGCACCCATGCCTGATCGCCGATCTTGATTTTTGAGATGACGGAGAAGAGTCGTGAAGCACTGTCCTCCTCAAAGAGATCATATGTTTTTACTGGGTACGTATCCGAACGCTTCAGGTGTATTTCTGCCCCCGCGAGTGTGTGAGTGTCTGCATTGTACCACTCGATGTAATCGCCAGTTTCCTGCAGTTCGGCGTCTGGGAACGTCGAATAGATCAGTCCTTCCACTGTTTCGAGTAATCGTTCCTCCAGCGTGACAAAGAGATGCGTGTACTGATTCACGCCAAGATACTCAAGAGCGATACGTTTTCCGGTGAACGTATTTCGCATATTCACAAGTAACTCATGGAACTTGGATTCCAGTTTGATATTCCCCTCCGTTCCCTGTGGCACGATGATGTGAACATGACGGAGAGCCATTAGGAATAATTATACAATATTATAAGTTTAATGCAAGTATAAGAATACG
>CAZFCB010000070.1:0-2833 GCA_964517585.1 uncultured Candidatus Peribacteria bacterium | reverse complement strand
CAAAAGAACATGGAGTTTTGCCCAGAGGCAAAACGAGTTATTTTGAACAACGTTTGCGCTTAGCCGATGTTTTCGGGCTGTATAATGGAGAGAAGCGACCCACAGCCGCAAAATATGGGATAGGAGGTGGCGCATCCATTAAAATTCAAGGAGCGCCACCGACGAACCGGCTAAGCGCTGTTAGCTGATGTCACCAAACATTCACCTTGTTCAAAGGAAGACTGGCAAACACCACCTTAATCATTTTCTTTTTTGGGGCGGGGAAAACACATACAAAACGGCCTACAGATACAAAATTTATGACTGCTATGGATTTCAGGGGCAATTCGATTTGACATAATCCCATAAACAGTGTACAATTTAGGTAATATCTCTTCCTTCAATATATGACCTCTCATAACAATGCAGACCTACAGTATCCAGCTTCAGCAGAACTCCCACATGAATTCACTGCAGATGCTGATGCAGGGAAAACGGATGCACAAGTCGTGGGTGAGACTCAAAATCATTTACATGATGTACTTATTCAAACAACTGTCGCTACACCGATGATAAACGCAAAAGAGTTGCCATCTGTTCTTGCTACACTCCAAAGCAGTTTTACTGAAAAATACCCAAAAGACTCTTTTGAGGATTTTGTTGCTGCCTGTAGCCCTGAAGATATCGAAGCATTCAAGAACTTACAGAAGCCAAAAGTCTTTCGTGATCCGGAGCATGCCGGTGAATGGATTGTCGGCGATACGGTGAATACCGATTCCGGTCATGCTTTTGAAGACACGAAAGCGACGCTAGAGAGTAAAGGTTTGGAGCTTTGGAATGAAAATCTGTTCATGCAAGAAAAGATTGATGGCTGGACATGGCTTCTTCCGGATCAGTATGAGCTTTCAGAGGGTCTCGCCCTGTACGGCTATTGCGGGGGCGGGGTTGCGTTTGTGGTCCACTACGACGCCAGGAACTCGAATCCGAATCTCGGCGGTCGCGGTCTGCGGAGGGTTCAGAGGTAAAAATCTTGATGCTTGGTCTTTGCTCTTCTTCGGTTTTTTCCTTTTTCTTTCACGATAGGATTTTGTTACACTTCTCGTGCGGTGAGTAGCCACCTCGTTTGTTCGGGGCTGCCGTGAAGTGCGCCTGTCATTATTTATGGCTTTACATTCAAAAAGAAGCCTGACAGAGCATGAGAAGAGCCTCTGAGCCCTTCGTTTGTGAGTGGAATGTGAGACGAGTATCCGTAGCCGTGGCTACGGAGAGACATAGCATTTCCATCACATGTTCGGGTCACGCCCTGAACGGCAATTGCAAGGGCGGGAATGCGAATGTGAACCACAACGACGCCAGGAACTCGAATCCGAATCTCGGCGGTCGCGGTCTGCGAAGGTTCATTGGCTTTGTACCGATTTCAACCACCCGCCAATCTGTCGCCCAATTTCCTCCACCGTGGACTGCGCCTGAAACACCTTCGTTTCGTTCACGAGCTTGAGTTCCAGAAACAAGCGTAATTTGAGCATGCATGTTTCCTGATGCGCGCAGGATTTGATGAGATAGCCTGCCTTTATCGGCTTCGGCGCGTTCTTTGCCATAATGAGTTCAGAAAGAAGACTGAGAACAGTATCTTCGATGCTTCTGCCAAGAGAGAATCGCCACCGCTTGCTCAGGCCTTCATTCACATCGACGATTTTCTTGTAGAGATCGTACGTTTGATTGATGATGGGCAGCGTGTCCATTGATTGCAGTGTACCCGCCCTCTGGCAATGCTGGCAGCGATTTGTGCGCGGAAAGAAGCGCACGGCGAAACTCCATCATTTCATCTATCACTTGGAAAGCAATCTCAATGAACTCAATACTGAACTCACAAACCGAATCTACAAGCACGGACCATACCGTTTGTTCAGCGTGAATGACACGAAGCGCAGAGACATTGCCGTTGCCGACATCAAAGACCGCTTCGTGCACAGACTCCTCTACGAATACCTCGTCAAAATTTACGACAAGACGTTTGTCTACGATGTCTGGTCATGTCGTGAGGAGAAGGGTCTGCTAAAAGCCATTGAGCGTGCACAGGATTTTATAGCAAGAAATCATCATGGATACTTCTGGCGTGGTGATGTGCAGAAATTTTTCGATTCTGTGAACCAAGATACTCTGCGAAATATACTGCGTATGCGCATAGAAGATAACCATGCGTTGTGGTTATTGGATGAAGTGATAACAAGTTACCCAACTCGAGATTTGAGAGAGAGAGAGAGAGAGAGAGTACTTTTGAATCTCGGAGGGGCATTGCCATCGGCAACGTGACGAGCCAGATTTTTTCCAACATCTACCTCAATGAGTTCGACAGGTATGTGAAACATACGCTCAAGATCAAAAAATACCTGCGCTATGGAGATGATTTTGTCATTTTTGTAAACACTCAGGAACAAGCAGTGAAGTATCGTTCGCTGATGAAACAATTTCTTGATGCACAGCTTTCGCTGACACTTCATGCGCGTAATGATGTCATCTTTCCCTGTAGGGAAGGGATCAAATTTCTTGGCTGCGTAATCTATCCGAATAAGCGAATACTGAAGAAGCGAGTGTGGAAACGGGTGCTGGAACGCGCTGCCAGAAACAATATTGCGAGTTACAGCGGATTAGTGCGCGCGCATTGCGACAAAGAGAAGATTCGCCATTTTGATTGGCATGTTCTGAATATTTTGAATGAGTAATACGTTTCAGACTCACAACACACAAAAACATCCAACAACAAACATGGGGGGACAAAAAAGAAAACGTCATCAAAAAAAGTGTTTGCCAGTATTCCGTCATAGAAAAAATGTTTGGTTATTTCAGCTAACGT
>CAZFCB010000069.1:0-3256 GCA_964517585.1 uncultured Candidatus Peribacteria bacterium | reverse complement strand
TATGAATCGAATCGATCTGAATGCCGATGCAAAAGAACATGCTTTCCGATGGGGAATTATTGGACTAGGCCATGTTGGGAGCATCCACACTTGGGCAATCAAGGAAATGGGACATCGTTTGAACGGATTCTCGACGAGTAACACTGTCGTCCAGAGCGGAGATGCAACCGGATTGATATTCAATATCGGTGATATCCCGGGGCCTCTTTTCGATCCAACGGGGATGAATGTCACGGATGACTATCGACAATTGCTCGCGGATCCAGACGTTGACGGCGTGATCATCGCTGCGCCAACAAAGTTTCATGTCGATATAGCACTCGATACTGCGAAGGCAGGCAAACACTGTTTTCTTGAGAAGCCGATGGCTCCGACGTATGCGGATTCCATGTGGATTTTAGATGCGTTCAGCCGAAGTAATGGAAGACTCGTCGTAGGACACGTCCTACCAAGTTTTCCCGAATTCGAACTGCTACGAAGAGAAATCCGGACAAACGGGATCGAAAACGTAGTTCGAGTGCTCATGACTCGACATGTAGACAATTCGCGCACGGACGATGAAGCGGATACCGTCGAACGAGGAGGGTTTGCAGCTGATCTTGGTATCCATGATGCCAACTTATTACTCGGCCTTGGCACTCCGACAACTGTGAAAACCATTACTGCTTGGAGACGATACAAGCAAATCCAATGGATGGAGTTCGAGATTGGCATGAGAGAGACGGAAGGAAAATTTGTTTGCAGTGTTGGCGCACTAGGTGATACAGCTTTTCACCATTCGTATCACGTACGCTTTCGCGATGGACAGACGTTGAACTTTGATGGAACAAAGGTCATCCGAAACGAAGAAATTGTGGAAGTAACGCCAAAAACTGTTCCACGGATTTTCGGTGACGAACTTTCGTTGGCAGTAAAGTATTTTCTCGGCAAAAGTGACGCATCGTTTCTCGCGGCAACAACAGCGCAGAGAACGCTGCAAATTCTGGAAGCTGCTGCAGAATCGTCATTGAGTAAGGCAACTATCACGCTGTAGGACTTGTCCGATAGCAAGATTGGCTCGCACCACGTGTATATCACGAGGTGCGAGCTTTTTTCAGATGTTATCGGTATGATTGATTTATGCATATTGGTCTCATCGGCCTTGGCGTTATGGGTGCAAATCTTGCACGCAATGCTGCGCGTAACGGTGCAACAGTAGCTGTCTATAATCGTACGACCGAAAAAACCGATGTTTTCATCCGTGAATTCGGCTCAGAAGGTTCGTTCGTCGCGTGTCATACGTTGGAAGGCTTGATCACAGCACTTCCTGCACCACGTTCCATCATTCTCATGGTGAATGCAGGAGCTGCAGTGGACGCCGTTCTGCAAGAACTAACGCCACTACTTTCCCCGGGAGACAGCGTCATTGACGCAGGGAATAGCCACTTTGCAGACACACAACGGAGAATGATCGAACTCCAGAACAAAGGTCTTCATTTTCTCGGCATGGGTGTTTCTGGCGGAGAAGAAGGTGCACTACTGGGGCCAAGCATGATGCCGGGGGGAAGTCGCGATGCGTTTACTCAGCTCGAACCGCTCCTGCGGAAAATGGCTGCAAAAGATGGCGGCGGAAATAAGTGTGTGTCGTTCATCGGGGGTGGAGGCGCCGGACACTTCGTGAAGATGGTTCATAACGGCATCGAGTACGGTGATATGCAACTCATTGCAGAGACATATCATCTGATGAAGTCCGTGCTCACACTGACGAATGCAGAGATCGGAGAAATATTTGGTAGCTGGAACAAGAGTCGTGAACTCAAGTCTTTTCTCATTGAGATCACGGCGCAGATCTTCCAGAAAAAAGATGATCTCTCGCAAACAGAACTCATCGATGTGATCAAAGATGAAGCAAAACAGAAAGGAACCGGCAAGTGGACGACGCAGTCCGCACTCGATTTTGGCATCGCAGTCTCTACGATGACTGCCGCAGTCGATGCTCGCCTGATGTCGAGTCTCAAGAATCTGCGCATGCAGGCGGAAAAAGACATTGGCCAACTCGACCTAAAGACTGTCCGCCTTACGACGCGCGCACTCAAGGACGCTTTGTTCCTGAGCAAAATCTGTTCATACGCTCAGGGTTTTGCGCTCATTCGTGAAGCGAGTCGGGTGCATGGCTGGAATATTGATCTGGCAGAAGTTTGCAGAATTTGGAAAGGCGGCTGCATCATTCGTTCAACGCTTCTCAAGACGTTTGAAGAAGCATTCCGCAAGGACCCCTCAATTCCGAATCTTCTTTTATCGCCGGACATCACGACGCTCTTCCGCCTGCGTCACGCAAAATGGCGTAAAACGGTTTCTGCAGGAGCTCTTGGTGGTATCCCGCTCCCAGCGATGAGCGCGTCACTTGCATACTTCGACTCACTTCGTACCGGACATTTGCCTCAAAATTTGACGCAGGCACAACGAGACTTCTTTGGTGCCCACACCTTCGAACGAAAAGATGCACCTGGTGTTTTTCATGCTCAATGGAACAGCTGAAATCATACGATATAATTTTTCCCTTGTGCGATCACGTTACTATGCGTCTTCACTCTGAACTTCATCAGTCTTCAGGATCTCTTCGGCTTTCTGGTCGAGTGCACCTTGTTTCACCATCTGCGTCGCAGATGGCTTAGCATCTGCCGTCAGTGTCTCTGAAGCTATCTCCTGCTCTCGTGTTTGCGTACCGGATTTTCCCGTATTTTTCTCTGGCTCCTGTGGTTGTGATGTGTCTTCACTTTTGTTCAACTGCCCCTTGAGAAGAGTTAGTTGGAGCTGTTTCAAATCGGCACCTGGCCTGACCTGATCCTTAAGGCCCTTCTTCTCCAGTTGGCGCATCAGTGCTTTGCGCTTTGCCTCATGCGGAGATTCCATATACTCAGCCGATGAAGGGCTTGGCGAAACGCTGTCATCGAAAGACATATGACTGAGTATACTCGTCTTTCCATTCTGCAAAACCAAGAAGATCAAGAAGGACAATGGCTTCTTTTTCCTGCGACATGATCAGAGAGAACATATGACCTGATTAAATCTTTATAGGTTTCAAGACATGGCCACAGAACATGATGCGGCCGTTTGTTTGGCTCAGGAACTTGTCCTGTAAATGCATTAAATTCTAGATGACTCGAGCGCCCAGATTCGCGCATGTATTGAACAAAAGGAAGGGCATGTTTTTCATAGGTATACGTATCCTCCGTATTCATAAACATGTGAATTTTGGTAGGAAAACCACTTTTTT
>CAZFCB010000068.1:0-3566 GCA_964517585.1 uncultured Candidatus Peribacteria bacterium | reverse complement strand
GTGTGTCTTGGTATGGCTGCATCAGGAGGCGCCATCATTCTCATGTCTGGAGCCAAAGGAAAGCGCTTTGCGCTACCACATTCAGAAATCATGATCCACCAACCGCTCGGCGGAACGGAAGGCCAAGCAACAGACATTGCCATTCACGCCGAACACATCATCAAGACGAAAGATCTTTTGAATGAACTTATTGCAAAACACTCTGGGCAAAAAGTTGCAAAAGTAAAGATCGACACAGAGCGTGACAAATTTCTTTCTGCGCAGGAAGCGCTGGAGTACGGACTGATCGATGGAATTATTAATAATAAGAACAAGGTAAAAGCGTAGTTTTCCTCAGCAATACGAATAAAAGTGAGTGGGCTGTCCACTCTCTTTTATTCGTATCAGAGATTATTGTTCTTCCGTTTCTGGGGAAGTCGTATCAGGCCAAGGATTCAATGCGAGATAAAACGCTATCATCCATACGATCGTCGGGTACGAGGCTCCCATCATATCCGGAAGAGGCACACCAGTGATGATATTTTTCATAATGAGTCCAATCGGCACGGAACCAAGTGCGATGCCACCAGTGAGTGCGGCTATGTATGAGTAGCGGCCGATAGCGAGCATACCTCCGCCAAAAATCATAAGTGCAGGCAAGAAGAATGCCCAGACGTATCCGACGCTGGATGCCCAACCGAGTCCATCTGTTACGTTTGCAACGAATGGCGCAAAATCACGATAGGCAGAAGCACCAATCATAACCATGGAGAGCCCGAGTGGCACACGGAGTACAAGGTTTGAGGTAGCTGAGACGGACTTCCAGTTCATGGTAGTGGGAGAAATGAGAATAAGTTATTTCGTAGCGCCCGTAGAGCAGCTACCTCCGCAGCAACCCATTTTCTTGACGACCGTGTAGAGAATGAGAAGGATAGCAGCATTTTGGATAGCAGGCATAAGAGCCATTCCAGCCTGGCCGTCACCGAGCAGCACAGCGAGAGACGCCCAACCGATGATGCCGGAGAGAGAAGCGAGGATACACGTCTTGCTGATGCAACAGAGTTGCCTCACCGCAAAGAGCGCTCCACCAACGATCATAAGCGCAGGAACAATGTACGCAAGAAAGCCTACAATTGTCGCGAGGGCTGGCACGGAAGCAAAAGCACCACTCGACATATCGACGAAATCGCCAAGATTTTTATAGTGGTTCACACCAAAGCCTACGAGAATAAGGCCGAAGGCAACACGAGGAAGCCAGTGAACAAAATGACAAGGACACTGCGGGGGGCAGTTCGAATTACAGCTCATGGAAATATGGGGAAATAGTAAAAGAGTAATCGAATTATCGCACTCTCAAAAAGTGAATGGAAGAGAAAAGCGCTTCCCTGCAAGCTGAACATGACAGTTTCACCGAATGCACAAACTCATGCAGAATAGACGCATGTTTACACTCGAAAAGACAACAACGGTCGGACGATGCGGTTCCATGAGTACGGCACACGGAAATATCCCAACGCCCGTATTCATGCCAGTTGCTACAGCTGGAGCGATGAAAGGGATCACGTTTGATGATCTTACGAAACTGGGTGCTGATATTGTGCTGTGTAATACGTACCACCTCCATCTGTCGCCTGGTGAAGCAGCGGTGAAAAAGGCTGGTGGACTTCATTCGTTCATTGGTTGGGATAAACCAATCCTCACGGACTCTGGAGGGTTTCAAGTGTTTTCACTCGAAAAGATTCGAAAGATCTCAGATAAAGGCGTGGAATTTCGTGATCACCGTAGTGGTGCGCTTCACTTTATAGGACCCAAAGAAGCCATGCAGATTCAGCACGCACTTGGCGCGGATATCATCATGTGTTTCGACGAATGTCCACCGTCGACAGCACCTCGTGCAGCGCAGCTGAAAGCCGTAGAACGAACTTTGCTCTGGGCGAAGATCTGCAAAGAAGAGCACGTAAAACTCTCGAAGAAGAAAAAACATCCGCCACTTCTTTTTGGCATTGTGCAGGGCGGACTTGAAAACGATCTTCGACAGATGTGCGCAAAAGCATTGATCGAAATTGGCTTTGATGGATACGCAATCGGCGGACTGGCCGTCGGTGAAACAGAGAAACAAATGTACGACGTGCTCGACTGTGTCTGCCCCCTACTTCCAGAGGAGAAGCCACGTTATCTCATGGGTGTTGGAGAAAGACATCAGCTGAAGACTGCGATAGCAAAAGGTATCGATATGTTTGACTGTGTGTCACCTATGCGTGAAGCTAGGCACGGAAACGTGTGGCTTTCGGACGGTACGAAATTGCGGATTCGACGAGCAGAGAATGCGCATGACCATTCACCGATAGACGTCGACTCCCCTGCCCCCACAAGCCGCAAACACACAAAGGCGTACCTCAGGCATCTCATGCAGATAGGTGAACGGTACGGTGAAACGATTGCGTGTCTTCAGAATATGGCGGTTATTCTTGAGGCAGTACGAAAAGTTCGCAATGCAATCGACAAAGCAAAGGCTATCTAAGACGATGTAACCACCATTTTTTTACGAATGGTACGGATTGTACAGAAAGCATAAATCCGATCGTAGGTACAAAAGCCGTGAGCCAATAATCTTGATTCCTGAGAATCCAAAAAGTAAGAACTGCGACAAAGTACGTCAAAACAGCAACCGTGAAAATTCTCACAGCACTCGTCTCCCATTTTTTATCTTTTTCAACGCGAGCATTACGTTCTTCGATCTTCAGTATCCTTTGCTGCAATTGATCAAATCGATCGTCCATACGAAAGAATCCTACCACACCTACCCAACCTACCTCACCTTACTTTCCGACGGTCATAATTTCTATTTCCGTAAAGTGCTGACGATGACCACGGATGATTTTGTTGTAACGCTTGCGCCGCTTAAACTTACGGACGACGATCTTCTCACCTTTTCCATGAGAAAGAATTGTGGCCGTGACAGACATTCCAGAAACGTACGGCTTTCCAACCGTTGCAGCCGTTCCGTCCTCAGAGACAAGGAGAACTTTCTCAAACTTCACGGTATCGCCTTCCTTGCCTTCTAGGCTAGGTACACGCATTTTCATGCCCGTTTCCACCTTTTCCTGAAACCCAGCGATGTCGACTATTGCAAACATAAAGCCCGCAGAGTTTACCGCGCAGGAACACTGAACGCAACACGAGTTTAGCCCTTCGGCCTGTAGACTACGTATGAACTGTGCGATCGAGAAATATGATGACTTGGGGGTGACCTCCGTAAAGAATACTGCCGGAGTCGAGATGGCGTAGGCAGACTAGGATAAAAGAATGTATGATCGCCCTCGACATTCATTCACATCGTCATTCTTAGGGCTCCTAGCTCCCACCTTCGCTTGCAACGGCGAGTCTACGGCGGGCACAGCTGGGTCGAGTAACGCGGAGCGTTACGAGCAAGAGAGAGATGAGGTATGCTCGTCCCCGATCTTTCATTCACATCATAGACATTAGGGCGCCTAGCTTTAGCTGGGTCGAGTAACGCGGAGCGTTACGAGCAAGAGAGATGAGGTATGCTCGTCCCCGATCTTTCATTCACATCATAGACATTAGGG
>CAZFCB010000067.1:0-3894 GCA_964517585.1 uncultured Candidatus Peribacteria bacterium | reverse complement strand
ACGGAGGCATAGTACGCATATTTCTTTCCGGAGGGTAGAGCGTTTTGTTTTTTTCACTCTGAGCAAGATTACCCCCCCCGCTGGCAAAAATGAGCTGAGGTAGTAGAATCAAGCGTACTTTCCCCTTCTGCTCTTATGATTCATTTCCAAGCACTCGGAACATTTGTCATGTCGAACATACTGGCTGTTCTCGCGTGCGTCATCGTCTACCTTATCATTGGATTTGTCTGGTACGGGCCACTCTTCAGCAAGTCTTGGACGACGATGAATGGGATCGATATCACGACAAAGAAAAAGGAGGACATGACGAAAGGAATGATGCATGGAATGGCGATGAGTGTCATCACTGGTTTCGTGATTACCGTTGTGCTTGGACGAGGAATGCAACTTCTGGATATGAGCAGCCCGACGTATCCGCTCATTATCGCAACGATACTGTGGCTTCCGTTCACAGCACTTCCTTTTGCACAAAATTATGCCTATCTCCAGAAACCATTCAAGCTTCTGTTCATCGATGCTGGCTACATGCTCGTCTCCATGTGGGCAATTTCCTTCATCTTGTACGCGACCGTTCTCTAGCATGCTAGTCAGAAAACTTCTTGCCTTCAGTGCTTGCACAGCAACGCTGATCCTTGTTCCAATAATAGTTGGAGCGCAGTACCTCAGAATCACGCCAGTAACAGTAGATTCATCTGCTCCCGTGGAAGAGGCACTGAAGAATAACAAAAGCAGTGCCTCAACAAAGATTGAAGGCGCAGGCGGCATCCTGAGGCTAACGTACATCGCTTCTGACGAACTCAAAGTGTACATGGTGCCATTATCCACAGAAGGCCGATTCGTACCGAACGAATTTCTCAGACTAGCGTTACCTGCTACCGAAGGTGACACAGTCGAGATTGATCTAACGGTGTCCCCCGGATGGAGACCGAGTAAGACAACCTGGATAGTGCATCTGCTGACAAAAAACGAAGAAACGGACGCCGGGTTTGCTGCCATAGAGTTTGTACCTGTCTCTCTGCTCGAAACTATTGCCGCATCATTCCAACATATTTTCACAGCAGAACCGTATTCTCCTAGTACGTATCATGCGGTGCGTGGTTACCGAGTGTTCGGTAACGATGCGACTGTGATCATGGGAATCCTGCTACTCATCGTCGCAGGTGCTACTCTTCTTCGCACAAAACAAAGCACAAAACTCCGCACACTCGTCATCGTCATACTGACGTTCCAGGGGCTCTACGGACTTCGGCTCGGGCTCGACCTTCTCCGTTTTTCATCGGAACATGCTTCAGGCTACGCACAAGGATTCTATGACGAAGCAGGTTCTGTCCATCAGATTACCCCCGTTCTGCGTATTCTCGTCTCCGAAAATCCTATGAAAAGCGAAGCGGAAACAACTGTCTTTGTGTGTAGAAGCGGTACAAACTTCAAGGAAAAAATATTGCGTTATTTTTCATACCCAATTCGCATTTCATCGGATGTGAACGATGTAACAACTGCGGACTTCGCGCTCGTCATGAATGCTGACGATTGGAGTTTTGACACTGTCCTAAGTGAAACGGAGAAGACAAATGATGAAGTATTGCGTTGCGGCGACCTCTCGATGAAAGCTCAAAAGCTACGTGAATTTCCCGATGGTTCCATTCTTTTCTCCATAAGCCGATGATGAGTTCCTTCATGCCATTTCTTCAGATATTCCTGCTACTTCTCATTGGAGGAACGGCACTCGGACTCTTGCTGCTACCAGAAGCAACCATGACTCTTGCTCTTGCCGTGGGATTTCCACTCGGAGTGCTCGTCAATGTTTTCATGATTTTTCTGTACACGATCATTGGTATTCCTCTTACGCAGACACCTATCGTCATTGGACATATTTTTGTCATCGGCATTCTTATTCTTCTTATCTATCTTCGGCCAGTATTTCTGATGGATCTCGAACGATTCTCCGCTCACGCGAAGAAGCGTCAAAAGCGTACTGAGACAATTGTGATCATCATGTCGCTTGTGGTCATAGCTATCAATATTGCGTACAGCGCTACGCATGCCCTAGTCCTTCCAACAGCGCAATACGACAGTGCAACAAACTGGACGATGCGATCGAAGATTTCATTTCTAGATCATCACATTGCTTTTGATCGTACAGAAGAAAGAGGCATGGCAAAACCGCAGTATCCGTTTCTGTTCCACGCGTTGCAGATCACCGCAAATCAGGGGCAATCGCGCTGGAATGATCTCGCTGCAAACGGAATCTTGTACCTACTGAGTATCGCCTCGTTTGGAGCTGTCTTTCTTCTACTTCAAAAACTGTTCGGTACTGCTCATTCGCTTGCTACCATTGCGTCCATCCTCGCAGTCCCCCTCATCGGTATTCATCTTGCACAAGGGTACGGAGACCTCAATCTTCTCCAGTATGTTCTTCTCTCACTCTCGTGTCTTGGCGTGTGGATTCATACGACAAACGAGCGAAAAAATAGATGGCTCATGCTCTCTGGCATCTTTGTGTCTGCAGCTGTATGGACTAAATCCGAAGGTATTGTTTTTGGCCTTCTACCGTGGCTACTGACAGTCGCTGTCATCTGCGGAAAAAACAAAAACATGTGGAAAGCAGCGTTTCCCGCCATCGGTATCGCAATCGCGCTCTCTATGCCTTGGCCACTGTTTGCATGGTTCAAGGGTTTATCTCTCACGCCACATAGCTCAGACACGATACTGCAATTTCACCCAGAGGGCGTAAAGGAAGCTTTGAGAGGACTCTTTGGACGCGGATCATTCGGAGTCACGTGGTACGCGCTGCCACTTCTTATTCTTGGATTACTGTACGGAGGCTTTAAACATCACCCGTCAGTATTACGACCTGCCCGACCTCTCCTGATTTGGGGCTCAGTGATGTTTGCAGAGATTCTCTTTATTTATCTCTGTACACCAAACGTGCGGTATTTACTGAATGCCGAGTCGTTTTACCGGCAAATGATGGTTGCATCAGCAATGCTGATCCTGGCTGCTTCACTGTGCCTAGGAAAAATTTCTACACCGTCGGATACATAAAAAGAACAGCGTTCATTCTAGTAGACTCCCCCATCCTCTTTCCTTCCCCCGACGGGGGAAGGAAGCTCTGTTTCACTGATAACAATGTTCCCCCTCCCCTTCGGGGGAGGGGTCAGGGGTGGGGGAACGGAAGCAAGAACCGACTACTCATAACTATTTTGTTGACGCCTACATCTTTCCCGATTACTGCATAAAATCATACTTGCCCTTTGGTGCTGTGCGACGAGCGTAGTCTGCCTTCTGAAACTCAGTACCGTTTTTAAGTTTCTCCATCTCAGATTTCTTCAGCTGATCTTCTTTATCCCACTTCACTTTATTCGCGCACCAGTTGCCGAAGCGTTGCGCCGTAAACACAAGCTTGCCCTTACTCATGCACCAGTCAATGCAACGGTCGATTTCGGCCGTCATTCCCTGCACGCGTCCGTAGTAGCGGTTCAGCGTCAGATAAAAATGCTGTGGCTCACACTTTTGACATTTGAGTCCCACAAGTTTGCAGGCATCTTTTGCATGTTCCGAAAGTTTTTCGGCAAGGTCGATTTGGACACTAGAGAGTTCGATGGGCATGGCGGACAGATTGTACCAAAAAACAGATTGCAATGATGTAGAGACATCCTACTGGGACGACTCATGAGACGCGCGCACCACGTGTCTCTACCTCTGCTGTGAGGCCTAGAAACTTCTGTGCCGCGGCTCTTGCCCTGAGCACCAGATCAACATTGAGCAGGTTACCGAATCGAAACTCAGGAATACCGCTTTGGCGGGTTCCATACAATTCTCCAGGACCGCGAAGTTTTAAATCGATCTCAGCAAGCATGAACCCCGAGTCATGTTCTTCCATCGCCTTAAGGC
>CAZFCB010000066.1:0-3928 GCA_964517585.1 uncultured Candidatus Peribacteria bacterium | reverse complement strand
GCTTTGAGCGTGGTATGACGCAGGAAGAATTAGCACTCCGTGTGGGTGTCAGCAGACAAACAATTATGTCCATTGAGCGCGGAGCGACGAATCCTTCTGTGCTTCTTGCATACAAAGTCGCGATGGCGCTGCAGTCTCCTGTAACAGAAGTATTCCAGATGGAGGGAGGGTTGGTACCTGTTTGAACAAGAGGTAGCGGATAGAAAGTAGCGGGTAGTTTTTTTGCTGAATGTACCTTCTAACAGCTACCAGCTACCCGCTTTTCCTAATATCCTCGATCACCAACTGCACGGTTTCGCGTCCATTCCAATTGTTGATGCTCAAACGACATGCAACATCAAAGTGTGCTTCGGAATTCAGAAGATGCATCAGTGAGCCCATACGGAATCCGATGGCCTGCACACCGTTTACTTTCGCCTGTAGATGTAGCGCGTCTGATCCGACAGTGCGAAGATCCGTCAGTGTCTGCTTTGATAGTAGAAATATCGGCTCAGCATTGCCAGAGCCAAATGGTGCAAGTGAGGCGAGCGAACGCGCAAGTGGCATGGTGATGTGCGAGGGCTGTAATTCAGCATCTAGTGCAATAGTTGGAAGAAGATTGTCGGCAGTGATCCCTCGCTTCGTGAGAACTGCGTTCAGCGCACGACGTAGTGCTGCTGTATCTGTAGGTGCAAACGTGCAGCCAGCAGCCTGGGCGTGGCCACCAAACGTTATGAGAAATTTTTTCACTGATGGATGCTCGAGGCATTCCATGAGATCAATATCGGGAATACTCCGAATGGAACCAACTGCGATGTCCCCGATGATTGCAGCTGCCAAACTCGGTCGACCAAATTTTTCACTGAGTCTTCCCGCAACGAGTCCGGCCGTTCCGGGTGTAATGCGATCACTTGCAATCACGAGAAACACATCAGAAGGATCAAGAAGTGGCATGATTTCTTCCTGTAACTCCTCGACAAACGTTCTACGGTCACCGTTCAAACGATGCAACTCTTCAAGCGAGTCGCCACCGCCAAGCAGTGCGTCTAGGGCAACCAAAGGGTGCGCCATACGTCCGGCGGCGTTGATACGGGGAACAATGCGGAATGCGATATCCGAAGCCGTCAGAGGACCAGTGCCGCGTACGCTGTCGACGAAATCTTTCAGAGGAGACTCTGGAAGAGTATCGAGAAACTTCAGGCCATGGATCACCAGTAATCTGTTTTCACCTGTCAGTGGCACGAGGTCGCCAACCGTCCCAATGGCTGCGAGTGCAATGTCAAGATCGATGCCATCCCACGGTTTCATCTTTTCCAGTGCGCGAACAAGCATGAATGCAACGCCGGAGCCGCACAGATGTTGGTTTGGAAATGGTGCCGGAACTTCTGGGTGAATGACGGCGTATGCTAAGAGCTTGCTGCCGTTTGATGAAGGCCGGTGATGATCAGTCACAATCGTATCAATACCAAGCTCTGCCGCATGCGCTATCTCAGCGTGTGCACTGATGCCGGTATCGACGGTGATGATCAGCGAAACACCTTTGGCTTTCAGTGCATTAATACTCACGATTTTCATGCCGTAACCTTCTTTTGCGCGGTCGGGGAGATGAACCACTGGCTCTACTTTTCTACGTCGAAAGAACCGTACCAGCTGCGCTGTTGCGGTTATACCGTCTGCGTCGTAATCACCGAAGATGGCGACCGTTTCGCCGTCTGCTAATGCACGCTCGATGCGTGCGACTGCTTTTTTCATATCCGGAAATAAGAATGGATTTGAGAGCTTCGATTGTGGAAGATCGCTGATACCGCGTTCCACACGCAAGATCTCGGTAATATCGACACCGGTCGTACTCGAGCGCTTTACGCGCCAGTGTTTGCCAGTAATAGAAAGGGCAGAGCGGATAGCGGGTAGCTGTTAGCGGGTGGCAATTGTAGCAATAAATGACCGGAGCATTTTTGATAATGCGACGATTTCCTCTAGAGCAGCATCTGCCTCTGCAGTACTCAGGTAAGAGAATTCCCTGGCTAGCAATAATTGAGTTTCAAGCTCCGCCAAAGAACCCTTTGAGATACGTAAATATCGAGAAAAATCTCGGTCAGAAAATTTTTGGCTACCCTCAGCGATATTTGAAGGAATTGAAACGGCCGCACGTCGCATTTGCTGAGAAAGACCGTACATCTCATCTTTCGGAAAATTTTTCGTCATTTCATACGTTTTCTTCGCGATAAGCATGCTCTTTTGCCAAATAAGAAGTTTTTGAAATGGAAGTGTCGGCATGTCTTTATGGTATGTGTACGAAATCCACAAAACTACCCACTACCTTCTACCTGCTAACCACTAACTTCGCCTTTTCCTCTACCACTCCACCTCTGGATACGTTCTCATATGACTGAGTACAGCTTGTTCAACCTCCGCAAGCTTCGCCTCACTTCTGGCCTCAATACAAATACTCAGACATGGACTCGTGTTACTGAAGCGAATACCAGCCCAAGCACCATCGCCGAAATCGATGCGCGCGCCGTCCAGCGTGATGACCGGATATGTTTTCTGAAAATGCTTCGTAGAACGTGCAATGACGTCGGCTTTCTTGCTGTCCGGACAATGTGGACGCATTTCGAGTGCTTGGTAGACCTTCGGAAACTCTGCAATAAGTTCTGAGACTGGTTTTTTGTGCGTATGCAAAATCGAAAGAGCCCTGAGGGAAGCCACAAGTGCGTCATCGAAGCCAAAATAGTTTTCGCCGCAAAAGAAGTGTCCAGACTGCTCACCACCGAGCAGGGAATTATTGTCGCGCATCGCATGTTCCACGAACGAGTGGCCCACTTTGCACATCACGGGACGGCCTCCCCACTTCTTTGTCTCGGTTTCGAGGAGTGACGAATTACTGACAGTAAAAATAACGGGCGCACCCTTGTGACGCGTGAGGTGATCCTGCGTCAGGAGGAGCAGTGTCTGATCCGCAGTGACGATATTGCCTTGTTCGTCGACAACGCCAGTGCGATCACCATCGCCGTCGAATGCAAAACCAATGTCTGCGTGTGTAGTGATCACTTTTTCCTGCAATTCTTTCAGTGTCGAATGCTTGCTCGGATCCGCTGCGTGGTTGGGGAATGTGCCGTCTGGTTCCGTATAGAGCTCATGAACCGTAGCACCTGTTTTCCGTAGTACATCGCAGTACACAGGCCCTGCCACTCCGTTCCCTCCATCAACGACGACTGTCTTTCCTCTACCTGCGTCTTTAAAAAGTTTCACGAGAAATTCCGTGTACGGCGTGATGGCATCGAAGGAACGAGTGGGTAGTGGGTAGTGGGTAGTGGGTAGTGAAAGAGGGAATGATTCAATCGAACGACGAAGATCCTGAAGCGATTCACCACTAAACGCCTCCGCATTTCTAAGCTGCAGTTTGATACCGTTATCTTCTTTCGGATTATGACTCGCGGTGATCTGCACACCAGCATCAAACTTGCCATGACAGATTGTGAAATAATTCACGGGACTCGGTGTCTGGCCAATGATGAAAACTTCGCATCCAGACTGCATGAGTCCTTCGCACATTTTTTCCATGAAACTGGGGCTATGCGTACGCGCATCTCTGCCGAGAGCGACTGTCGGATGCGGATGTTCTTTGCCATATTTTTCTTGTAGAACAGCGCCAAATGCGCGCCCGATCAAGAAGCATGCCTCTTCTGTGAGCTGCGTATGTGCCTTGCCACGAATGTCATAAGCCCGAAAGATGTGTGGATCAATACCAGTCATCGTGAACAGTAATGTAGCACGGCCTGCCAGCCGTAGCGCCGTCGCGGTGCAAAGGTTGGAAAATATGAGGATCGATCATGTATGAAGTATAGACGAACCAAAATGCTCTGGAAGCGTTCGAAGTAGGGTATTAACCAACTAATGGCGCAAGAGAAAGGGTTTTTTGCAGATAAGCATGCGGAGAATCGAAGAT
>CAZFCB010000065.1:0-4051 GCA_964517585.1 uncultured Candidatus Peribacteria bacterium | reverse complement strand
AACTTGAAACTTTGCTGACGTTAAAATTCGAAATTATTAAAGCAAGTTAGTATAACACTTGAAGGCGTATGAATTTGTCAGTTCGAGTAGCCGAGCAAGTGGAAAGTGAAAGAGCGTTGCTTCTCGATACGCGCCTCGAAGGCGCTACTCGAAGTGACACAAGTAACACTTGAAGGCGCATGTGTATGTCAGTTCGAGTAGCCGAGCGAAGCGAAGGTGTATCGAGAACTATTCTTTCAGCTGCCATTTTCCCTTCACTTTTTCGATCAAACAATCTTTTTTTAGGCTTTCTATCAGTGTAACGAGCCACATTCGATGATCCCCCATCATTCCATTCGCTTCACTCAGGACAGGCCAGTCTGCGATGGCGGCATGACCCAAGTCCTCAAGAGTTAGCCCTGTATCCGCACTACGTAGAACTTCTACTATCTTGCCACGAAAAATCCTATTCGGAACAAATTTGCCGGCCATCATGCGACCTGGTTCAGTCTTGTTCACTTTTTTTGTTCTTATTATGTCTTTACCATATGCCATGCAAATAGACTTCATCTTCGTACTCATCAGATCCCATTTCGGATTATTTTTCGTACACACAAGCGAGCCAAAATCCATGAGAGCGGCATGCCAGTCGGAAGTATTACGTACCACACCTACCTCACCTACATTGAGCGCTATTACCAACACTTTCTCCGCAAGCTCCAACAAATACCGATCATCCTTCTTCCACGTTCCATCAGGATTTTCAGGGCCAACAAAAAATCGATGGAGAATCCGACGAACATTGACGTCGATGCACGCAGTCGGAATACCGAAGGAAAAATTACGTATGGCACTTGCGGTGTAGTGGCCGACTCCCGGAAGCTCCTGAAGCTCTTTCATATCTCTCGGAAATTTCCCTCCTCTTCTCATGATCTCACGTGCTGCATCTCGAAGACGAAGTGCTCGATTGTTATATCCAAGCCCTCTCCATGCCATAATAACATCACGGTTCGAAGCCTTCGAAAGATCTTCTATATGAGGAAATAACTGTATAAAATATTTGTACAATATTATGACACGAGATACCTGTGTCTGCTGGAGCATGACTTCTGAAACAAGGATGAGATACGCTTTGTGATCGAGGTCTTTTTCGTTGAGATCACGCCACGGTAACGTGCGTTTGTGCTGGCTATACCATGTCCAGATTTCGTCGCAGAAGATGCCGATGCGATCGGAACGGGTCATGGATCCATTCTACTGCAATTGGGATTGAGCAGTGAGCCAGTAGCAGTTGGCTTTTGGCTAATTTGCCACAAGCCAACTGCCAAATGCCGATTACCTTCAGCTCTTCGTAATCCCAATTCTATCTTCTATCTCCTGATCAACGAACGCCTTCTTTCGGCCGTACTTCATGCGGCTGTATTCTTTAATCAGCCCTCCAAGCTTCTCGTTTCGTTCAGATTCGTCGTAGATGGTCGCAAGTGAGAACGGACGTGAGGTCGTATTATTGATATTGAGCTTCACGTAGCAGTTGAAGTTCGGGATACCGATGACGTCCTGCTCTGAAAGAACAGGTGCAAATTCTTTTGCCATGTATTCAGCGTCTTCTGCACCAATCTTAAAGCTCATGATCGTACCCACGTTACCGAACACGGCATCACGCATTTTCGTACTTGCCTGTCCGTAACCCTCGGTTTTTCCCACAAGCTGGCCAATATACTGGTGAGCCATGATGAGACCGAGTTCGTATTTACGAGCTTCAGAGAGAATTGTTGCAAAGGCATCAGTGATGAAGTTTTGGAACTCATCGACGTAGAGATAGAAACGCTTGCGATCACGCTGCGCAACGTCTGCTCGGCTCATGGCTGCCATGTTCACTTTGTTTACGAAGATAAGCCCAAGAAGCTGTGCGTTGACGTCCCCAATTTTTCCTTTCGAGAGGTTCACGAGGAGCACTTTGCCTGTGTCCATTATTTCTCTGATATTAAACGCAGACTTTGGCTGGCCAATGATGTTACGCATGGTTGTGTTCGTCACAAACGGACCAAATTTTGCCGAGAAGTACGGGATCATTTCCTCTTTTTCGCGTTGACCCGTCTTCGCCATTTCATTCTCCCAGAAGCTACGGACAACAGCGTTTTTACACTTTGAAACTTTATATCGCTGAAATTCCTCATCGACGAACAAGCGAGGAACGTCCAGAAGTGTTGCGCCTTCTTCTTCGTCATCCATTAGCGTGAGGCAGCCGTTGCGGAAGTAATGCTGGATGCGCGGACCGAAGATTTCGTTACCGAACATCTTGATGAAAATTTCCATCGCATCGAGCGAAGCTCGATCTTTTTCCTCCGGTGTTTTCGCTTCAAGAAGATTGAGTCCCATCGGGCGCTCTCCATCCGAAGGATCAAAAACAACGACGTCCTTTGCGCGTTCCTTGGGCGTATGAGCGAGCGCATCTTCGATGAGATCTCCGTGAGGATCGATAATACAGAGGCCTTCGCCGCGCGCGATGTCCTGACGAGACTGCCAGTTAAGCAGTGCAGATTTACCCGAACCGGATTTACCAATGATGTACTGATGGCGTGTGCGATCTTTATCGAGAAACCGAACTTTTGTGTCCACTGCTCTATGTCTATTGATGCCAAGAATAATGCCTTCGGATGGCGCGTTTGGAGGAGGTGGGAGAATCTTGTAGAGGATCCACTGAATATTTGGGATGGTGTTGTACCGACTGTCCGGAAAATGAAAAATAGAAGCGAGTTCTTTTTCAACGAGAAGATTTGTTTTATTCGTAAAGCCGTTGATGCGACGTTTCCAGAGAGGATAGATCAAGTATTGATTCCAAAACATCGGCAGAAAATCTACGATCATGCGTCTGTTTTTGAGGTAGTTACCGTACTGATCTTTAAAGACGTTAAAAGAAACCTGCAGGTTATTCGTGATGTCGTTGGCACGTTCCCAGGTGCGAGCCGCAGCCATGATGCGAATGGTCGTCTTGAATCCGCTCATGCCGGCTTTTTCACCCATGCGTTTGTAGAGTTCTTCCTCGGGCTGAATCATACGGACAAATGAATCTCCAGACTTTGCTCCCGGTGCGAGTGTCGCAGAATCAGATGAACCAACCATGCCAAGAACAGTGCCAAATAATTTGAGGCCAGGAATTTTATCAAACATTGTTACCTTCTTCCCCTTAAAGCTTGAGGATGCAATGCCTTTCGTCCTTTTCGACCAACGATCAGAGAAAACTGGCGTAATGATGACTTGCACTGAAGCTTTCTCATCCACATGAAGTTTGCTGAGTGCATTCGTCAGATCATTCAGGGGATCATCCTGCATATGATCGAAGAACCGTAACGGATACATGTACGGCTTCTTTGTGATCATGTGGTAGATGGAGAGTTTGTATCCTTTAGGCCAAATATCTGGTGTAGGCGTGAGAGCTACGTCGGCATTCGGATAGTACGATGTAATTTGTTTCTCAATGATGGAGATGAGTTTATGAGGGCAGAGCACATAGAATGTGATCATCCCGTCTTCGACGAAAAGTTCGAAACTAATCGTGATGTAGCGAAAAATCCAAAAATGAATCACCTGCCAAAATGTGAGATCTTTCACCTCATTGATTGCACGAAAGAGCTGCTCCATGATCGCAATTTTCTCTTTGAAATCTTTCTCCGTTCGCTTCTCTTGGTCCATTTTGCTGTCTGATCTTGGCAAAATTACTTTCATGGAAACAAGTTTTTTCCCCTGTGTACATGCGTACCAATAACGCATTGTTTGCACGCTGTAATGCAAGATTGTCGCAACCGTGACGACGATCACCAAATTTTCCAGAGGGGCAGAGATGAACCAACGTCCGAGAATACCCCAGATATTAAGATTCAGCAGAAAACCACCGAGAGAAATAACTCCGAGGAGAATTGGCCAAAATAGGATTCGGATGAGTGTGAACATTTTGTGTCTGATACTGTACAGACAGCATCTCAGTATTATATCAGAAAAAGGGCTTGAAATACAGGCTCGATA
This sequence comes from uncultured Candidatus Peribacteria bacterium, assembly GCA_964517585.1. GTDB lineage: Bacteria > Patescibacteriota > Gracilibacteria > Peribacterales > Peribacteraceae > JAGORY01. The sequence goes on along the minus strand of CAZFCB010000065.1, from coordinate 49 downwards.
TGTCCCATCACAAATGCGACAAATGGTTGGCGAATTGGCTCGGAGACAT
>CAZFCB010000064.1:0-4117 GCA_964517585.1 uncultured Candidatus Peribacteria bacterium | reverse complement strand
TGGCTCCAGACATGAGAATGATGGCGCCTCCTGATGCAGCCATACCAAGACACACAGTGGAGACATCGGGGCTGATGAGTTCCATTGTGTCGTACATCGCCATGGTGGAGGTTACTTGTCCTCCTGGTGAGTTCACGTAGAAGATGACGTCTTTCTTCGCATCTTGTTTCTCGAGGAAGAGCAGCTGTGCGATGACGGAGTTCGCAACGTCATCATTGATCTGCGTACCGAGGAAGACGATGCGCTCTTCAAGCAGGCGTGAGTAGATGTCGTACACTCGCTCGCCAAACTGCGTTTTTTCGATGACGGTTGGGATGAGTGTATTTCGTGGCGTGATGCTGCCGCGGGAAATACCCTGCGCAATAGATTGGATCATTGGATGCATAGAGACGAGTGGAAAATGAAAAGTGAAAAGGTATTTGTCTGGAATCTCTTTTTACTTCACTATTGTAGCTCAAAACGAAAGTTTGCAGCAGTATTCAATGACATTCAGTTATGTTTAAACTGTTCAAAGGAAAGAATTCTTACCATGACAGATTCCCCTCATTTCCAGCGGCAGTTAGTCATTGATTTTCTTATCTCCGAGCCAAAAAAACCACTTATTGTCATTCTTGGACCGACGGCAAGTGGAAAGACCGCTTTTTCTATACGTCTCGCACATGAACTTCAGGGGTTTGGGAAAACTGCAGAAGTGGTGAATGCAGACTCGCGCCAGTTGTACCGAGGTTTCGACATCGGAACTGCAAAGATCACACCCGATGAAATGCAGGGCATACGGCATCATCTTGTTGATGTTCTAGATCCGCAGCAGGACTGTACCATTGCATGGTATAAGCAAGAGGCGCAGCGAGTGATTGCAGATATTCATGAACGTGGGAACATTCCTCTTCTCGTTGGTGGGTCCATGTTATATGTCTCTGCTCTCATTGACGGTTTTGAGCCTCTTGCTCCTTCTGATCCCGTGATACGTGAGAGACTCGGACGAGAATATGACATGGATCATGGTACAACGTTGTTCGCGAAACTTTCTATGATCGATCCGGACACCGCTGCATCATTCTCGGTGAAGAACAAAGTCTATGTCATACGTGCACTGGAAATTTACGAGTCAACGGGTAAGACGAAATCATCACAGAAAAAAAAGAATCTCGGCGCATATGATCTTTTGATGTTTGGCATGGATGTCGACAAAAACGAACTTGGCAAAAGAATTGCAGCACGCACGACTCTCATGCTGGAGCGTGGATGGATCGAAGAAGTGCGCTCTCTACGACACAAGGGGGTTACCCTGACAGATCCTGCGATGAAAAGCGTTGGGTATCGTGAGATCTTCGACGCTATTCAATGTAACGATATTGAAACTGACAAGCTCGCAGAGCTTATAAATTCCAGTACGCGTGCCTACGCAAAAAGGCATATGACGTGGTGGAAACGTGATCCCCGTGTTCATTGGATTACGCCAGGCTGATTTCCTGAGCGAGGAGACGTCGCCGATTCACGGATTCCTTTGCGACTGCAAGTTGTTCTTTCTGTTTTTCAGCAATAGGGTTCAAGCCAGACATCAAATTTTCTTTTCGTCCAAGGAGCCACCGGAGCATTTCTACGGATTTCTTGAAGCCCACACCTGCAACCTCTACCGGATTGAAGAAATCAATTTCTCTATTTTCGGCAGGTGCTTTAGGCATATGTATGTGTGTACGATTAGAATATGAAAACGTCGGCATGATCTTCTATTCGCTGCTTCATCTCCCAGAGTTGCTCAATCATGGTCGCAAGCTGAGGGCAGGCATCTGGCGTCTGTTTGGATCTGTAGAAATTATAGATGTGACCAAGAAGTGATGCGATGTTGACTAAAGCGATGTCAACTTTGCCTTTTAACTGTTCATCAAGAGATTCATAAACAGAAGCGTTCAGGAAAGTCTCAGGCTTTGTGACATCAATAGAACCGTTTTCTAGCATCGTCGCAATAGTGACCGCAAAACGTTTATGTTCGTCTCCCATGTCACCGGTAATAGGCGCACCTGCTTTCACCTGTGCGGCCTCGCTCATGTCGGTAGTCGTAGCCATTGCTGCTGCGAAGTCTGCCATATCGGACATTATACCAGTTTTAGCTTCGAAATGCCATGTCGTATGCGCTTCTTCTTACTGTTTTGATGCTTCATCTCTCAGACTTTTTGCATGAGGTGTACAATCATCCCCTCATGACACTCAAGGATTCTCTGACGCCGGCTTTGCTCAAAACAACGCAGAGTTTCATCGATGCACTGGATTCCATGAACCTTCGCACTGTCGAAGATCTCATACTCTACGTACCTCGTACACATGAGGATCTCTCACAGGTGACAAATCTCGTCGATGCACCACTCAATGAAAAATCCACACTTCGAGGCACCATTCGAAAGCTCAAGCTTGTCCGAACGAGATCAAAAAAAGTCCTCGTACAAGCAAAGTTTGAGGATGAAACAGGGGCAACAGCTGACATAGTCTGGTTCAATCAGCCGCATATCATGCGTATGCTAAAAGAGGGTCAACCAGTGACGCTTACCGGCAAAGTCCAGGAAGACGGATACAAACTGAAGATTCAGAGCCCGCAATTTGAGGACGGTTCTCGTGCGATGCAACTACACGCAGGCCGCATCGTCGCAGTGTACGCGCAGACCGAAAGTATTTCGAGTCGCTGGCTTCGGGAGAAAATGGCACTCGTGCGGTCGGCAACGCTGGAACTGAAAGAAACTCTCCCTCAGGATGTTCTCACAGCAGAAAAATTACTCTCACGGTCATCGGCCATAGAGGAGCTGCATTTCCCAACAACACCGGAGAGGCTTGAAGAAGCCAAAAACCGAATGGCCTTTGAAGAAATGTACGCTGTGCAAATAGAAGCTCTCGAAAGAAAGAAGTCATGGCAAGGAGACCGTCAGGATCGCATTCGTATTCCCGTCGACGCCGAACTCATCAAAGCATTTTTTGCTTCACTTAATTTCACACCGACCGTTGGACAGCGTACGGCAATCTACGAAATTCTTCTTGATATGGAGAAGGACCGGCCGATGTCACGCTTGCTCGAAGGTGACGTGGGTTCTGGGAAAACCCTGGTTGCAGTTGCTGTCATCGCGGAAGTCATAGCGAGAAGAGGCCAATGTGCGCTCATGGTTCCGACAGAGGTACTAGCGAGGCAGCATGCATCCACCGTTTCGCGCTTGCTTGTCACCTTGCATAGCTATATTCAGAGTGGAAAGTACAAAGAGAAGGGGATCAAGGCGGATCATCTTATGTCCATGCCGCAGCCGACCGTCGCTCTTCTGACAGGCTCTGTTCCCCAGGCGGAGGCGGACGATATTCGCAGAAGACTTTCGCAGGGGCTCATTGATCTTGTCATCGGAACACACGCGCTCATCGAGGACAAGGTGCAGTTCAAAGATCTGCGTCTTGCAATTGTGGATGAGCAACACCGTTTTGGTGTTCATCAACGTGCGAGACTGAAAGAGAAGGGGAGTCCACACTTCCTGTCGATGACCGCGACTCCTATTCCTCGGACTCTCGCACTCACTGCGTACGGTGATCATGATCTCTCCGTACTCATGGAAAAGCCTGGTCAGAGAAAAAAAATCATCACGAAAGTCGTGGCTCCCACTGGCCGAAAAACCGTCGAACTCTTCATCGATCATCAGATTACCGAAGGTCGTCAGACCTTTGTCATTTGCCCGCTCATCGATGAATCCAAAGAAGACATGCTTGCGGAAGTAAAAAATGTTGAAGCGGAAATTGCGCGCCTCAAAATATCGTTTCCACATCGACGTATCGCTAAGCTCCACGGGCGCATGACCGGCCAGGAGAAGACAGACATTATGCAGCAGTTCAAAGATCATAAGTTCGACATCTTAGTTTCTACGTCTGTGATCGAAGTCGGTATTGATGTTCCGAATAGTACGATCATCGTTATCGAGGGCGCAGAAAGATTTGGATTATCGCAGCTTCATCAGTTTCGGGGCCGCGTTGGCAGGAGTGATGACCAAAGTTATTGCTATTTGTTCACCACAACACCCGAACAGGCCAGATCCGCACGCCTTAAGGCGATGGAAGAACATGACTCGGGGTTCATGCTTGCTGAGATCGATTT
>CAZFCB010000063.1:0-4209 GCA_964517585.1 uncultured Candidatus Peribacteria bacterium | reverse complement strand
ACCGGCAGCCTCAGAGGTGACTGATACATCCTCTGATTTTCACTACCTTTCGAAAGAATCTTGCTATTTGGACTCTGCGTGCCAAACGCTTCGCCCTCAGCAAGTGATCACAGCAGAAACAGAATATTATGAGCAGTACAACGCTTGTGGCGGACGAGTGAAATACGCGTGGGGGGCGAAAGTTGATGAAAAGGTCAGAACAACTCGAAAACTGTTATTAGTTCAAGCAGGGAAAAGTGAAAAAGACTACTGCGTGGCTTTCACACTGAACACGACATACGGAATCAATCTGGTACTTCACCAACTTGCTCAAAATGAATTTTCAAGAATTGTGACTTCTGACATCGAGCACAACTCTGTTTTCTTGCCATCAATGAGCTTTGCAAAGAAGCGCAGTGTCGATCGGTTAGTACTGCCGCGTCTTAAGGATGGGAGCGTGCAGTACACAGCTGCAGATCTTTCGCGCAGCATTGTGCTCATGAATTCGATGTCGAACATTGATGGACGAACCGCAGGAAACGTAGAGCAACTTACGACAGATGCGCATACACATGGTGGCATAGTGTTGATCGATGCTGCTCAAGGATTTGCACATGACAGCGAGCGATTGAAAGACACTGATTTCGACGCTGCGTTTGGTTCAGGTCATAAGATGTACGGTCCCTCCATTGGTTTTATCATCATGAAACGTTCACTGCTTGCACGTCTTGATCCATTTTTTCTTGGGGGAGGTACTGTCACAGATGTAAAGAAAGATACATATTCTTTGGTCGGAGAAGGGGAGGAAGCCCATGCCATACTGGAGCCTGGCCTTCAGAATTGGGGCGGCATAATTGGGCTTGGTAGCGCGGTTACATGGCTGAACAGTCAGCACGAAGCGATGTTGCATGAAAAGAAAATAGCAACATTTCTCTACGAAGGTCTCAAGCAACATGCGCGTATTCATCTCTTCAATACGCAGCCAAGTCCGATACAGAGTTTTTACGTTGAGGGAATCGACTCTCATAAAATTTCACTGTATCTGTCGGAGCAAAATATCATGTGTCGAAGCGGACACTTCTGCTGTCACAATTACTTAGATCACCAGCTACAGCTACCTCCACTTGTGCGCGTATCGCTCGGACTCCATAATACGCAGACTCACGTAGAGAAGTTTCTAGGTGCGCTTACAAAAATTCTCTCTGCTCTCTAAATGTTTTGCATTGCAGCGTTCATCGTCTTCTCGGTACTCGCAATTTTCTCTGCGAGTTTCCGTCCGCTTGCTGCAAAGGCCTGGCACTGTGTGCTGCTCCGCGTTACATTTCGCCCATGCGATATCAGTTTTGGCGAGGAGATGAAGGGCAAGCTCGTTGGCAAACTGATATTTACTCATCCACGACTCGCACGGTTTCTGAGTCGATGGATCGACTGGCTCTCATTTGCGTTTGTTATACTGAGTATCTGGAGCCTTTTGTACGTAGGGAATGCAGGACTAAATTTGTGGGTATACGACACATGCAGTCCGTCGAATGTTGAATCATGTTCTCTGTCTGGAGAAGCGTGTGGTGTCGAGACAGAATCACTTGGTTTTTTCAGGGCAGTATCTGAAGATCGCTTCGGTGAATGGTTTTTTGGTCCATTTGTGCGCTTTGTTGAGACGGTATCTCGCATTCCAGATCGGCTGCGATCTTGGGATGCGAAAGAGTTTCTTGGACAAACCGCAACGTTTTATCATGAAGTAGATCTCACAAAGCCGTACGTTCTCGAAATCATCGATCCAAGTTGTAAGTTTTGCAAAAAGCTCACAGCACATTTGGAAGAGGCTGGCATCTTCGATCGTACGAATGTCTCATATCTTCTCTATCCAATTCCACTTGCAGGAACAAACGGATACAAATTTCCACACTCATACCTTATGGCGTCGTACATCGAGGCCACAAAAGACGTTTCACTTTCGCACGGAGACAAAACGGTTTCCGCTGACTGGCAACTACTGAAGAAGATTTTCAAGTCTGGTAACGGAGGCAGCGTAGAAATCCAGGAAATGTTTGTGATGGGCTTTACTGCACTGGAAGCTGAGAAAAAGTTGCAATCACTTCTTGCAGAAATCGGTTTTCAGCCTCAAGAAGTTGAACGCATATCTCAATTGAGTCGATCAAAAAGTATTCAGGAAAGACTTGATGCGCAGAAAGTTATCGTAGAACAGAAGATCAGGACGGTGAAGATTCCAACTCTCCTCTTTGCCGGAAGAAGATATGACAGAGTTATCAGTATCGAAAAATTACAGTCGACTGTGCTACGGTGACAAAACCATTTCTATTTTTTAGACTATGTCTCCATTGATTCACATCATCACTGCGTCGACGAGCGGTAATACTGAATACGTTACTGACACGTTCAAAAAGCGTCTTGCAGACTCGTCACCAGATATTGTGATCGAACATCAGCGGGCAGAACTCGCAAAACCCAAGGATCTTTTGCGTGGTGAGATACTAATTCTTGGCTCTGGGACTTGGAATACTGGAGGAAGGGAAGGTCAACTCAATATGCATATGGACGCGTTACTCAAGCAGAGAGCGACAGATGTTGATCTTCAAGGTAAACCAATGACATTCATCAGCCTTGGAGATGAACGCTATTACTTTCGAACTCGTTGCACGGAACATTTTCTTCGTTTTCAACGAGAACATCATGGATCGCTTTTTCTGCCCCCTCTCATCATTGTCAATGAGCCATATGGCCAAGAAGAGAGGATTGATCAGTGGACCGACAAGTTCATTGCTGCATTGGCAAAACTCAAAACACAGACTATTGGGTAATCCCCATCGTCGTGATGCTCAAGTCTGAGTGGGCGTAATCATCATGATGAAATCAAAAACTCTTTACCGGTCTTTTCTGCGACAAGAATTCTAAACAACGTGGATTTCCTGTTATGTACTGAAAGTGGGGAAGCCCTATTGGTAAAACCAAACGGAACAGATATACCAACTGACTGCTGAATGGAACCAAGTCTCGTTGTGAGTAGTTCTACTATCATAGAAGCCTCGGTTTCTTCTAGCCTGTCAAAATCAAGTTCTTCAAACGTTCCAAAGCAAATCACGCTTTTCCACGTATTCCCTTTTTTTTGTACCTGAAAACAAACGTTAGGGTTTCGCCGCAGTATTTCTATTTTCTTCCCCTCCGTTGTCTGCCCGTAAATAACATTGCCGACAAATACGTATGCGAGCGGTACAATGTAAGGATTTTGTTTATCGGAACAAGCTAAATGTCCAAAGATTTCTCCCGCTAAAAGTGTATCGATCTCTTTAGAAGAAAGTGCTCGTTCCATGTGGCTAGCATACCATAGGGCATATTCAGGCCATACCCATTGCCTGCTGAATAACGCGTGCAACCGTACCAGGATGTGGAACACGCTTGATCTTCACTTTACCCTCGAAATCGAGGGTGCCGTAATTGAAAATGGACTGGAATAAGTTTTTCTTATGTGCCTGAACAGCCTTCAGCTTATCGAATGCAATCTCAACCAGATCTTCGCCCCAAAGAAGCCCAGAGTGAACGTAGATTACGCGCTTGTTCGTGACGATGATATCGACGGGAAATTCCGCAAGAAGAAACCAGAAGTACCAATGAAAAACAGCAGTGAGGACACCTAGTCCGATGCAGAATATAAGAAGTGATCCATCGGCGATATTTGCTGCTACGACAGCACTCCAAACAAGAACGATGCCCATTCCCGTAAGGATCAGAGCTACAAATGTTGGAAGAACATACTTGATCCAGTGCTCAGAGCTCTGGAGAAGAAGTTGCTCACTTGGTAAAACACTGGGCCGCTTTTGAGATCTCTTGACCCAATAGCGGTTAATTTTTGAGAGCAGTGCGATGTTTTCAGGTGTTAAATTATCAACCATGTTACTGAAGAAATATATGAATAAATGGCACGAAAGAAAGCCCGAGGAGAATTACCGTAAAAAAGCCGTACATCCGCACAGGCCCATCGAAGAGACGGGGCTTTCGTAGGTCCTTTGATGCCCGTAAGTCTGTGAGAAGTATCTGACGGTTGACGCACAGGCTACGGTAGAGAAAAAGGCTTACGACAAAAGTGGTCACTGAGATGAGATCTATGATGAGAACAGCTATGAGAACTGGTGACATGGAACAAATCCTATCAGAGTAATCGAGAATGTACGTAATGTTCCATTAAAATAAGATTATGGCATCATATAACTATGA
>CAZFCB010000062.1:0-4294 GCA_964517585.1 uncultured Candidatus Peribacteria bacterium | reverse complement strand
TTGCATTCTCAGAAATGATGAGACGTGAACCGGAGAGGCTTGCTTTCACAATCAGAGCTCCGGTCATCGTGTCGCCGGATTTCCGGACATAGCGTTCATCACCAGATGCCTGCGACAGCCCCGTTCCAACGGCATTATCGTCTGACCACGACAGTTGTCCTGCGCCATTACTCTTCAGCACTTTACCCGAACCAGCTCCATCCCCTCCTGGAAAACTGTACGTCACACGGTTCAGTGTCACCGTACCATCCACAACAAGTGCGCCAGAAGAACTAAGTTTCGATGATGCATGCAGCACCCTGCCCGATGCAGTCCCTGCAATATTCAATCCAAGACCGTCATACGCAATCGTAAGGGCACCAGCCATGACATCACCGGAAATATTGACGTACCGTGCGTCAGCATCGCCTTGCGACATTCCTCCGCCGGAAGATGAAGAAGTAGTTGATACTGTTTGTCCCCCACCACCGCCACCGCCACCATAACGACGCTCAGGTGAAACACTGCCAGCGGCAGAATGTAAGTCATCGGTAGAGCCTATTGGATCAGCAGTTGGCTTTCTGCCAGAACCACTGACGTGGACACTGCCAGATGTCGGCACTGTGTTTATCACAGTATCGCCAAGATCATGCCATACAAGACGTCCGTTGACGTACATGAGCACCTGACCGTTCTTTGGCTTACCAACAACCGAGAAAAAACTGCGGATCGTCCTTGCGGCGGACATCGGTTTTGTGACGACTGTTGTTGTCGTGGTGGTATGTGAAACTGGTGGAACAGTGATGATGGGAGCCGAGCTCGTGTCAAAGAATCCGGCAATGCGTGTCTTTGGTTCGCTCAGTATCGTCACATGCTGCGGCGCAATAGCATTTTCAGATGCTTGAGATGCAATGCTACTTGCAATGCGTTGCTGCAGCCGTAATGCAACAGCGTTCTGTTGTGCGCTCGCAAACGACTGCATGAGCGCAATCGCGATGATGATCACCACCGTACAACCAAAAATGAGATGTTTGTTTTGCCTATTATGCGTTGAGTTTTTATGAGGCATGTATGTGTTTGTGGATTCTTCACGCGTGTACTTCTTCTTATATCGCGAGGAAATCCTATTATTTTAGCATATTTGAGCTGTTTTGAGTAGACTCATTAGTAGTACTAATCAATAGTATTTTACTATGTCAATGTAACGCAGCCTGTAAATCCTGATAGTTCTTAAGGCAATAAGAACGAGTATCAGCCCTAACATAAGCCAGAATAACGGTGGGCCGAGAAAAGAATGCAAGAAGTGATCTGCCGAGAAACATGACTGAAGCGTGGAATGTGAACGTCACCTTCCCTCTCTCCCCCATGGAAAAAACCACAGGACCGTCCGAAAATAATATGAGTGCTGATGCCTATCGTGGACATGCTGTGTCCGCAACCAACACTCTCATTCGCATCTCAACAGATTCTCCATCTGTCATGAACATCACAGGTGCGTCGGATCAATTTCACAACCTGAATACTGTTCAGGAAAAAATGGAGATCATTATCAAAAAAATAACTGCCACTCTGACAAAAATATGTGACATCAGGAAGTCCGAACCGAAACAGAAGCGTCATCATTTTGCTGGGCTTGAAAGACTCGAAGCAAGAGAGATGTTATCTGGAACACCTGCAGAGATTCGCTATATAGACGCAAGCGGAGAGTACATCCTGCACACATCAAGTTCGCAAAGCACACGTGCTGAAACGGTTCCGGCGCCAATATCGGCGACACTCACGAGCATTCCAGGAACCGCAGCCCAGGGCATCAAGATCACGACACCGCTCGATGAATCGTATCTCGATACGAAGCACTTTGGTGTGATCAAAACCTCGCACCCAGGTGGCGCTAACGACTTGATGATTTTCAATAATTATTTTTCAGAGATGATGGAGAACGATAGAGGTTCGAAGACGATGATGTGGATTGTGTATGCTGATGCCGAAAAGGAATTGCCACTCGCGGACATCACGTTTGTCGGTAACCGAAACGCCGTAAAACTTCTCTCGGTGGTAGCGTTGCCGGTGCACAGAAGTATGATTCCTCAGGTTCAAGAAACACCTCACGTTCCAGATGCTACGGTATTAGAAAATACAAGTCCTGCAGACAATGGTTCTGCAACTCACGATCTGATGGATCAAGACGTTCTGGATGTGATAGCCGCAGATGTTGCACAAGCTGAGGAAGCGAAGAAATTTTCACAGGAAAGAGTACTTGCACCAGTCAAGGTGACGCTCACGAGCATTCCAGGAACCGCAGCCCAAGGCATCAAAATCACGACACCGCTCGATGAATCGTACCTCGATACGAAGCAATTTGGTGTGATCAAAACCTCGCACCCAGGTGGCGCTAACGACTTGATGATTTTCAATAATTATCTTTCGGAGATGATGGAGAACGATAGAGGTTCAGTGACGAAAACATGGACGCTCTACGCAGATAAAGAGCTGCAAGTTCCGCTTGCGGACATTACCTTCGTAGGTAACAGACATGCCGTGACGTTGCTCTCTGCCATTGCAATGCCCGTTCAGAAAAATATGCTCCCTGAGGGTCTCGAATATGAAAAAGTGCCAGAGATGCATATTGCGCATCTGGAAGGGCCAAACGTCATCCTTGAGGCATCAGCACCTATCGAAAATAGCACCCTTGAAATCGTCGGTGTGCACGATGACAGCATTCTTGGGCGTGCGACTGTGATCAAAAATACGAGTGGTGAAGTGAGCCCCGTATCAGTCATGATCAATCCGTCGAATGCGACTGGTGACTACAATCTGCTGATGACAGGAGTCAGCGGACGCGTCTTTGGTCGAGTCGTTGTGCATTGGGATCGTGACACGAAGCAGTTATCGCTAGGCACAGGCCAAGATCCTTGGACAGCTCCGGAAAGCCTTCGGCCAACGCTTGATGCAGCGAAGACAGCACTGTATCAGTCACTTGCGGACTCAGGAACCAGCGACCGACATCTCGCTTTGATACAACAAGAAATTCTTCTGACAGCAGCTCGCTCCATGACCGGTATGAATCAGAACTTCGATGACGCATTTTTCCGCGCGCATCCGGAGTGGTCAGTAGAAGCCAGAGAGAGTGGCAGTCCGTCACTACTTCAACAGTTTCAGGACACATACAGCATTCTTCGGGAAAAATTCGGGAGATATGAAGGTATGCTTGGCGATCTTTTGGCACAAGGTATGACGCTCCTCTGCCAGATCAGAAATGGTGGAAACGAGACAGAGTTACGACGCCTGTTTGCAATGACGGTTGATCAAGCAGCGACGAGTGTACCGATGGTACAACTTGCAAGTATTGGCATCCGTATGCCAAATGCAACGCAGATACTGGAGGCGGCGAAAAGTGCGGGGGAACGGGTGATTGAGCAGTTGATGGCGGTGAAAGAAGTGGAACGCCTTCAGATGTTGATCGCGCAAGAGAAAGAAAAGAGTTCCACTTTTGCTGGCACAGGGTCAGCAAGTCCGTCGAGTACGGAAATTGAAGCCGCGAAAAAGATACAACAAATCCGTGCAGCACAGTCCGGTCTCACCATGTATGCGCAGGATGGAAAAACTGAGATTGGACGAGGAGGAGTTCTTTTTACCGATGCAGGTAGCTCATCGGTTGCATCTGCCACAAATACTCAGGATGCGCTGAAGCGATCTGCAATCCAAGCAACACTATCATCTGCCTCGCAGATTTATCAGTATGGCATGGTGATGCCTGAAGGAAGAGATTCGACTTTTGAGAAAGTAGCATTAGCGCCACGAGGGAATGCCGTTATCACGTTTACTCTGAAAGTGAGAATGATGGTAAATCTTTCCTCGACAGCCGTAGGTTTGGGAGATATTGCAGGAAGTCTCATTGGTAAGCCAAATATCGATTTCCATCTCTATGGCAAAGAGAATAACGTGAGTCTTTCTTCAAATCACCGCGGAGTAGCAGGAGAGAGCATCAGTCGCATGCTCGAGCCTGGCACGTACTATTTGACGATTACTGATGCGACGTCATATGGTAATGCGACACAGAGAGAAATGCAGGATATGCGTCTGCCTGAGGTGCCAGTACACGTTGAATTCAAGCCATGGAATAGTGCAAATATTGAGGGGGAGATTTCCACCGAAGGGAGTGAGAAAGTCATGCCGGTGAGTATGAGGGTGGCGGAGTTTGTAAATGGAAAGCGTGTCGAAAATTATTCAAATGTTTCCAAGCTCGATCCAAACAAACCGGTGTGGGTGGTGATACATGGCATGAATGATGATGAAACGGGCATCATGGAAAGAA
>CAZFCB010000061.1:0-4385 GCA_964517585.1 uncultured Candidatus Peribacteria bacterium | reverse complement strand
TAGTCATTCGACAGAAAAAGAAGTCCTACGGCTACTTCACTCTGCTCTCCAGTACTTTCAATTGAGGCTTAAGCAAGGTAAGTTAGAAGATTTCGTTGAGGGATATTTAGATTTTTCAAATAGTTTACTCACAGGAAGGATAACCCACAGTGATATTAGCAAATCGGGAGCATTAAAAGGATGGGATATATACAAATGGAGGGATTCGTTGCTCCATGTTCAGGAGCAGTATAAGTCGTCTGATGCCATTAAGTCTGTTACTGCAAAATTAGGAGTTTGTTTTGGTATTATGATAACGCAAGCTCAAATCGAGGCAATCAGACGAAATTCCGAGCGTGCTCGGAATAGAATATTTGACCCCAAGGATACAAGCCTACTTACGCCAACTGACAAACAAATTCTCGCTACTCAATGTAAAGAAAAAGGCATTACTCCAACATCTCTTATGGAGGAACTATTGGATGAGGGCAAACGGTATCTTTTTGTTGAAGGGGATTACACTTCTTGGCCGCTTTTAGCAAACATGATTTGTTCATTAGCTCAAAGTGGTCATCTCCAAGGCATTGCAATCAATATGCCTCCAAGTCGACAAGATGAATTCAAATCTGCAATTGAAGCTGGTGATTTATCAAACTTTCATGGCATGTTTAGCAAATATGACAAAGATTTCTGGAATGAAGCTCAAAAATCTTTGCAGCAAATTGCTTTGCAAACGGATCTTACTTGGCATTACATGCAGGGAAAGTTTCATCAATATCTACAGCCATACAATGAATTAGAGATTGATGAGCAAACTAAGCTATTTTCCGAGCTGGAGGGAAACATTTTGGTTATTAATTTACCTCCTTGGACGTTTCACAACACCATGAAATGTGATGCGAAGTATGTGGAGGGAGATGTAGATCCTTCCATTGCTAAAAAATTGGCAGAAGAACTAGGGACTCACGCTATTGGTAGCATAAAAATAATGGAAACCTATCAGACTTTGGACGGACAAAACGATAGTAAAGATAGTCTTGGAAATTTTTGTGAGGAGTACGGAATTTCTCGATCATTTGCGGTAAGAACGACAGATACCCTCCTTCAGGAGCTACCCTATTCCGAAGATTATGCAGGTGTGCTGAATCGTGAGGCACTTGATGGGTTCATCATGAATATTGGGTCAGATGATGGTGGAGAGTCAAACATTGATGATCCTTCGCCTAGTCCGTCTAACAAAATCTCTAGTCCGACGAGAAAACCCATGCTGATACATTAAAATTAAGCAAAAAAATGGCAAGGTACAGGATGGATGGTGGCAATTATTAACTAAGCCTCAGGGTTCGCGGATTAGAGGTTGTATTATTGGAAAACCTACAATCAGCAAATACACTCGGATAGTTAGTCTATAGAACCAAGGATTTCTGGCGGAGCCACGTCATTCAAGAGTGACGTGGCGGAGAGGGAGGGATTCGAACCCTCGAACCCCTTGCGGGATTAACAGTTTTCAAGACTGTCGCCATCGACCACTCGGCCACCTCTCCATGACTATTCTACAGGGTATCCTACCCATTGTACGAGTCAGTTTTTATGTGCCTTATTCAGCGCCATAATACTAGTGTTAGCTATCGTGAGATAGTAAGCAGATATGAAGCCACAGGCCTCTTTTCTTACGTCGAGAAGTTTCACTCACAGTTGGGAATCACATGTTTCTTGTGGTACCGTAACTTCATATGGTTGCTGCCGAACGAATAGCTATATTGAAACAACTCAATGCAAGTGAACGCGGCTTGTCCGATGCAACTATCAGCGCTCTTCGTGAGAAAACAGGTTTTAACGAAATTACAACAAAAAAAGAACCGCTGTGGAAAGTCTTCATTTCTCAATTTCAAGATGTCATGGTGTACATCTTGCTCGGTGCGGTTGCCGTTTCCGTCGTTGTGCCTTTCTTGCATGCGGGCACTATAGATTCTCACGAGCTTCTCAATGCAGGGATCATTCTTGCAATCGTCATCATTAATGCGATTCTAGGATTCTTTCAGGAGTGGAGAGCGGAGAATGCAATCGCGCTTCTCAAAAAACTGAGTGCACCGCACGTCAAAGTCAGACGGGACGGCATTACGTCTCTCATCCCAGCAAGAGAACTTGTCCCCGGAGACATCATGATAGTGGAGGCAGGAGATAGAATTAGTGCTGACGCACGTGTCATCGCTTCTTCATCAGCAGAAGTTGATGAATCCAGTCTGACGGGAGAATCTGTGCCTGCAGCAAAACGTGCGGAACTCAGCATCGAAAAGAAATTCGAGTTTAGTACTGGCTTGTTGTATTCGGGTACGCTCATGACCCGAGGTTCGGCTGAGGCGGTTGTGCTTCACATTGGCCTTGAGACTGAAATAGGCAAAATAACATCCATGGTGATGGAATTAAAGCCACCACCAACACCACTCCAACTTGAGCTGAAGCGCACTGGTGAGCGGATTGGTATTCTTGTCCTCATCTTATGTGTTGCAATTTTCGTGATTGGCCTCGCAAAAGGCATGGAACCAGTTGAGCTTTTCTTTACAGCAGTCAGCCTTGCAGTGGCTGCAGTGCCAGAAGGCCTACCTGCCATTGTCACAATATGCCTCGCCATTGGCGTGCAGAGAATGATCAAAAATAATGCGCTCATTCGAAGACTCGACGCAGTGGAGACGCTCGGAAACATTACAGTCATCTGTGCGGACAAAACGGGAACCATGACCGAGAACCGCATGTCCGTCACTGATGTTTGGCTGTCACCCGGCATTGATGCTCTTGACCTCGCGCAGGCAGCTGCTTCCTGTAATCGGGCAGAACTGCCCGACATCGGTGATCCAACTGAAATTGCACTTCTCAAGCATGCAGATAGTGTTTCTGCTGAGCGCTTGCCTATTGAAGAGGAGGATGTGCCGTTTACCTCCGAGGCCAAGTACATGGTGACGACTCATATGCTCAATGGAAAGAAGATACAGTTTTACAAAGGTGCTCCTGAGGTCATTGCAAGATTTGTGTCTGACAGTGAGGCAAAGGACATCAAAGACACAAGTGATGAGTATTCGAAGAAAGGTCTTCGTGTGCTAGCCATTGCCTCTGATGATGGCAGCGGGCCGAAGTCTCTCGGGCTTCTTGCGATGATGGATCCGCCGCGTCAGGGTGTTCGTGAATCCATCGGACTTGCTGCAAAGGCTGGAATTCGCACCATTATGATCACTGGTGACCATCCTGCAACTGCACTTACCGTTGCACGAAATGTAGGCATCCAAACGTCAGGTGTCGTTGACGGGACTGCGCTTGAGGCAATGGATATGGATGAGCTGAAACATGTGCTTCGTACGGTGTCTGTTTTTGCCCGAGTATTACCTGCTCATAAAGTGCTCATCCTCAGAGCATTGCAGGAGTCTGGTGAAATTGTCTCCATGAGTGGTGATGGCGTCAATGACGCACCTGCCCTGAAAAAAGCGCACGTTGGAATCGGGATGGGCTTTAGGGGTACTGACATTGCACGGGAAGCTGCGGCTATGGTTCTGACGGATGACAATTACTCTACTATTGTGACTGCGATTGCAGAGGGGAGACGCATCTATGACAATATCAGGAAATTTGTCATTTTCCTTGTTCGTTGCAATCTCGGTGAAGTTCTTATGATCTCTGGTGCCATGCTCATCGGGCTTCCTCTTCCACTCCTTCCTCTGCACATTTTATGGATCAACCTCGTCACGGATAGCTTCCCAGCGCTTGCTCTCGCAGCTGAGCCAGCAGAAGAGGGGATTATGAGTAGGCCACCACGCGGTCAGCATGAAGGCATCTTCACTGGTGAATGGTTCTTACTCTTTGCCGCAGGCATTCTCAGTATGATTCTAGGTTTGGGGATCTTTGCACTCTCACTCTATGAGTTTCCAGATGACCTTGTCCTTGCACGTTCTGCAGCTCTGACAACAGCCATAATTTTCCAGTTACTTCTCGCACTGTCTACACGTTCTAAGCATTCAGTCTTTACGCAATCCTTATTTGGCAACCTCTGGCTCGTCCTGGCCGTTTGCTTCTCGCTTGTTACACAACTTGCTCTTCTTATGACTCCTCTTTCTACGCTCTTTAGCGTGAAGCCAATTCCACTCCTCTTGTGGGAAGAGATCGCGGTTGGAACGCTTGTCACATTTGTGTTGTTTGAAATCCTCAAAGCTCTGAAGATGCGAAGGTCTGCGTGAGTTTTTTACAAGTGGAGCAGACAATTTGAGTGCACGTAAAATGGTGTTGACCAGTCGGTGGAATTGTCTTTCTGAAGAGTTATGTTTTAGACAATCTGACGGTGTTGTTTGTGTCTACTTTTCGGGGTACAGATCATGGCGGAGAGGGAGGGATCCTTCGTAAAAGCTCAGGACAAGTTTGAA
>CAZFCB010000060.1:0-4573 GCA_964517585.1 uncultured Candidatus Peribacteria bacterium | reverse complement strand
TAATCTGTGCTCGTCCAGAGTTAAAGTTATTCCTCAGGTCTTCCGGATCACAGTCAAAAACTTTTTGAAGTTCTTGAATCTGAGCCATAAGTTGCGTGAGCATACACTCAGAATCATCGGAAATGTCCTGTCCTAACTGCGCACATCGCGCTTCAGGATGCCATTGGATACCACTAACCTTACCACCAAAGGATTCCCAAGCAGCAGTACCGCCACTACTGCTGCGTGCAAGAGTTTTCATACTCCTACCATGTTCATGAAGGTTTGCACCTTTCAGGTATCCGCCATGTGACATCGTCCCTGTGAAAGGATCTGAACAGTCTTGGAAGAGAGGATGATGTTTGCCGTCACCAGTCGGGGTAATGCGCGAGAGGCCAATTTCTAGTGGCCCTGGTTCGGTTTTGGCTGGAAGACTTCCTCCGAGTGGCGGAGGCAAAGCGCCCACCATGTCGCCAAGGATCTGATTGAAAAAACAAATACCAAACATGCGAATATTCTCGTTACCGAATGTTTGTAAGAAGAGATCTCCAAGCATTTTCTTCAGAAGTTCACCATGTGCTTCAAAGGCATTTTTCCAGCTGCCTCCACCAAGGATCAATCTATTTCCCTGCTGTCCCCATGCTTCGATCGTCGCACGAAAAGTGTCCTTATCATCAATTGTCGCTTTTCTCTCACGTGTTATGAATTCGCAAGGCGTACGTTCAATGAGGTCGACGCTGCTCTCTCCAAAAATCTCTCTCAGACGATCTGATAGTAGATCATTGGTGACGCAATCAGTGAACTGAATGAATCCAATGGGAGCATGGCCTGTTTTTTCTCTTAATGCACGCGCTATGTTTCGTACAGCGAGAATTTTTGCATCAAGTCTTTCAGAGGCTTCTGGAGTCGCAAATTCATGATTGTCTCGTAGTAATGTCGTGCGAATATCCGGAAGTTGTTCCACGCTATTTTTACGCCTGAATTGATGAATAACGCCCGGGGTTTTTCGCAGAGGGTGTTTCTCAGGATCAATAGTATGCAGGCCAGTATCGATAGCACGAAATGCACGATCCGCTGTCCGACGTTGGATATAGCTGATATCTTCTGCCGTTAGAGTCGGATTGTTTCGATATGCAATATTGCGGCCTTCGTCGTATAACTTGGCTGTCTCTTGCCTCCTTTCAGTTGCTGATACTTCTTTTGGCTCTGGGTATCTGCCAGTTTTCGCCAATCGTTTTGCTATTTGTTCATCGCAAAAAGCGTTGACGATGCATCGCTCAATCGCTTGGTGCACATCGAACGATTTATTGTCCGGATCCAGTACTTTCATGACTGCCTCACGGATGCTCCAGACAGTATGTAATGGTAATTCCCTGAGATCAGGCAGCATCTCTTCGACATCCTGAATCGTGGGACGTTCCACGTGATCTCCAAGTAGTTGTGGCTGAGGATTACCAGCCACAAGTGTGTGCCTTTGAACTATGTGGCGTGCGATCGAACGTTTCAGCTCTGGAGTCACTAAGTTCGGATCTTGCATGAGTTTTTGACCCACGACAGCAGCCGTTATTAGCTCTTCTAGGCGTGATGGAGAGCCCTGACTTTCAAGTAATACCTGATCTGCTACCCACTGGAATGCGCCGTGGCCACACACAGCTCGTATCTCATGACAAATATCTCGTCGAATCTCGAGGTCAGGACGCAGATGTGCGATGTCTTCAGGGGACTTACAGTAGACATGTTCTTGGAATGCTGCGCATTTTTCCGTTTCTGTAAGATAGCCATTTTTATGAGCTTTCTGGATCATCAATGCAATGGGACGATGAGTTTTGACACTCATCACAACTTCTATTTTTGCTTCATCGTTGGGAATACTTTCTAACAAACGCACAACTTGAGAATAGGATTCTTCGATGCCGTCTGTGATCACGACTCCACCCGGACGCAGAAGCTTTACATAATTGGCAGATAACTTGGCAAAATCATCATCGCCAATGTGTGAATCAGAACGGATGGCACTAATGAGCGAGAATGATTCCGCAGGGAATTTTTTTGTAATATCTTCGAAGTTCCCAGGAACAAAATTACGTAAGTACGCATACGGTCGCTCATTCAGATCAAGAGCAGTTGTAATTTCAAGTGCAAAAGCAGTCTGAAAATCAGTGCCGCCTTTCCCCTGCTCAAGGCGTGACATATTCTTCGTAGCGACCTCTGCTCCATCGACAATGATAGACGTACCTTCGCGCCAGCAGATGTAATCAGTTCCTGGTATTTTTTTCCTCTCTTCCTCAACGAGGACATAGTTTGCGCGCACATATGCCGATTCTGGCACATCGTGTATGACGATACGGTCATCTGTCCCAAGTGATGTAGCATCAAGAAGGTGCCATCGACTCGCCTCTGCTGAAGCGGAATCTCCCCGTTCAATGCCAGAGACAAATTCTGGCTCGAAGAACCGTTCAAAAACTTCGTGTGTTCGATCTGTACTCTCTATTGCGTCAGGATCTAATTGCCGTTGGATATACCGTAGGTAGTGTTCCAACGTATTTTGAGTCTCGTCTTTGCAAGGATCCGGCACTACCTCAAGTACTTGCCCTGCTTTTTCCAAAGCATCGTCGCAGATTTTCTTGAGCTTTTTTGGGATCGGTCCCTCTATATTTCTAATCTGATCAAGAGTCCACTGCAGTGTCCGTTCTTCAGAGAGCAGGCGGTCATTCGTCGTCAATCTGGATTCTGCTTCAGGTTTCGTCTGGGTGATGTCTGCTGCGCTTTCTGGTTGTGCATCCATATTTCCTGCACCTCGTATCCACTTCATGCGAGCTACGTAGTCTAATTTTTCCTTCTCAAGCATTGTGATCATCATGTCCACATTTGCTGCACGAAGAATTTCTTCCGCCATCTCTTTCGGTAGAAGGTTTTCGATGTCAGCCTCAATCTGCGCAAGAGCTTTTTCCTCACCCTTTCCGCACGTATGCAGAATCGTGCCACGAATTTTTCTTACTTTCTGGAGCACTGTAGTGATGCGTCCAAGGGTATGTTCGGCGTCACTTTCAAGAAATTTTGTACGTTCGTATTCTATGAGTGTTTTTGGCATCCCCGAGAGCTCCATGAGTGTTGTGTAGGCTCCAAGTAACGCGTTTCGCGTCGAAAGCGGCTGGACTACCTGAGGCGGCCACTCGTTGTCTGTCGCACTAACACTGTGTGTGAGACTTGCATCTGAAACCGCGGTCTTCTTATCGCCAGTAAAGCGTCCGGAAAGTTCATATGTAGCCACATGCATCGAAACGGCATGAGGAAAATTGATGCCTGCAAGTAGTTCACGAGGGTTCTTCAGGAGTCGCAATATCTCATTGAGATCTTGGTGATCCGTCGCAGGTGACCATGTGGCTTGCTCTGTCACTCCTTTGTGAGGCGAATACCATTTCTCATGCAATCTCTTCTGTATCGCTTCTGTGAGAATTCTCATGACAATTTGCACTTCAGGGTCTGATGGATTCATGAAGCGGTCTCTGAACATTGGTTTCATAAATTGTCCAATGAGAGTTTCGATCGGTGCATACAACTTGTTACCGAATCCTACGTGCCGCCATGTCGAATCAGTCCGGTCACGTTTTCGATTGGCAAGATAGACACCGCTATTGTCACCAGAACCGCTGTGAAGATGGTAGAAACGACTCTGATCCGAGTCTTCTCCATATTTTTTCCAGAGCATATTTTCTAATGTTTCAAAATTTTTGACTCCGACATTCTCTGCGGGATTTTTACGATTTACCTGCCAGTCGCGGCAGGTATTGAGACGGAGGACGCCTGTGGCGACAAGAATCTTTGCAGCTTCAAAAAATAGATGACGGTGCCATCGTTCCGGTTGTTGTGACGTTCGTCCGAAAAAATCTTTGAATCGCTTGACGATACTTGCTTCAATCTCCGTCTCTTCATCGGTATCAATCAGCCCAATCGAACGCAAATGCATAATTTTTTCTTGACGTTTGATGAAATCTCTCTCTCCGAGAACAGATTCAATGACAGCGTTTTGGAGTGCATTGACACGTGCTTCGCGTAAAGCGGCATCAGTGTCTGTTGGGGTATCAGCCTTTTCCAAAGGCTCGAAGCCGGTATCAAGGAGTCTCCAGACCATAAAGGAGGTGAATTGTACATCATTCTTCACATTGAACGAAAGGCGGTTTTAGCCCTTTCATATAAGCAAAACTAGGTTACTTTCCTACGCAATCTAAAAAAGTATCTCCCCCACTTCTTCGTGCTGGGGATTACGTACGATTTCTATCACTACAGCCCTCTTTTTAGTAGCTCAATCTCGTCTCTGAGATCTGCAGCCTTCTCAAATTCCATATTTTCCGCAGCAAGCTCCATTTGCTCGTTCAGCTCTTCCATGAGGCGCTTTTTCTCATCTTTTGGGATCTTTTGGTGATCGTACTTCTTCCGCGTCAGCTTCAGCTTGCTGTGCTCCTCCGCGATGTCTTTGATCGCCTTGATGATGGTTTGTGGCGTGATGCCGTGTTTCACGTTGTAGGCCTCCTGAATCGTACGACGACGATCGGTTTCGTCCATGGCACCTTTCATCGCTGGCGTGATCACATCC
>CAZFCB010000059.1:0-4740 GCA_964517585.1 uncultured Candidatus Peribacteria bacterium | reverse complement strand
CAATGACGACACCCGCAGAAAACAAAAACAAAGGCCCCTCGGGGTCTTTTTTTTAAACTCACGAAAGGGACTTCGCCCCTCTCGTGAACTCACCCTCTAGAGGAAGGGCTCCAGACAGGCGAAGCCTGCGTTCGGCGCTTTGTAACAAATAACGTTTCCAAGTTATCCAACATGTGTTTAGTTCACAATGTGCGCACACTATTTTTTCTTCGCTTTTTTATCATAAAACTCTGAGCGCTCCCATGCGAGATGGAAGAGGCTTTGAAGCGCTTGTGCAAGGTCTTTGTTAAACATCTTCATACCCATCGGCTCGTGAGTTCCCGTCGTAAACATCGCAATCATGTCCCCAATGATATTAATCTCGCATTTGCCGGGAAATTGGTCGTGCGGCACAAGTCGTGTTTCGCGAAGTTCCTTGGGATCACGTGACTTGTATTCTATTGCCGCATCCGTATCAGGCTGAATGCTTTTCACGAACATGCCTTTCTCGACGCGTTTCTTCGTATATTCCCCCCAGTCATCACCTGCTAGTTCGGCGTGATAGGTATTGAGCCCAAAGCACAGCTGCTCGCGGCCTTTCTCTTTGAGGGTTTCATCGATAAGTTGCGTCACGGCCTCTAGTCCCTGGTAATACTTGATCTTCCCGCGGATTTCGAGCGTTGGCATTTTCCCCTTTTCTCGTAGCTTCTTAAACTCCCCCTTCAAGACTTCAGCCTTCGCTTTGAGGCGCTGCATCTGATACACACGCTGGTCACACAGCTCCACAAGTTCATCTGGATCGACAGAATCAAAGTGGGCGACGTTATTCTTGGAGAACTGGACGACGATCTGCTTGGCTTCAAGTCCTTCAAGGACTTGGTACACTGATGCGCGCTTAAGGCCAAGACGCTTGGCGATGATGCTTGCGATGGACTCACCGTGTGTCAGGAGATAGAGATACACACGTGTTTCACTCTCGGTAAGGCCAAGATTTTGTAGAAAGGATTCGATCATACGGTGTTGGGGAAATCAGTATGGAAGGATACGGAGGCAAGGATGGAATAACAAGGATGCATCAAATGAATATTGGATGGCACTGTTGTCGGAATTTCGACAACAGGGATGTGTACGGATTTTCTCACTAGTGTGTTGCTCGATTTTAATAACACATTTCTGCTTGCAATAATTTGGCTTCTATTTGAGGAAAAAATGATTTCTTGTCTGGGAAGCAACGTTGATCTATCACGCTCGAATAATGAAAGTGGTCAAGTATTTCCCCCAACTTATATGTCAGAGGCTTCTGCCGAAACGCAACATTCAACCGAAAAAGAATTTGATTTATTTGACTGCATCCAAGCTGCAAAAGAAAAGAAGAATGTACCATCATATGAAGATCTGATGAAAAATGCACTACCGACATTCCTTGAGTTTCTATCTGAAATAAGAGAAAAAATAAAAGCTGGAAGAATTGATTCGGAGACAAAGAAGGTAAAACAAGTATTTGTCGTCATGGGAACTGGGGGAACTTTTCAATCGAAAAAAGGTCCACGTGGTTACGAACCGACAGGAACACTACAAGAAAGTTTTGGAGCGTTACAATTGCCGAAAGACGACACGATCTTCCTTGCATTGTGTAATTTAATGAACCTTGATTCATCTCAAATGACAGTCCAACAATGGAGTTTTTTGGCTGAAATGATTGTTCTTTTAGAGGAAAAAGCAGGAGATCTATACGACGGAATTATTGTGACACACGGGACGGACACTATGGCCAGAGGAGCTTCGTATGTATCATTCATGCTTCCGGGATTTCCAAAAAGTATAATCTTTACAGGTTCACAGCATCCTGCGCTAGAACCCGGTAGTGATGCAAAGGATCAAATGGCACATGCCATTGATGCCTCGAAAATAGCTGCTGGAGTGAACCGTAGAATATGTGAAGTCATGACTGCGTGTGGCGTACGAGTAGCACGCGCTACATGGTCAGCAAAAAGAGGGGATAAAACTACGAATACTTTCGGGTGCTGGAATCAACCAGACCAAAATTTTGATGCAACAGACTGGGCGCAAGCACTCAGAAATGGGACGCTTGATAGACTGGCTCCAGCGTTGCTTGATTTTGGCAATGGAAAAACATTAGGTGACCTTCAGTTTGCAGACCATGCAATCGCCTACGAAAAAAAGGGTGTGTATCGACCTTTTACTAAAGTTTTTGAGCCTGCAAGTTTGTTCCCCGCAAAACTGACCGACAAAAGTGAGGAAGTATTTACACGCTTCTTGATTGATCAACGAGTCGCGATGCTGATCCAGCTGGGATCTGCAACTGCAGATGACGCACTTATTCATTTAGCAATGGAGGCAGCAGACCATGGTAAAACTGTGATCATTGAGGCACCGTTCTATGATTCATCAGTAGAGCCAGGCACATATGCGGCTGGAGCTGAAGTTGGGCGAACACTAGAGTACATTCAAAGACCTTTGCCGATTCTCAATACATCACCAGATGCATTTGAGGCAAAAGTTGCAGTGACGCTTGCGAGGCAAGGTATTCAGCCAATGGCTACTACTAAGGGGCTCGGTACAATTTATAGTCCAAATGATTTACGACGATTTTATGATGAAATGGAAACGAATATCGTTGGAGAACTCGTTACATCAGCTTTCTAAAAAAGTTTTTATCATGTCACCTTCCTTCATGGTCTCATCTCGCACGACACAATCGTCTCTCCCTCAACTTCTAACAAAGAATGAATTAGAGGAATTCCACCACATTCTAAAGACAGCGGTTCGAACATATGTGGATCGGCGAGTAATGAACGAAGAAGTAGTGATCAATGCGGTAGTGTGCAATTCGTTTGCTACATTTGCGAAAGACCATCCGACAATTTCAGTACCGACACTTGCAGATGTGCTCCATAGGCTGACTCTGAGCTGCGTCTATAACTGTTTCCAATTCCTACAGAAACCCGTGCGTCACCCATCCAATATGGCGCTCGCTTCCCAACTTACAACGGAGATTGCGCTTCATCTCTATCTCACACCTACCGCTTCAATACCTTCACCTGCATAGAGAAAAAGACCTAGGATGAAGTACATCTAAAACTCCGCACTCCCCGGTGATCTCGGATACGGAATGACATCACGAATATTGTGCATACCGGTCACAAACTGAACGATACGCTCAAGACCAAGCCCAAAGCCACTGTGTGGCACGGTACCAAAGCGCCGAAGATCCAAGTACCACCAGTAGTCTGCTTCCTTCAAATTCATCTCCTGCATACGCTTTTGCAAAAGCTCCAAGCGCTCTTCTCGCTGACTACCACCGATGATCTCGCCGATGCGCGGAACCAAAATATCCATAGCACGCACCGTTTTCCCGTCATCATTCTGACGCATGTAGAAAGACTTGATGTCTTTAGGATAATCCGTAACGATCACCGGTGAGTTAAAGTGTTGTTCTGCCAGATACCGTTCGTGCTCTGTTTGTAAATCGATACCCCACGACACAGGATACTCAAAGCTGACAGACACAGACTCGAGAATCTTCACGGCCTCCGTGTACGTCGTACGGGCAAAAGGTTTTTCGACGATGCCTGCAAGAACTTCTGGTACCGATTTTTCGATTCTCTCCGCAAAGAAAGCAATATCTTCTGTGCAATGCGAGAGTACATCCGAGACGATGCGCTTCAGAAGCCTCTCCGCAAGATCCATATTTCCCTGAAGATCACAGAAGGCCATCTCCGGTTCTATCATCCAAAACTCACTCAAGTGCCTCGTTGTATGGCTGTTCTCGGCGCGAAACGTTGGACCAAAGGTGTAAATTTTCCCGAGTGCACTTGCGAGTGTTTCGCCTTCCAGCTGACCACTCACCGTCAGAAATGTTGGCTTTCCGAAGAAATCAGAAGTGTCGGGAGAGGCAGGTTTTGAGGGATCCAATGTTGTGACGCGAAACATAGACCCCGCACCCTCGCAGTCACTTGCAGTGATAATAGGCGTCTGAACATAGAGGAATGCATCTTCCTGAAAAAAATCATGAATCGATCGCGTGATGCGATTTCGGACTCTCAGCACTGCTCCAATGGTATTTGTCCGAGCACGAAGATGTGACCACTCCCGAAGTTTCTCAAGCGTGTGATGTTTTTTCTGGATCGGATACAACTCAGGATCAGCCCATCCGTGAACCGTCACAGACGTAGCCTGTAATTCTGTTGCCTGTCCACTCCCAACAGAAGCAACAATATTTCCCTCGACAGAAATACTGCACCCTGCGCCGAGTTTCAGAATGTCGGATTCATAATTTGAAAGAGTCTCTATTGCGATAACCTGAATATTTTTGAGGCATGAACCATCATTGAGTTCGATAAAACTAAACCCACCCTTGGATGTTCTGCGTGTCCGAACCCATCCCGATACGAGTACAGATTTTCCAATACTCAGCGCATCTCTCGCGACAGCGACGGAAAGGATAATAGGAGCCATGGATTGTGGCGATTCTAGGCGCATGAAAAAGTGTTGTCACGAAAAATGACAGAATGTGCGCATTGGTAACGCATACAACCGCGCGTCGCGATATACACGTGAAACCGCGCGTCGGTAGACGCATGACACCGCGCGTCGTAGACATATGAAACCGCGCGTCGGTAGACGCGCTCTATGTGGATGAAGAATAGAACAACCAGAGCAGGTCTACTGACCTGCGATTGTGTATGTCTGCGATTGTGTATGTCTGCGATTGTGTATGTCTGCGATTATGTAAGTCTG
>CAZFCB010000058.1:0-5148 GCA_964517585.1 uncultured Candidatus Peribacteria bacterium | reverse complement strand
AGACGTGATCCAACGACAATGGTTGTCCGAGTTCGTTGATAGGGAATGGGATGCTTGGTGCGGCGTGTAGCGGGGCAACGCCAAGAACCGTCGCAGGATCAAATGATGAAAGTGCAGTCCAGCTGAAGCGAGCGTCCTGCGTTACGGAATCTGCTGTGCGCAATGTAAAGCCTGTCATCGTGCTGTGCTCGACCCACCATTCGGAACCAACTCTGCCCTGAGGAGTCGCATTCACAACAGGCGTACCGCTCAGTGGCGTTTCAAAGTGCACTGTCACGGACGTGTCATTTTTGGCGATGACTGCAAATCCTGCCTGACGGTTGCTGAGTACAAGTTCACCGTAGATGTGCACATCACCGAAGAATTCTGCCAGACCTGCGATCGTGATAGGCCCAATGACTTTGAGTGAACCCGAGGAAACGAGTGAGCCAATATGCACCTCAGAACCCGAGAAGTTCATCGAGCCTATCGTTGCGTTACGCGAGAGAACGAGAGAACCGGAGAGATGTATTGCTCCATGTACATTCAGCGTACGATCGATCGTTGCTGCTGCTGCGTGGAGGGTTGTACCAGAGCCAAAGCGAACGAGGGAGCCGGAGAATGCGGATTCGATTGCGAGTATGCGAGTTCCCAAGTCATTCAATGTAGTGCGCAGAGAACCTGAGAGTGCTTGATGACCGACGATCAATCGTGTGACCTGCTCAATCTCCGCAGCGGAAAGCGTGCCCTGCACGACGAGAGCTGCGCCGGAGAGACGACGATCGACGATCGCGTTGACGTGCTGTGTCAGATTCATTGCATTCATCTGCGTTTCTATTGCAACAGTGACGCGCGAATCCACATCGAGCGTGTTTGATGCGGACTGGACGAGACGAGATACTTCGTCACTGATATTCATGGAGGCAATGGATGCAAGGACTTTCTGTTCCACAGTCTCGACGGTGAGTGATTGATTACGACGCGAAATGAGAACGTTGATCGTACCGTACGCATTTTCTTGTGGAGAATATGAAGGCGAGGAACCATCGTATCCTTCAAGTGCAACACCGACTGTGGACTCACCTGCAAGTGCTCTGCGAGCATAACCAGGGCGAGCTGCAGACGTAAGGCTGTCACCAGGTCGGATGACGCCGCCATCGAGAGTAACCTTTGCAGGTACTTGGCCAATGAGACCAACGAGGACATATCCTGCGACGCCCTTCATACCATCGGCACCACGAATACTGTTACCGATGAATGCAGGATTAGTAGAAACGATACCCATGACATTTGGATCACCTCCACGCTCACATCGCTTTACGCTGTTGTTACTGAGAATATCGATACAGACAACTTCACCCGGCTGTAAAGGTTTCTGCCCTTCCTGCCCTTTCTCACCCTTCTGCCCTCCTTCTCTAAACCACTCAGCGTAGTCTGCACCTTGGCTATTAAAGGTAGAGTCCGAGAAGACTGCACCAGACGCATTCACACGGAAGACCGTGTTGCCTGACGACGTAACATTTGACTTGAGGGTGAGCAGATCATTCGATCCGTTCGTTGTTTTCGAATTGATCACGATGCCGGAACCGAATGTGGCGATGCCAACAACACGCAGAGAGCCAGATGAAGTAAGAAGGTCACGTGCATGGAGGGTTGTGCCTGAGTCATTGGTAATGCCAAGTGTGCGTGCATCGAGAGCTTTGACTGCATTCGTCAGCACTGCCGTCAGTTGCATGTACTTCACTCCTTGCACACGGCCTTGTGTGTCGTACTCCACGAGGAGCGGATTAATTGCTTCCATGTCCTCGGCAATGAATCCGAAATCGCGGTCATTACGATCTTTCCATTTAAAGTTCACAGGGTTCATTTCGCGAATAGTATCAAGACCCATCGAAAGATCTTGCACGTCTTCTTTGTAGCGTAGTGAGGAGCTGCACGCAGCAAGCGTTCCGGTTGATGTACGACAGACAGTCGTTGCAGTAGCTGCAGCGAACACTTGTACTGTCAGCGTTCTATCGACAACGACGGAGCCAGAGATTGCGAGAGTGGACGCACCACTTCTGCGCATACTGAGGTCGAAGGTGCCGTTGTAACCGAAGAGAATGTGTGGAGCATAGACACTATTATCCATACGAGTGTTCAATACGAGTAGGGGTGCTTTCGTGGCACTGGTTGTAAGATAAGCACCCGTAGAATTTGTCTTTTGATCGACGACGAGAGCACCTGAACCTCGGATCTGTTTCTGCGTGACCATCAGAAGACCCGACGATGTGAGGATTGTATTTGCTGAGACGGTCGATCCGGATATCGATCCCACAACATCGAGTTTTGCTTTGGGAGCGGTAGTTCCGATACCGACGTTTCCGTTTGTTTCTGATGAATCCACAAACAAAGCCCCACCTCCAATATTTGTGTCCCCAATTGCAGAATCTTGTAGATACAAGACCCCATCAACTTTCCCCGTTCTAAGATAAATATCTTCTCCTGAACCATAGTGAAACAAACTGCTATAAGTGGTTCCCTTAATGTCCAGCTTTGCAGTTGGACTCGTCGTCCCAATACCCACATTTCCCTTCACAAGCAGTGCACCGGAGATATTTGCGTTATTACTGATGCTCAGGCGAGAGCCGGAGATGGTTCCGAGGACATCGAGTTTTGCTTTGGGAGCGGTAGTGCCGACACCGACGTTGCCAGCTTTATCTATCAAAAGTGCGAGAGCAGGATTACTACTAAGATTTTTTGTGAAAAATCGAATTTGCGTCGCAGATGTATCGCTCATCGATGCGACAATATCTGCATTCCTCAAATATGGAGACCCTGCTACAGCATAATACTGGTTCAATATTAATCCATCTCCATCTGAAGTGCTGTATGTTCGCACAGCCGCTGTTACTCCTTCAGTGTCATACGTACGGAATTGATTACCAGTATTGCCAGTTTTTACGATATCTAAACGTGCTCCGGGACTCACCGTTCCGATACCAACATTTCCAGACGTGTCTAAAAACATTCTGTCGTAAATACCATTGCTGCCGAACGAAAGGTTTTTGGACGCAATCCCAATCACATTGAACGTATTGGCTACACCGCCTCCATAGGTCAACTGACCTTGCTGTGTAGTTCCAATCGCTAACGTATCAGCTTTTGCACTACCAGCAACCTCTAGCTTGAATGACGGTGATGTCGCTCCGATGCCGACGTTGCCGTTATTTAATATTGTCATTCTGTTAGACAACGTAACCGAAGAGTCAGCGGCACCAGTTGAACCAGTATAAAAATCGTATTGCCCACCACCCATGGACATTATCGTTGAGTAATTATTGAGAATATGCTTATATCCACCAGAATAATAGATATTGTTACCAATGTTTCCAGCATTACCTGGAGCCAAGCTAATACCACCATCTGATGCGTACACATCAAGTAGATTTTTTGGGGACGTTGTGCCGATGCCAACATTGCCACCATTAGAATTGAGTGTGAGATTTTTCCATGCAATACCATCTTGAGATACTTGGATTGCACCAACATCATTCGTGGCGTCATAACCAATTTTAACTCCATATCCGGCAGACCCAAAATTAGCAGCATATGTTGAATCGTTTCCAACTACGAAGGTAGGCTGTATTGCGGTTAGTCGGCTGTACGGTGATGTAGTGCCGATGCCGACGTTGCCTGATGACAGAATCTTCATCGCAATCGTGTCTAAACGAGATGCACCAGAGAGTCGGAAATTCATGTTATATCCGACTGATTCAACGTCAAGGTACATATCAGCACCATAGGTTCGTACAAATTGCTCGCCCAATTGCGTATACAGAGCAACGGTTGGATGCTGCGATTGTATGGTTCCTGCAACTTGTAGTTTTTCGCTTAGACTTGTCACTCCAATCCCAACATTACCCTTCACGAGCAGTGCACCAGAGATGTTTGCATTTTCAGAAATAGTCAGCCTAGAACCCGAGATCGTCTGTTTAACGATAAGGATACCCGTCATCGTTCCACCTGCAGTGCGTAGGTACCGTGCGTCACCGATGGTGAGAACGTTGCCCGTACCGAAAGTTGTTGGTGTTGCAGTAATAGTTCCGCACTCAAACTTCTGTGTTCCGTTGTTGTAGAGAAGCTTCTGAGTGGAACCGTTACATGAGCCTAAGTTGAAGCCAGAAATCGTCGAGCCCGAGACAGAACCCTTAGACGTAATGCCAGTCTTCACGATGAGAGTGCCGGAGATGGAGGCAGAGCGGGAGACCGTGAGGTTGGTGCCGGAGAGTGTGCCGCGAGTGGTGATGTTATTCAGAACAAGAAGTGAACCGGAGATGTTTGCATTATTACTGATGCTCAGGCGAGAGCCGGAGATCGTCCCAACCACATCGAGTTTGGCTTTGGGAGCAGTAGTGCCAATGCCTACATTACCTCCATTAAAATCAAATGAAGCACCATTATAGGCAGTAAATGTTAGATGATTACTATCTGTATTTATTTGTCCATAAGAAACTCCACTTCTTCTATAGCTTGTTCCAGTTGAACCTGTAGCGTCAAAAATAGCTCCGCTACGAATCATCACTGATCCATCCACGTCCAATGTATTTGTAGGAGCCGTCGTCCCAATCCCCACATTTCCCTTCACGAGAAGTGCTCCAGAGATATTCGCATTCTCAGAAATCGTTAATCTGGAACCGGAGATCGTCTGTTTGACGATGAGGATACCGGTCATGGTTCCGCCTGCGGTACGCAGATACCGTGCATCACCGATGGTGAGGACGTTGCCAGTGCCGAACGTGGTTGGCGTTGCTGTGATTGTTCCACAGCTAAACTTTCCGGTTGCATCGTTGTAGAGAAGTTTCTGGTCACTGCCTGTGCAGCTACCGAGTCCTGCACCGTAGAACGTGGAGCCCGAGAGTGAGCCTTTACTCGTGATGCCAGTTTTCACGATGAGCGTGCCACTGATAGAGGCGGAGCGAGAGACGGTGAGGTTGCTACCGGAGAGTGTACCGCGGGTGGTGATGTTATTCAGAACAAGAAGAGAGCCGGAGATGTTAGCATTATTGCTAACATTGAGTCGTGAACCTGAGATGGTTCCTTGGACATCAAGCTTTGTCTTAGGAGTGTTTGTACCAATACCAACATTGCCGTTCGAGAGAATCGAGAGTTCATCACTGCCGTTGTTCC
>CAZFCB010000057.1:0-5782 GCA_964517585.1 uncultured Candidatus Peribacteria bacterium | reverse complement strand
GGACGAGCAAGGTACCGTAAATCTGGTGGTTGCCCGCTATTTTCACTGTCGCTTCTTTTTTCGCTCACGCGCATTATTCGCAGATGTCAGTGTGATCTTCTTCATGTTCACTCAGGATCAGGCGGCGTTTTTCTTCTTCGACGTCCTCCATGCAAACTCATTGTCACTGCGCATCATACCTATCGTCAGGAGGCGGATCTTGTTTTCATGCGATCACCACTCAAGAAACTTTTGAAACTCTTCATGGCGCTTTTGGAATCACGTACATACCACATGGCCGATATTGTAGTGTGTGTATCTAAAGACACGGCACAGGAGATCATTTCGCAGTATTCGGTTCCTGCAAGCCGTGTGTGTGTTATCGAAAATCCTGTACAAGTCGCTGAGGCAGAGTCTTTGCGTGCTCAGCCAACACAAAAAAATACGATCGTATTTGTCGGGAGACTGGAACATCGGAAGGGAATTATCGTTCTGTTGGAAGCTTTTTGTATCCTCAAAAAAAATATTCCCGATGCTAGGCTGCGTCTTATAGGCTCGAATCTTATTGGTAGTCATCTTACTTCGGTCATAGAAAAACTTGGTCTCAAAGATGCTGTCACGATTCTTGGGTACGTGCAGAACTCGGATCGTTTTCGTGAAATGGCGCAGGCAACTGCCATAGTTATTCCTTCGCTTCTGGAAGGATTTGGCCTTGTCGCAGCGGAAGCGATGGTACTTGGTACGTGCGTCATAGCGAGCGATGTCCCGGGACTCCGTTCTATTATTTCAGACAATCATACAGGTCTGTTATTTCCTGTTGGTCATGTGTCCGCACTCGCAGAGACTATGAAACGAGTCCTCACAGATACAAACCTACGCCAGACACTTGAAAATGCTGCGCTCGCTGAAGCTCCTCAACGATTTAGTGTAGAGCGGCGAACGCATGACCAGAGCGATGTCTATTCTCGTTTTCTCGTACAATAGAACACATTTTTTATACAGGAATACGACTTGAGCTCTTCTTCAAGGCAAAAACATTGTTTCAGATGTAACCACGCGTAGAGTTGTGGAGTGCCTACTCACGTCCCCGTTCTGCTCTCAGAAACACTTGAGCTTCTCTCGCCAAAGCCAGGTGAAACAGCTCTGGATTGCACTGTGGGATTAGGGGGTCATAGCGAAGCGATTTTGCAATTGATTTCTCCAGATGGGATGCTCGTAGGTCTCGATGCCGATGAAGAAAATTTGAGAGAAGCCTTGTTACGTCTGAAGCCGTTTGGCGAAAAAGCACACCTGCTGCATGCAAATTTTCAAGAAATTCCTGAGTGTCTACCGAAAAATATTCGGCAATTTGATGTGATACTCGCAGATCTTGGTTTAAGTTCTCCGCATATTGACTCTCCAGAAAGAGGATTTTCGTTTCGCACAGATTGCGAACTTGATATGCGTTTTGATAGATCACACGGAATGACTGCGGCAATGCTGATTGCGTCAACTGATCGCGTAAAACTTCGGGATTTACTGAATGCCTACGGAGAGATTCCTCTCGCGCATAGACTAACAGATGCCCTGATTGAGCGGAGAAGCACAAGCCCTGTTCGCAGAAGCTCTGATCTCGTTGCAGTTGCCAAAGATGTGTATGGGCACACTGCACACGAGCATCTTCCTCAAATTTTTCAAGCACTGCGCATTGCGGTGAATGATGAAATGGCTGCGCTGGAATCGCTTCTTCGTGAAGCTCCAAAACTCCTGAAGCCAGGGGGAAGATTTGCTGTCATCAGTTATCACTCCTTGGAAGATAGACTTGTAAAGCACGCAATGAAGAACCTTGCGACTGACGTGAAAGACATCATCACCGGAGGAATATCAAAGAAAGCTGATGTTGAAGTTCTCACAACAAAACCGATCGCACCGTCAGAGAAAGAAATTGCTGCTAACCCCCGTTCTCGGTCTGCTCGACTACGTGCAATCCGCTCGTCCTTGATCTATACTCCACTTCCGTAATGTCTGCTTTTGCACCTTCGTCACCGCTGCGCTCATTTTCACCTCCACGGAGGCGGTCACTTGGTCATCTGATGAGTAGTAGTACCGTTCTTTTACTTGCAGTTATCGGAACGCTCATCATCGTGCTTGCGCTTCTCATTTTGTTTCACCACAACCTGAACGCAACAAAAGGTTACAAGCTTCGTTCGCTCGAAAAAGCACGCGGAGAACTTTTGCTTGAGCAGGAAGTACTCAATATGCAGATCGCAAAGTCTCAGTCACTCGACAGTCTCAGTAATGATCCGCAGGTTCAGGCAATGTTAAAGCCAAAGAATGCAAAATATATCCAAGGTGAAGAATCACTTGCCGAGAAAGTCGCCAAACAATAAAAATGAGAAAGTCATAAAGGATGCGAAAGATTGAAAGAACTTACATACATCCTTTTTTGTCTTTGAAGTCTTTTCCATCCTTTTAATGCATTCAATCGTTCTCATCCTATCGTCCTGATCTGGATCGTCATCACGCGATCATCATCCGATCGAATGTCGGACACAGCAACAACGCGTTGGCCTTTTTTAAGAAACCCTTCTTTTTTGCCAAGTGCTATCGCATCAGCAATTGTTTGATCTGGATTTTTCGAAAACTTGATACAATGCGATAATACTCCCCATACAAGTACAAGACGACGCATAGAATCTTCAGTTTCGGTAAACGCATGAATGGGAATCAGTGGGCGACAATTGCTTATTGCCATTGCTGTGCGCCCATGCTTACTGATCACAATGAGAGCGTCGGCGTGCAGCTTGGTGCCAAGAACGCAGGCGGAAAGTGCCTGTTCTTTGCGCGGCAAATCAATGTCCTTTGCATCGTCATCCGGTGCGTCAATGAGTAGATCATACGACGGCTCAATTCGTTCGCACTTTCGTAGAACTTTATCCATTGCCGCTACTGCTTTCATCGGATACAAGCCTCCAGCTGTCTCACCAGAGAGCATCGTGCTGTCAGTCTGTAATTTTGCGGCGTAGGCAATGTCAGTTACCTCCGCACGTGTCGGAGTCGGACTTGAGATCATGCTTTCAAGCATGTGCGTCGCGACGATGACAGGCTTACCTGCCTTGCGGCATTTTTGAACGATCGCTTCTTGAATACCTGGCACATCTTCAAATGGTACTTCCGAACCAAGATCCCCTCGAGCGACCATGATGCCGTCCGATGCCTCGATGATGGCATCGATATTATCGACCGCCTGCGGAGTTTCGATTTTTGCGATGATGTGTGCCGCACTCTTGTTTTTTTTCAAGAATGCCTTGAGTTCCTGGATGTCTTCTTCGGTACGGACAAATGAAGGGGCAATGAAATCGACATCCTGCTCGATGCCAAATTTGATGTCCTTCCAGTCTTTATCCGTAAATGATGGCAAGCTGATAAATGCACCGGGAAGATTTACGTGACGCCTGGAAGTGATTTTTCCACTTTCGAGTGCCTTTGCAATGACCAAGTCATTTTCTATTTTTATGAGCTTCATTTCTATGGCTCCGTTATCAATAACGATGCATCGTGCATTTTTCGCATCATGAGCAAACTTATCATAACTAACTTTCACCGTTTTTCCTTTCTCTTTTCCCGTGATATCACGCGGCGTGAATGTCACAAGATCTCCTTTTGAAATGAGGAGGGGTTCTGACACGTCGCCAGTACGTACTTCGGGGCCTTTCGTATCTAGCATCAGTGCTAGTACGTATCCTTTCTTATTGACTGCGCGAACGTTCTTCATCGTCTGCCCATGAAACTCATGGTCACCGTGAGAAAAATTCATGCGGCACACGTTGATCCCAAGTGTCGCAAGCTCCTCTATTTTTTCAGGAGAATTTGTAGAGGGTCCGAGAGTGGCGACAATTTTTGTAAAGCGCATGGCATTGATGAAGAAACAATAATGCTTTTGGATGTAAGTTTGGCGAATGAAGCTCAAACATGCAAACCTAGTTTGGATTACTTCTCGGCACAACCAGACTGCTCTTCTTTTGGCAGTCGACGCACGTTAGCTCCCAAAGAGGAAAGATAGCACGCCTTCTGAAGGCTGCGTCTTTCAAAGGCTCGTAGTATGTTAAAGGGCGATAAAACTGGAATGCTGCAAAAATGAAGAGTCCGATGACAGTCATAAGAACTATTTTTCTGTTCTCAGACAATTTCCAGCGTCCGATAGTTTCAATGTTATCAACAACAAGTCCAAACAAGATAAAACTAAAAAGAAGAGGGATGAAGTAGTGATACAGGTACATCACACGTCCAAGCTGACTGATGGCGAGCATGTAACTCGCGTACATCCCAAAAAATACAAGCATAAGATAGCCGTTCTTCAGAGGTTTTTGCGCAGGAAAGAAAACTCTTGTGAGTAAGAAAAAAGCAGAAAGAATGACGCCAAGAAGTCCGCACAACCAGGCAATAGGATTTGACTGCAAATACAGGTAACGGAATGAGCCGTCTGGAAGCTTGTCCCAACGATAGTTAATGGATCTTGCTCCAAACGGCCAGAAATAGGCAGGACTTCCATTCTCATCTGGCTTGCAGAGGTCGAGCCGTGGCACACCTTTATTGTAGAACGTGATATACGTCAGAGAATCACGAATCATGACGGGGAATGATAGAAGTGAACCATTCTTTTTCGCGTTGAGAATTTCCTTGTACTCGTCTGATGCTTGATAGTAGCCACTGTTATTGAGCTCAGGGACAATGCGGCTACCGAGCGCAAAGTGAATTTGCCACACGACCACAAAAGAAATTGCAAATCCGATGAAGGAGAAAATGGAAAAAAGTACGATTTTCTTCCAGTCTGGATAGAGGCGAATGAGAGCCGCAGGTACAAGAAGGATGAAGATGAGCCCGACCACTTTTGTACAAATTGCGAGACCAAACGCTATGCCAAAAAGAAGCGAAAAAATGTTATGGCGTGAAATCTTTTTTTGATGCGGGTCTTGGACGTAGAGAAAAAAGAGAATCTGAAGCATGCCAAAGAATGTAAGAGGGGAGTCCACCATTGCCCCTCGGTTGTGCATAATTTCAGCATTATCGAAAATATAAACAAAAGAGAGCAGAGCAGAAAGCGCTGGATTTTTTGTAAAAAAGAAGAAGATGAGAAAAAGAAGGGGCGCAGTGAGCCACGCAAGAAGACTAGGAAAGAGTCTGTACCCGGCAAACGAAAAGTTCGGCCCAAAATCTTTTCCGTAGTCAGTCGTGATAAATGCATCATCAACAGCATTTGCATTCACAATCTTTTCTCCGGCTGCAAGAAGGAGCTTACCGAGTGGAGGATGCTGTTCCATAAAGTACACACCACTTAAGTATTTTTCTGCAGAGGCTATGTGATACGGTTCATCCCAGAAGACAGACTGAGGATAGTTGTATCGGTAAAAATATGTAAAAAATGATGTGAGGATGACAAATCCTAAATATAGCGCAAGTGTCGCTCGCACAGTTCCGTTGGTCGAATTCTTTTTTTCAGGAGGCATACGGCCAGTCTAGGTATCAGCATGCATCTTGAAAACACCAGTGACTTGCATGACCGGAAAATCGTGGCAAGGTAGGTGGAACTCTCCCTATAATTCCATGAATTTCTCTAGAGTGATCTCCGCATCACGGATCAATTTTCGTAGGAGCCCCTTTCCAAGTTCCGGATGATTGGGAATCGTCAGTGGTGTACGCGCAGAATTCGTCGTATGAATCAGGCGCATGTGGCTTCCACGCTGACGAACACGTCTGTAGCCAATTTTTGCAAAACGTTTGCAAGCTTCGCGCCCCGAAATGATCGGAAGCTTTGGCATGTCAC
>CAZFCB010000056.1:0-5808 GCA_964517585.1 uncultured Candidatus Peribacteria bacterium | reverse complement strand
ATGTCTCCGAGCCAATTCGCCAACCATTTGTCGCATTTGTGATGGGACATATCGGGGGTTCTACTGTGTCTACCAAATGGGGTACACTTCACCAACCTGCGCGCAGCGTCGGTTGCCATCCGTAGTCTTTTGCTGGTGCCATTTTCCGTTTGCATCAGAGTCGGTGCGGCTACGGTTGGCAAGCCATCATGTGCGAAGGTGGGCCTTCTTTTATGTGCCCTCCTGCCAACTCCCCAAATATTTTTTCTGCTCCTCTGTGAGTTGGTCAATGGAAAGACCCATCGCCGTCAGCTGCAGTTTCGAGATGTAATCGTCGATTTCCGGTGGCAGAGTGATGACTTCCGGCTGCATTTTCCCCTTGTTATCGACAAGGTATTTGCATGCAAGTGCTTGGCCACAGAATGAAAGACTCATCACTTCACTCGGGTGTCCTTCTGCTGACGCAAGATTCACAAGCCGGCCTTCTCCAGCAACGTACACGACGCGTCCGGACTTCAGGAGATATTCATCGAGATAGTGACGTACGCGACGCTTGCGACTTGCTTTCTTTTCGAGTGATTTCAGATCTATTTCATTATCGAAGTGCCCGGAGTTAGCCATGACGATACCGTCTTTCATTTTCTCGATGTGTTCGACCCTGATGACGTTCAAGTTTCCCGTCACGGTGATGAACAGATCGCCGAGAGCGGCAGCGTCTTCCATCTTCATGACGCGGTGTCCGTCCATGGCTGCCTGAAGCGCGCAGAAAGCATCCACTTCCGTCACGATGACCTGTGCGCCAAGTCCTTGCGCACGCATCGCAACACCCTTACCGCAGGAACCGTAACCCAGAACGACAACCGTGCGTCCTGCAATGAGCATATTCGTACTACGAAGAATGCCATCAAAAGTGCTCTGCCCTGTACCGTAATAGTTATCCATGAGGTGCTTTGTTTTATTGTCATTCACGGCAATCATCGGACACTTGAGCACTCCTTCTTTCTCCATTGCCTTCAGGCGAATAATGCCTGTGGTCGTCTCTTCGCATCCTCCGATCATCGTGGAAAGTAGATGTAGATGCTTCGTGTGAATTTCTGTCACCAAATCACAGCCATCATCAATCGTAATATCCGGCTTCGTATCGATCACCGCATCAATGTATTTGTAATAATCCTCACGACTCTCGCCTTTGTATGCCCACACGAGAACATCCGTTTCTTCCGCAAGTGCAGCGGCGATGTCGTCCTGCGTTGACAGCGGATTACATCCTGTGATCGCAACCTTGGCACCTCCGGACACCAGCGTACGGACGAGAATTCCGGTTTCTTTGGTGACATGAAGCGCCATGCCGATCGTGATGCCGGCAAAAGGTTTCGTCTTCGTAAATTCTTTACGAACTTCCATGAGCGCACCCATGCGTTTCTCGGCTATCTCAAGGTTGAGACGACCTTGTTCTGCAAGTTTTGGATCTTTGACATAGGACATGCAGATAAGTGAAAAGTTAAAAAGTAGCCACAGTGTTCTTCTCTCTTTATATCGTATATCTCACATCTTAGGAAGCCTTACGCCGTAGTTTTCAAGCGCGCGTGCCTGCACTGTTTCCGTATCAAGCGCATTGAGAAGTGTTCCTTCTTGTTCCACCAGCAGACAACCGAGGATGGCAGAAAGTCTGCCGGTGTCTGTCAGAGACCATCCGGAAGAGAGTCCGATGAGTAGGCCCGCACGGACAGCATCTCCCGCGCCAGTAGGATTGACGACGTTGTCGGGCTTACAGGATGGAATATCTACCGTCTCATTTTTCGTAATAATTTTCAGACCTTTTTCTCCAAGAGTCACGACGAGCATGCCGCATGAAGAAACAATATCCGCCTCTTTCCAGCCGAGTTTTCCCGATGCAAGCTGCCACTCGTATTCATTGACGACAAGACCCTTACTCGCCTGTACTGCCGATCGAAGTTCATCGTCTGAAAACGCATGAACCACCTGACCGGGATCAAAAAGGTACGGAATTTTCAACTTGGAACAGAGACGCGCACCTTGCAGCATGAGAACAGGATTTCTTGGGCTCATGATGGCGTACGCGATGTCTTCTTCATCCGAAAAGTCCGGAAGACTCGCACGTCCATCAGCACCCGGATGGAAAAAACTGATTTGCCGCTCTGCGGTGTCTGTCGCGATGACGGCCGTTGCGGTGATGGCATCCTCACGTCGTTCGATGAGATTGGTGACGAGTCCCCGTTCCCGTAGAAGAGCGAGATACGCATGACCGTCGAAACCGACAGCGCCGAGTATGACGGGTGCATGACCGAGGAGTGCGAGGTTCCAGCCGATATTCGCAGCCGTACCTCCGTGATGTTTTACAAAACCCTGCGCGAGATAGTTCACAGAGAGATTCTCAAGATTTTTAGTATCGATTCCACTCAAGAATGAGCCATCGTGAGAGAGGAGCAGATCAAACGCAATGGAACCATTGATGAGAAATTTCATACCGTGAGAAGAAAGTAGAAGGTAGTAGGTAGAAGGTAGTAGGTAGTAGGTAGTAGGTAGTAGGTAGTAGGTAGTAGGTAGAAGGTAGTAGGTAGAAGGTAGCAGATAGTGAATAAAGAAAGATAATCATTGTACGCTACCCGCTACCCGCTAATTGCTACTAGCTAATTGCCACTAGCTACCCGCGCTCGCCGCCTGACACAACCACAAAGATCCCCTAGACTCTGCACGTATGAAAATCGCGATTGTTGGTACCGGCTACGTTGGCCTTGTTTCTGCGGCATGTTTCGCGGAACTCGGTCATGAGGTGATCGGTGTCGATATCGACACCGAAAAAGTAAAAAAGCTCTCCTCTGGAATCAGTCCTATCTACGAACCTAGTCTTGAGGAACTACTTCAATCAGGACTCAAATCAGGAAGACTGAGATTTACGACTGACCTCACGCAAGCGCTTCCAGAGATAAAAATAGTATTTTCAGCAGTAGCCACTCCGCCTGGCGAAGGATACAAGGCAGATCTTCGTTCTGTTTTCATCGTCGCAGAGACAGTTGCAAAGCACGTTGATCACGATGTCCTCTTCGTAAATAAGTCGACCGTACCAGTCGGTACAGGCGAAGAATGTGAGAAGCGCATCAAGAAAATTCTGCAAGACCGTGGCGTACAATGTCACGTTCCAGTCGTCAGCAACCCAGAATTTTTGCGGGAAGGAATGGCTGTACCGGACACGATGATGCCGGATAGGATTATTGTGGGGATCAATCGACAGGCAGTTGGCAATTGGCCAGTAGCTGGTAGCCACATGCTCAATGCCAAAAGCCTCATGGAAGAGCTCTATAAACCTATAACACGTGTTGGCAAGCCACTCGTTTTCATGAGCCGCGAGAGCGCTGAAATCGTGAAATATGCGAGCAATGCGTTTCTTGCGACGAAGATTAGCTTCATTAATATGCTCACGGAGTTATGCGAGGTAACGGATGCAAACGTTCGTGATGTCGCAAAAGGTATGGGGCTGGATAACCGCATCGGTCCGAAATTTCTGCATGCAGGCATCGGTTACGGAGGTAGTTGTTTCCCAAAGGATGTGAAGGCACTTCTGGCAACTGCCAAAGACCATGGAGTTTCCATGCCGATCATCGAGGCGACTGATGCAGTCAATCAGCATCAGCGGCAAAGATTCATCGGCCGTTTACTGAAAGAACTCCCAAAAAAATCTCGCGTAGGAGTGTGGGGACTTTCGTTTAAGCCAAAAACAGACGATATGCGTGAGGCACCAAGCATTGATGTTCTGAAAGCTCTGACGGATGCCGGCCACACGGTTGCAGTCTTTGATCCCGTTGCGATGGAAAAGGCCAAACCACTACTTCCCGCCTCAACGATTTTTGCGACGTCAGCTCTGGAGGCAGCGAAAGACGCGGACGCCGTGATTCTTCTAACAGAATGGGATATATTTCGCGGAATTGAGCTACAGGACGTAAAAAGCGTCATGAGAGGTGATATTCTTTTTGATGGCAGAAACGTATATGAACCCGAGATCGTAGAAACACTAGGATTGCGTTATGTTGGAATAGGTGTATAGTGTTAGTACTATGTCAACAATTTCTTCAA
Source organism: uncultured Candidatus Peribacteria bacterium (assembly GCA_964517585.1). Taxonomy (GTDB): domain Bacteria; phylum Patescibacteriota; class Gracilibacteria; order Peribacterales; family Peribacteraceae; genus JAGORY01. The sequence goes on along the minus strand of CAZFCB010000056.1, from coordinate 1,737 downwards.
AAGCTGAACTTGCACTTATTGTCAGAGAAACGGCAGACAAGAGTGACGGTAAGCAGACAGCAGAGCAACTCAATGCAAGCATTACACCAGAAATCCAAGGTAGGATAGCAAGAGAGGAAGACGTCACAGTTGAAGAGATTTTGAGATGTTTCCGTCGAACCACTCAATAAATGCATCAGGATTAGTAACGTGAAAAGGTGTGGAAGGAAAGATAGTAACGTACATCTGATGTTCAGTACGATTTTTCTCTGTTTGGGCGGTGATGCTGTTATAATCAAATTGTATGAAAATCCTCCTGACCGGAGCCGCCGGATTCATCGGGTATCACACTGCGCTTGTGCTCCTTGCGCGCGGTGATGAAGTCGTGGGATTCGATAACATGAACGCCTACTACGATCCTGCTCTCAAGCAACACCGCCTTGAGAAGCTTCAGGGCATCAAGGGTTTTACGTTCACTAAAAGTGATATTCTGGACCGTCCGGCCGTCGCCAAAGCTATGCAAGGCTGTGATCGTGTGATTCATCTCGCGGCACTCGCCGGAGTCCGGTACGCATTTGAGCATCCGGCCGAATACATTGATATTAATATCACGGGGTTTTTCCACGTACTTGATGAAGTGAGAAAGCAGAAGATTCCAGGATTGATCTATGCAAGTTCTAGCTCTGTCTACGGCGGTAACACAAAACTTCCAGCGTCTGAGACAGACCGTACGGATGACCAAGTGTCACTGTATGGACAGAACAAAAAAGATAATGAGCTCATGGCTCACACGTTCCATCATCTCTATGGCATCCACGTCACCGGACACCGTTTTTTCACAGTCTACGGTCCGTATGGCAGGCCTGACATGGCACTCTTTCTCTTCACGGACGCGATCCTGAAAGGCAAGCCTCTGCAGATTTACGGCGAAGGAAAGATGCAACGCGACTTCACATACATTGATGACATCGTCACGGGCATTGTCGCATCCGTCGATAAAAACTACCCTGAAGAGATTTTCAATCTTGGCTGTGGCCGCAAAGAAGAGCTCATGGATTTCATTTCGACGATAGAAAAGGCGTGTGGCAAGGAAGGCACAAAAGAGTATCTACAAATGCAACCCGGTGATGTACGCGCAAGCCTCGCTGATATTTCGCACGCGAAAGAGAAGCTGGGGTACGAACCAAAGACGCAGATCAAAGAAGGTATCCCGAAATTTGTAGATTGGTATAAACAGTACTACGGGCTCTAGATGGACACCGTTCTCATCACCGGCGGCGCCGGATTCTTCGGAGATATTTTGAAACACTCTCTTCTTGAGCGTGGTTATAAAGTCGTCAGTATTGATCTTGAGCACGATGAATCCGTACACGAAAATCTCGTGACGGTTCAAGGAGATATTCGCGATTCATTCTTACTAGACTCACTCTGTACGCAACACACATTTTCTGCAGTATTCCACCTTGCTGCTATTCTTGCTCACGCAGTAAAAGACAAAGATTTTCTTTGGAGTTGTAACGTGGATGGCACACGTGAAGTAGTTGCAGCGATGAAGCGGCACGGCATTCGAAAGATCATTCATACATCGACAAATTGCCTCTGGGGCGAGCCTATGGGTCGTCCAATCACCGAAGATGATGAACCACACCCAATAGAAATTTACGGAAAATCCAAGCGTGAAGGAGAAAAAATTCTCCTCGCCGGTTCACCAAACATCATCCCCGTGATCATCCGTTGTCCAACGATCATGGATGAAGG
>CAZFCB010000055.1:0-5834 GCA_964517585.1 uncultured Candidatus Peribacteria bacterium | reverse complement strand
TTCGTAGAACAAGTGAAAGCATTGTGGTAAGCCAGAAACGCCTTGTATCCAGATATTCAATCAATACAGAGACACGACTGTAGACACAATCACGCATAGTCTGATGCTATGTTGGATGTTCTACTTGATCTGCTTTTTCCACGACAATCACTCTCCGGAACAGAGGGAAGTTTCGTGACCACAACCGAGAGAGAAAATCTTCACCTCACTCCCCTACTGCTCCACAAAAAAATCCTCCGCAAACAAGGGCTACGATACATTGATGACATCGTGGCAGCGGGACGATATGACGAGTCCAATCACCTTAGAACAATGATTCTAACGTACAAATACAAACGAGTTCCCGACTTCGCAGACGAGCTAGCTCGTTACATGTCATCAGCAACACGGGGGCTCCTCCTGCCTTCGGTACAGAGTATCGGCATTGAACCAGTTCTGTGTCCTGTACCACTACACTGGGTTCGAATGAACGAACGTGGATTCAATCAGGCAGAACAGCTAGCAATGCGCATTGCGAATATTCTGCAGTGGAAGACTGAAGAGCTTCTCTTCCGAACACGACGAACTGGTCATCAGGCTCACAGAAACCGGCCTGAGCGTTTAGTTGCGCTCATCGGCGCTTTCGCAGTGAAGCCTGCGGTCGTGCTACCCGCATGGGTCATTCTGGTCGATGACCTGAGTACCACAGGGGCAACACTAGAAGAATGCGCAAAAGTGCTGAAGAAGGCTGGCGTACGGCAGGTTTCGGGGCTTGTTGCTGCTGCGGGGTAAATAACTACTTCACCATCACTATGCACTTGAAACATCCACTACCACATGCCGCTCGCCATGCGCAGGATCTTCGAAAGAAATCTACTCGTGCTGAAATAGTGCTATGGAATATTGTACGAAACAGGAAGTTTCATGGACTAAAATTCAGAAGACAGGTCCCCGTTGGCCGATTCATCGTAGATTTTCTCTGCACGAATCCACCACTCATCATTGAGCTTGATGGACCGATTCATACTATAAAAGCACTTAGCGATGCGGAGAGAACGGAGGAGATTACGCATGATGAGAATATTCCAGTCTTGAGACTACGGAATGAAGAAGTGCTTGAAAATCTTCAACAGGCACTCCAAAAAATTGAGATTCATCTCTTTCCCCTAGTTTCCCCGCCTCACTCCGTCTCTGCGGAGCCACCTCTCTCCCAAAAAGGGAGAGAGGAATCTATGGAATGAGAAAACTATGGTCATTTTCATACAAAACTCGTTTCCCCTCTCCCAAGCATCAGCGATGGGAGAGGGGTTAGGGGTGAGGCGGAGAGCAAAATTCCCTCATCATATTTCCACGATTGGTCAAGAGGAGGAGGGGCGCAAAAAAGCCTGTTTTATGGTAAAATATTCAGATTTATGGAAACACACACAAACATACTTCTTGAGTGGCACGCAGCCTCGCGGCCGGATCACCACCGTACTGAAAAATGGTACGTGGGTGCAGGTGCTTTCTGCATCGTGATGATTGCTTACGGCATTCTCTCGGGCGCATGGAGCTTGAGCGTCATCTTCGCTTTCATTCCGGCGCTCTATTACATGCTCCGAAATCAGGGGCACAAGAAGCACCACATCCGGATTCGTGAGATGGGCATTGAAGTCGATGATCGCCTCTATGGCTGGGGCGAACTGAAAGAATTTTGGATTTTGGAAGGACCTGATTACTTCGAACTTCACATTGCTCCGATCAAGAAGATCAAGAGCGACATCGTCGTCATGACAGGAAACATTGATCCGTACATCGTGCGTGACACCGTTGGAAAATTTCTGCCACAGATTGCTCACCAGAAAGAAAAGTTACTTGACGCCATTATTCGTTTCTGTAAACTATAGATGCTGCGCTTGGTACACATTGCGCGCCTTGCCTTCCCGCACTCTCCTGAAAAGGAGCAGCGGCTTTTGGGGATCCAAAACGTTAATGCACTACAGCAGTCAACAGATGAATTTGATGGTGGCATGGGCCAGGAAAGAGAAAGAAAGCTGCCAAAAAGCATCGAGCGCATTCAACGTGAAACGCGCGAGCGCCTGGCTTTTCTCAACGACCTTGCAAACATCAACGTTGGAAACGAAGCGGATGACAATGCTGTCTTGAGTTCATTTTTCAGTGAGCACGAAGCTTTTCTGCAACGCTATTTCAAAAACTCTCTACGTCGTGAATACGATCCAAAGATTGCCGGAGAAAACCTTTTGATGTCGCTCCAAGGTCGGTTCGAAGCAGAGATACGTGAGATCACGAGCAGGTCACTCGAAGAGCTTGGGCCAGAATTTTATTTTTCTCAAACGACAAAGCAATTTACGAAGCGTTATATGTGCCATGTTTTGAATATTCCTGCTAATACGAATATTTCAGCGAGTGAACTACAGAAGTTTGAGGATACTCATTATGTTCCAAATGCCTACATTGTTCACGGCGTTGTTCATTTCAACATGGACCATCCAGACTTCAACTTTGAAAAAATGCAGTCGAAATTACAGAGAACACGGCCAAATATTACCGATGAGCAAGTGTTCGAAATTACGGAGAGAAATCGTGAACGCGCTGTCGTGCATGAAATCTCGCACTACTGTTTGGATCGAAAAACAAACGACGGCAGTCCGCTTGCTGATGTATTGAAAGATCAGATGAAAGCGGCACTGAACGTAAAGTCTCTTGAGCAGAACAAAGAATGGAACCAGCTTATGGAAGCAGTCGATACTGCATTTCAGGGGCATTTTGTCGGGAAGAAAGACACTGACTATCTTCACGAAGCAATCGCCATCAGTATGGCAGGGCAGCGCAGATCCTATGAGAAAGATGATCCTCGTCGAGCTGTGACGACAGCACTGCAAAACTTCCTCAAAAAAGTGGAGAGTAATCCAAAAATCCGCGAGCTTCTTGAGTCTTTCGACAAGGACCTCACTCTCCAGCTGAAGGGCAACGGAAAGTATGAAAGTCCGTACGACTTTGCGCGCAGAAAAATGGACAACGCAACAGACCAGCGCAGAAGGAACGTGGAGTTCAAGGAGCGTTTTGACAAACATGAAGCGAGCTACACTTCAGATCCTGGCTACGCAGAAAAAGAGGCAGCAGCCAAGGAAGAGGCGGGAAAACACATTGAAGAACATACAGTGAAAGGAAGCCCAGAAAGCATGCTGGAAGACATCGCAAAGACAAAGAAAATGGTGAGCGATTTGTACAACAAGCGTGAAGAAATTTTGTCAAAGATCCCTTCAAGTGATCGAGAAGCAGAAGCAGAGGGTCTTGATAGGATGCTCAATAAATTTGGAGAAGATGCTACTGAGCTCACAGCCATCGAGAAGCATGTCAATGTGCTTAAAAATTGGAAAAATGGTGCGACAAAAGACGATAAGAATGCAACCGCACAGAAGTTTGGTTTTGCTAATCTTGGCTTGTATTCGAGTCTCATGAACCGATCACAGGAAATTGCGCTCGATGCACTGAACGAGGATAAACGTGCCGAGGCAATCTCGGATTTGTCAGAAATTGTCACGAGCCACTATAAGCCGATTGAAACCTTATTTAAGGTACTGACAGATCATGATGCTAACCTACAGAATGACGCCATCCAGAACGAGCAACTTGCTCGGTTCCATGATACGAGTTTGTTTGGCGGCATTATGAATAGGCTGCGTGGACCGTCGAGCAATGTTGCGTGGATCACTGTGTTCGACGTCATCAAGATCTACAACATCTATAAAGACGCTATTCTTGAGCGTTACCACTCCAAACAGAAAATCCGTACATACGACCTTGCAAAAAACTGGAACGTCTGGAGTCCGCTCCAGCCAGACCTAGATAAATCAGCGCGAAGCGCAAACGAAGAAGAGGTGACGAGTTTCAAAGAATTCCTCCAGAAAGAAGGTTTCACGTATGACCAGCTCTTTGGTGAGGGTGGCGCGATGGAAAGTAACAGAGGCAACATCAACCGTGCGAAGGCAGTCCTTGAGTATGCAGCGGACCACGCATGGCTGTATCACATGGATCGTTTGAATGGACACGATGTCTATGGCATCGATTTTGAAGGCATCTTCGGTACTCGCACGTTTCAAGAGCTTGTGGAGAATAACAGCACGCAGCAGGACAAAGAGAGCGGCAACGGTTACAACCGTGTCAATAACCATCCTGAAATTTCCATGATCGTCAAAGATATGGAAGAGGCGTTGGAACAAAAGAACTTGTGGCAAGTGCACGGGATGATGAAACGTCTTCAGGAGAAAGCAAAGCTTGCAGAAAGCAACACGTGGGCTGTCACGACGCTCATGCGTGCTATGAGACAGCATCCTGAAATCCTCGAAATTATGGATATCGGTATGCTTGATAAAATCGGAGGACTCGGCATTACGCAATCTGCATGGTCCATGACGCTCTTCAAGACGCAACGCTCACAAATCCTCGCAATGAAGAGAAGGGTTGCGGCAGGAAAAGGTATCGACAACATGCGAGCACTTGCCGAAGAATCAGGCAAAGATGTGGAAGGCTTTCACATGCTGCGCGCAATGCAAAAAATAGAATCACTGTTACCTGAATTTTTGCATCAAAAAAAGAAACGTAATCAGCAGGGGCACATGGTACAAGATTTCACAGATCTTGATCATCAAGTCGCCAAGGTTCTCGCCGGCCAGACAGTTAACGGCAAATATGGGCCACTGTCGATTTTTGATGACCAGTACACAGAATTCAGTGACTATCGAAAATACTACATGGACACGACGAATACAACGCCGACCGATCCCGGTGTGACAGATCCCGACTTCTATAATGCGCAAAATGGCGGATCTGATCTACTTCTTCTCGGTCCAAATGAAATGGCGAACAACTTCAGCCATACCTCACAAGGTCGTTGGACTGAAGAAAACAAAGCGCTCAACCTAGCGATTCAAATTTTCATGCGAGATTCTATGCTTAGTCGAGAAGATCCTGCAATTCAAATGTCGTATCGAAAAGATATGCGACATAAATTACGACAGTATTTTTCAACAAACGTTCTTGGGCAGGCTGCTGCTATGAACACGGTGACAAAATATAGAACTGGTGAACAGGCAAAAATGCCGATGGACATCTGCAACAAAAACGTGCTGGATGAATTTCTTCGCCGTGGGATGATCGACCCAAAAGTCTACGCACGAATCAAGAAAAAAGAAGATGGTGGCACAATGAAAGAAGGACAGACGAACAAAGATGTAAAAAGTGAGGGAATCTTAGATAAGGTTCCTGGCTGGGAAACGATGGACGAAGAAACATTACTGCATGAATTAAAAATTAAAGCACCAGAAATGGACGAAGACGATGTAACGCGCGCTAAGAAGAAGAAAAAGGGTGAATCTGATGCAGATGCAGGACTGCTGAATCTTGCCATCTAGATCACGACCCCGTACTCCCAAACCCTCCTCGCGACTCTGCGCCATGTGAGTCGACCTCCGTGAACGTCGCACGTTCATTCCTCAGGCTGCTGTTGCAAACCCTGCATGCCGCTCTAGACGCGTGACACGTGTTTTCAGTAAGACAACATCGTCTTTTGTCGCACCAATGATGTCGGTGCGATGCTGCTCCAGAAGCAAAGACATCTGCTCCAATATGCGATATTCCATCGCACTCATGTCTGCCCTTACTTCTTTCCGCAGAATAGAGCCCATATCCAGCACATCCCCTTTCGTAACAGGATCAGCACGCCGGATTTTTTTCTTCAGTAGTTTCGACATGTGCTGATTCTACGCGCTGAGAACGTTGTATCACAATCGGATTTTTCACTACTTTCCACTTTCAACGTATCACTTTCCACTGCGCCATCACCCCGTACTCCC
>CAZFCB010000054.1:0-5975 GCA_964517585.1 uncultured Candidatus Peribacteria bacterium | reverse complement strand
GCTAACAGTAGCCATTTATCCTACCAAGTGTCGCATCTTAAGTGGAAATTTTGCGCCCCCTAACCCTCGCTGCGGGTTAATAGATGATTCCTGTATTCGACAGGGGTCATCTTGTTTCGAGTCCACTGCTTCCTTTCGTGATTGTAGTATTGCATATATTCTCCGATTCTCAAGCGTAGCTCTTCAAGGGAACGACAGGAAAGATATTCCAGCTCATCTTTCATGTGTCCGAAGAAAGACTCTATGGGAGCATTATCGATACAGCACCCTTTTCCAGACATTGACTGGGTCATGTTCATTTCTTTTGCAATCTCAATGAATGAAGGATTGCTGTAGTGGAATCCTTGATCGGAATGCACCAAGGCATATTTATGAAGATCAGTCGGCATGCTCTGCATTGTTTCCGTTACCAACAGCATGTCCATACGCAAAGAGACATTCCATGCCACCACTTCGCCACTGGCAATGTCTTTTATAACGGACAGATACGCAAATCCCTGAAGGAATGGTAAATATGTGATATCCGTACAGAAGACCATAAACGGTTGGTTTTGTTTGAACGCACGTTTCAGCTTGTTGGGAAAGATGCGGTGCTCCATGGTTTTTTTGTGGCCAGCCCGATAGGGATTCCTTTTTCGCACTGTAGCTACCAGTCCATACTTCTTCATAATGCGCTGTATCTTTTTGTGATTCATATCCGGCAGTCTCATTTTGATGTTTCGCCATCCATATTTCCCTTTACTCTTGTCAAAAACCTCCTTGATTCTCAGAAAATCTGGATAGTCTTTGTCTAGTGCATCCACCTGCACCAACCATTTGTAGTATCCACTGCGTGATACTCCTGCAATCTCGCAAAGGATGTACACATCGCCTTTCAATTCTTTAATGAATGCATATTTTTCTAGTGGCCTTAGTTTTACTCCGCTTTTTTGGCCCGGAGACGTGCTAAAAAAGCGTTCTCAGCTTCAAGGTAGCGTACTTGAAGCTCAAGGCGCCTCACACGGTCTACTTCTGGTGATGTGGCTTTTTTATAGCCACCATCAGCTTGTACTCCTGATGGTTTCGTAAGGCTATCCAGTCCGCCCTTAGAAACGATTTTTCTCCAATCTTTGATTGTGTGCCGACAGTACTCCTTCTTCCAAATACTTATATTAAAACCAGCCTGTTTCCAAATATCATCTGGTTTGATTCCCTCAGCATATAAGGCTAAAGCATGCTGTTTGAATTCATAGGTATAGCTGATTGTTTTGCGACTCACATGCCACACACATGGATTCTTTTGCAGCTGTGCAATGTCCTCGTTTGAATATGTAGTTCTCATACGTTTCTTTTGGTAAGGGATAAAAGGAAACAAAAGAAACAGTGGATGGCGGCGTTGTTTGTGTCTACTTTTCGGGGTACAGATCATGGCGGAGAGGGAGGGATTCGAACCCTCGAGACCCTTGCGGGTCTACACGATTTCGAGTCGTGCGCCATAGACCACTCGGCCACCTCTCCGGAGAAGCCGGTGCAGTGTAGCAAAGCACGCTCTCAAACCGCCATATCTAGCGTCGTGACTTTATCGTGACTGTGCAAGCCCCTATAGAGCATGTAACAGTCTGTTTTTGCATAGCATCTATACGCTCACAGACACGAAGAGTTTCAGTGTCATCAGAAAGAACTGTGCGACCAGAACTGAGTAATGCTCGTATTGCAGCCTGCACATCCAGATGTGGTTGCAGCAGTAAACGAAGCTGCGTTTTTTCATTGTTATCCGCCAGCTGAGCGCAGCCGAACATGAGAGCTATTTGCGGGCAATCTGTGCAGACAGGCGTTGAGCCGTTTATTGAGATGTTAAATTTTGCCATGTCATTATGTATCGGTACATAAGTACAAATAAGGATCGAGAGATTACCGGTCAGCTGATTCTGTTGCAAGTTATTTTTTCTTCGTCAGGTACTTCTGGAATCCTCCACTACCAAATTGCAGCTGCCGTGAACCTCGGGTGACTTTACTGATCGAAATCTTGAGTGTGCGAGAAACTTTGCGTTGAGTCATGCCCCCAGCGAGAAGTTTCACGAGCTGCCACCTTTCTGCGAGTTTTCCTCTCTCCTGTGGCGTAAGGAGGTCATCCATGAGCAACTCAGCGTCTGCCGCTGTCTTCGGTGCGGCAAGAAGCTCGTAGAGATCTTGCAGGTGCTTACGAGGAATCTTCATATAACTCTTATTGTATCAGACTTCTCGCGCTTCTCTCTTCAATTCCGCCTCTATCAACAGATCTAGGTCACCATCCAGCACTCCTGCCGTGTCACTCGTTTCATAGTGTGTTCGGAGATCTTTCACCATCTGGTATGGTTGCAGGACATAACTTCGAATCTGCGAACCGAAGTCAGCACTCGCTGCAGAACCTCGTAGGCGTTTTTTCTCCGCTTCCTGCTCAGCTTCTTTTCGCTCAACGAGCTTTGCCTTGATTAGGTGCATAGCTCTCTCACGGTTCTGAATTTGAGATCGTTCGTTTTGGCATGCGACCACGATACCCGTAGGAATATGCGTGATGCGAACCGCGCTATCTGTCTTATTGACGTGTTGTCCGCCGGCACCTCCGGAGCGGTACGTATCGATGCGGAGATCACTCACATTAATATCGATATCGTGTTCACCAGACATGTCGGGAAGGACTTCAACGAGGGCAAAACTCGTCTGCCGTAAGTTCTTTGCATTGAAAGGGGACAGGCGAACCAAGCGATGTGTTCCTCGTTCACACTTCACATGTCCGTACGCGGCGTCACCCTCAATGTAGATCGTCATCGACTTAATGCCGGCTTCCTGCCCGTCGGTTCGTTCTACAGTTTCCGTTTTCCATTCTTTACGTTCCGCGTACCGAAGATACATACGGACAAGCATCCCAGCCCAGTCTTGAGCTTCCGTACCACCTGCTCCTGCTGAAATAGTGATGTAGGCGTTGCCAAGATCATATTTCCCTCCGAGATACAGTGCTCTTTCTGCAATACTCCAGCGCTTGCTGAGTTCTGCATATTCTTTTTCGAGTGCGGGGATATCACTGACAGAACTTTCCTTTGCTATGTCCATCATGTCCTTGGAATGTTGAGCGAGTTCTGCAATCGGTTCCCACTGTTTCTTGAGCCCTTTGAGTTTCTGAAAAAGGCCTTCCGCACGCCGATGATCATTCCAGATATCGGGAGCGGATGTGAGTGTCTCAAGTTCTACAATCTGTGATGGAATGCCGCGGCGCTCAAAGAGAGTCCTTGCCCATATTTACGGCACTCAGCAGCTCGGTGAGTTTGCGGAGAATCTCGTCCACGGGAAAGGGGGAAATGACCTATGACCACTCTAGCACCGGTATGGCTTTTCTGCTACAATGTCTTGATGGCTTTGAACCGCACCACTGAGCCAAAACAGGTCGACAATGTCGCTTCTCTCGCAAGTGATCCTGTCCTCATACCTGCTATTTCCAGACTCGGTGTTCCCGTTGGTATTTTTGGCGTCACGTTTTTACTGATTGCACTCATGCTAACACTCCTCTTTTCGCCGGATCGTTTTCCTGTTCGAGTCGGAGATAAAACAGTGCGCCTTTATGAGTTGGAAGATGAAGAAAGAAGTCTCAAGATGCAACAGGTTCATCTGCTGGAAGCTCGTCAGAAAATTCTGGCCGATACCGACGCACCCGTCTTGCAGCAAGTTGCAAAACTTCGTTCCCTCATGTTGCCAGTCGGTTCAGCAATGCTGTCTATCGAGGACGTTCGTCGTAGCTTCCGCGTGGGCACATCTGATCCTATTGCACTACCCGGTGTCTCGTTTGATGCGTCATCCTATGCACTGGTACTGGATGGTCAGGCTCGTGATACAGGCGGTAGGTCTATGCAGATTTTGGCATCATTTGTTGATGAACTTCGTGACATTCCCGTTTTTGATTCTGTCTCGGAGCCTGAATATAGTTCCGATCCGTTAGCAGACGGCGGAACATTGTCTCATTTTACGATCACACTACGTTTTCATCATGAATAAATTCTTCCGCGCACATCGGCAGCATTGTGGAGTGATATGTTTTATTATCGGTGCCATTTTCAGTATCGGTGCATGCGGAGTACTGGCATCACACGTTGCACTTTTCTCTCAGAAGCGTGATACGGCAGTGATGATCGGGACACAGCTTCCGGAGCTCAAGACAGCGGTTTCCTTACTTGCAGCAAACGTAGAAGCTGAGAGCATTTTTGCTGAACAAGCACGTGCCGCTCACGAAGAGCAAGCATCAGTGTATATTTTGACGAATGGCTCACCTGTACCAAGAGCGGTGAAAACTCTACAGGAAATTGCTCGCACCCTGAGTACAGATGGTGACTTTGTTCTGGAAAAACTCACATTCGATTCTCAGCCGAAAGATGAAGGAAGCTTTAAGACACTGACGGCTCACGCTGTCTTCCGTGGATCATTCCAAAAAACAGCTCGCATGCTTGCAGTGCTGGGATTTGGAGGGGATTTGGTCGTCAGAGATACGATGAGTCCTCACGATCAGGAGGAATTTCTTCGCGTGATCGAAGCCATTGCGCCTGCTTCTCTTCGACGCGCTGAAGATTTCCTCTATCTGGATCTCATGCAGTACGCAGCGGATCCTGATGCGCGCGAGCAGCGGATGCTGGAAGATGTTCCCACAGCCGCTGTTTCTGATATTCGTATGATGCTTCTCGATGCTGGGCTGACGCATGTTCGGTCAGCTTTTACCGGTATTGCCTCCGGACTCTTTGGAAAGGGTTTGTGGCCAATCCCACTCATGAAAGTACGGAACATTCAGCGTTCCGGCGATCGTTGGATTGTCGAATTTGCACTGTTGAGTCGTTAACGAATCTGGCTCAAGCATGTGAAGTGCAGGTAGTCTTTCGATGTGCGTCTCATCATTGTTATTCCGGCAACAAACGAAGATAGCAGTATTGGCGATGTACTGTCACACATTCCGCAGTCTCTCCTGGGCATCTCGGACATTCGTACCATTGTTGTTGATGACGGGAGTACCGATAGCACCGTGAGTGCTGCGCATTCATTCGGAGCCACAGTGATCTCTCACCCTGAAAGACTTGGCCTTGCATCAGCATTTCGCACAGGTCTCAAAGCGGCTCTCAGACGTAAAGCCGATTTCATAGCGACCATTGACGCTGATGGACAGTACAGGCCAGAAGAATTAACAATTCTCTTACAAGAAATGCAGAGAACGCACGCTGATATGGTTGTGGGTAATCGGTGCATTCTCTCATGTGATCACATGCCTGCAGGTAACCGCATCGGAAATCTTATCGGCAGCTTGATGCTCCGTATGATGGGTGTTACCAAAATTTGCGATGCATCTTCTGGATTTCGACTCTTCAATGCGAGACTTGGCGAGTCTCTGCGGATCATGAGTAGACATACCTACACACACGAAATGCTGATTCAAGCCGATGCTTACGGATTCAATGTTGTCGACACTCCCGTCAGTTTTCGGCCTCGTGCACATGGGAAAAGTAAGCTTGTACGGACGCTTCGGCATCACATTCTTCGTTCGTGTGGCACCATTATTCGTGCAACGTTTCTTTACCGGCCACTACGCAAATTTCTCCTCCTTTCTGCTGCATGCATGGTACTAGGGGGCCTGATTACAATCTATGCGCTGCGAGATTTTACATTTCATTTTAGTTCGATGATGCTTGCCATTCTGTTTGCTGTCGCTGGTATTCAGTTTCTCATTCTTGGAGTTATCGCCGAGTCCTATGCCGCAGATAGACGCCTGATGCACGAACATGACACTGCATTTCTAGAGCACGCATGACACGACGCATTCTTTTCATTTCTCGGACGCTCGGCTCCAGTTTTGGCGGTATGCAGACGCAAGCTTCTACGCTTGTAACGGCTCTTCAGAACCGTGCAGACGTGAAAGTATACCTCGTCGGATACGGGGGGGGACGATGGATGCTGCCAGTATTTTTTCTTCGTGCACTTTTTGCGTC
>CAZFCB010000053.1:0-6290 GCA_964517585.1 uncultured Candidatus Peribacteria bacterium | reverse complement strand
ATAGGTACCGAAAACAGCCGTTTCTTGTTTGCTAATACACTGTCTTCAAAAAACACGCTGAACACACGATGCTTTCGGGGCGGCTTGGGGCATATGTCGTCCGTATTTTTTCGCCGCAGTCTTTGCACTGTCTTTCGTACAGAGTTCGCGGACTTCTGAGTTGCATTCGATTTTTCTGGCGACATTCCGGACAACACCTTGGAATCGGGAAATTTTGGCGACGATAGAACGCAAGTTCCTGTGGAATGATGCGATAATTCTTCGCACAATCAGTACACGCAAGTAGTTCTTTCAGAACCGAATCCTTTGTTTCCGCGATGCCATCGGGGAGAACTGTTGTTTGCAGTTGATATTCACGCGCATCTTTCTCGCGCCATGTGAAACCTTGTGCTTTCGCATCATCTCTCTCCATCGGAAAGTACTCCGATGCCAAACTTTCGTTGTACGCAAATGTCGCAATAGACGGCGGAAAAAAGAGCCCCCACTCGCCAGTCGACTTCATGTGTTTGATGAGACGAGGGACGAGTGCGTTATATTCTTCTGCCGAATATTGTGTATTGAAGATGCAGTACTTCTTACGCGTGAGTCCGATGCATCCGAAGCAGTCCGCAGAGTTATAGCACGTATCGCAATACAGCATCCGCTGCGAGTAGAAGATGTAGAGGCAGTAGGCGCAGTTATAGGCCTCTATTGTTCCAAGCGTGTCATAACAAAGTTCGGGCTTGAGATACATGTTGCTACAGTCGTAGTTGTCTTTGACATTCACTCCGACCGTGACGTATCTGCAATCCTGACTCTCGTTCACGTCGTAGCAGTCCAAACAATTTTGTGAGTTTTCGATGTAGTCACCCGTACAGTTTTCACAATTCACGATGTTGGCGTACTTGTGGATTTTCTTGAGATTCAACTCTGTCAGATGCTTCTTTCCGGCTTCAAGAGCTGTGTGCGATCCAAGTAATTCTGCAACGCGTTTCTCGTACTCTTCTTTCGTCAACTGTTCATTGAGCAGGCAATATTTCTTCCGAGAAAGATTTGTACACAAACAGCAGTTTGAGCACGACTGCAGATTGGACGACAGCAAACAGTCCTGACAATTCTGGCTAAAAGAAACAAACGCGCAGTTGTACGATCCATACACACTGAAGCACTCATAGCAGAGTTCAGAGTCATAGAGGTAACAACAGTCCATCGAGTTTTTGCATTTCTGAAAGAGTTTTCCGTAGTAGCAGTCTTCCGCGTACTCGGACGAATTGATGAGATAGCAGTTCTTGCAGTAGCCGGTACCTGTTGTGAAGTCCGAGTTCTCGTTCGCAACTGTCACCATCGCGACTCTGGGCACTTTTTTCTGAAGCTCGGCGTACTGCTCAAAAAATGGTTTCGTGAAGTCGGTCTCCTGCACGTACTTCAGTGGGTCAAACTCATCGCTACGCCATTCTTCTTGAGAATAAACACTATATGGTTCACCCCATGGTGCCTCTTCATGGTACAGCGCTACGATCTCTTTTCCTGATTTTGATGACTTCCTACGGTACATGAATTGCTCATTTCTGTGACACGTGCGTATTTGCAGTCTGCAGTCTGGGCAATACACAGGACGTGCTGGGTGAAACGTTTCTGTACCAAATGAGAATCCAAGTTTCTCAAGAAACACTTCCTCATCGGGATGGATGACGAATTCTGCAGTACAGCGCTTGCAGGTATTGTTCATGCTCAGGATTATAGCATGATTGGTGCAGTAGAGACGCAAAATTTTGCGTCTCTACAACTAGTACACGGTTTCTAAATAGCAACGATCGCAGTACACAATCTCAGGCCGATCTGGTGCGTATGTCGTTCGTAATACCGTAGCGCATTTCGCACACGTACGATCCCAGATTTTCGGTGGATTATGCATCCGGAAACGGTCTCCATGTCGCTCTGTTGGATGCAGACGAGGCAATGGAATGCGATGACGTCGGTAAAAATCAGTCTCCTGTTTGATCATCCTAAATACTCGTCTGGAGCGTGAGCAACGAATAGGCTGCGCAAGCAAAGCGTCGCTCGTGTCATCGATGCGATCTGGCAACTTTTCCGCTGGTGTTCCATCTCCTTCTTCATTCTTCGGTTCGCGCCAGAGCCAACCTCGCAAGCGTGCGTCTTCTGCGTTCATTGGTACATAATCCTGCGCTATTGTTTCGTTGTAACCAAAAGGAGAAGTGCTAATGGGAAAGAGTTGGCCCCACTCACCGTCGCTGCGCATTCGCTCAATTATTTTTGGTGCTAGAGCCTCGTATTCTTCTTTGGAATATTGTTTGTTCAAAATGCAGTACTTCGCATTCTTCATCGATGAACACCCGAATAAATGTTCGGAGTGATGACAATTGTCACTATAGAGACAGTACTTCGTAAACCACGTCCACATGCTAAAGAGCGTCATGTAGGAGTTATCAGGAGTCAGTCCTTCATAGCAGTATTCCGAATTCCCAGTATGGAGCAGATCATAGCCAGATACTTGACCTTCTCCTCTGTCGCAATATCGGCAATGCTCAGCATCGAAGCACATATAGCTGTCATGGACATCATGGCAGCCGTTTAAGTAGTCTCCATCACAATCTTCACAGTTTATGAGCTGCATCCCACGACGCGGTAGTGTCAGCGTGCAAGCACGAAAGCGGATTTTCATCGCCTCAATTTGTTCGTATGAACCTATATCAAATTCTGCCAAGCGTTTTCTATACTCAGGTTCGGAGAGTTTTTCATTAAACCAATGGAAACGTTTCTGTCGCAGTCCGAAACATCCAACGCAGTCGCTGCAACCTTTCAGGTCGTAGCCGAAGATGCAGTCAGTGCAGCTTTCGCAATTTTGCAGATAGCGGCAGGAATACAGTCTGCGTGAATCCAGACATTCGTAGCACAGTTCGCTATCGGCCATGAAATAACAATCGACCATGAATTTGCACCGCGTATTTGGAGCAGCGCAGTAGTAACAATGTTCCACAAACCATGATCCACATGTCATGTAACAGTTCTTTCCGAAGGAAAAGTCTGTCGTGTACTCACAGTTCTCACTATTCACGCCGTTGTCATTCATCATGGCAAGATGTGGCACACGGTGATTTACCTCAAAAAACTGTTCGAAGAATGGCCGATCCATATCCACGGCCTGTCCATACGACGCTGGATCCCATTCCTGTCCCCACCAACAGCTGTGGCAATACACGGGGAATGGCGCATCTTCCGCATACAATGCGACGATTCTTCGGTCACACCGTCCGCATGATCGGGAATGCAGTGATCGTTCATTGCGCCACGCACTCCTGCGTTGCATGCGACACATCGGGCAAAGAGTCGGAGGTGGGATTCCGTATTTCTTTTCTCCAAAGATCGGCGAGACGGTGTCGTAAAACACGAGATCCCTCTTCGTGATTTCATATGTTGCCGAACATTGGGCGCAGGTATGGATCATTGTGGTAGCAGAGCGGGTCTACTGACCCGCGTTGGGTTAGTACACTGTTTCCAGATAACAAGACTCGCCCGTCCTTCGCGCCACTACGGTGGCGGCTACGGAGGGCTTCGCTGCAGTTGATGCAAGAAAAAGAAACATCATGGTTAATAGACTGTTTCAAGATAGCAACGCTCGCAGTACACGGTTTCCGGCCTCTCAGGGCTATAGCTTGTTGCAATTGGCTTGCGGCATTTGGCGCATTCGCGGCTCCAAATACGCGTAGGTGTTTTTCGCTGAAATCGTGCCCGATGACGACATTGAAAACATGCACGAGGAAGAGGAATTGGCATCGAGCGATAGAACGATAGTTCTTGCGGGATAATTTTGAAGTTTCGATCACACACGCTACAAGAGAGGATCTCATTGACGATTGAATCTGGGATATCAGAGATGTCATCGGGAATATTCTTTCTCTCAATTGTCTGCTTCCCTACGGTATAAGGAAGATTGTCTTCCCACTTCCATTCCTTCGCTACAACTGCATTTCGCACAAGCGGGTAATAGTCCATAGCAGCGCTCTCGTTGTATCCAAATGGAGAGAAATGTACTGGCGGATGTTCACCCCATACACCGTCTTTCGTCATCTGCTGAATGAGCTGAGGTGCCAGATCGTTATACTCATCCTCGGTGTACTGTGTATTGAGAATGCAGAATTTCCCACGATGGATACCAGCGCACGCAAGAAGCTGTTCACTCGAATGGCAATTATCACTCAGGATGACATTCTTGGATTTCCAGCACCACACTGAAAAAAGTGTCATGTACGAGTCGTCTGGCGTGACGCAGTCGTAGCACCACTCAGGACCACCACTATTGATGATGTCGTAGCAGTACTTCGGTCCATCTGACCGATCGATAAATTTTGAATGTTCACTGTTGAAGACGCTGTAACCCAGCACGTTTTTACAATTGAGAAGGTTATTGCCGAGGCAATCTTCGCAGTTTTGAAAATTGGCAGCGCGACGTGGGAATGTGAGAGACCATGTATCAAATGTTTCTCGAAGATTGTCGACAGTTGAGCGAGAGCCAAATGAAATTCTTGAAAGATGTTCACGATACTCTGGCTCAGAATACTGAATATTATTGATGCAAAACTTTTTCTGCCGAATGCCAACGCAACTCAAACAATCACTACATCCCTTGAGGTCGTAACCGAAAAAACAGTCATGACAGTTCTCGCTGTTTTGGAGATATGCACAGTGGTAGAGCTTTTGCGAGTCGAGCGATTCATACACAAGCTCAGAGTTAGATCCTATCGTGTTACTGTCAACGACAAATTTGCAGTGATTGATATTGAGTCCGTAATGACATTCCTCGTCGTACCAGCTCCCGATGAGCCGATAGCAATTCTTTGCTCGCGAAATGTCGTAGCAGTATTCCGAATTTTCACTGCTGATACCGTTGTCATTTTGCATGGCAAGATGTGGCACGCGATCTAGGAGCACTTTGAGTTGTGGGAGTAGCGGCATGTTTTTATCAACAGCGATACCGAATGAGAGCGGATCCCATCCATCACCCCACCAGCACTGCGTGCAGTACACAGGAAATGGCGCATGCTCAGAGTGAACTGAAATCGTACTCTTTTGACATAGATCACATGAGCGCTTATAGAGATGCTGCTCGTTTCTCCAGGCTAGTCTTCGCTGTTGTCTGCACTCCGGACAGTGTGTGGGAGGAGGAATCAGCTCTTTCTTGCCGTTAAATATTGGCGACACTTTTTCATAAAACGCAAGATCATCACTTGTGATGACAAAGGTTTGGCCGCAGGCGATACATGGATGACTCACCATCGGGCGATTCTCCTCGCTCTGTTTTCTATTTCAAGAGAATTAAGAAAATAGAGTTTGAATTCTTATTTTATAAGAATATCATAGAATGCGAATGGCAAACGTTGACCCTCTCCATCCACTGCAGAGCACCATCCTTGAAGTGCTAGGCTCCAAGCAGTCTCTCACTATCACAGAGCTTCATAAGCGGCTTAAAAAAGAGGCGGTGACAGTGTCTCTGCCCAATCTCTATCGGATGGTATCTCAGATGATCGATTCGCAGATGCTTGTGAAGACATATGGGAAAATTTCTCTGAACATGGTGTGGATCGGACATCTGACAGGCTTTCTGGATACCGTGAATAGAACGTACGTTGAACATAGGACGGAAGAATTTCAATTTCCACTCAAAGAACAAGAGCGTCGGGAATTTTTTGCAGATTCGCTCATGAGCCTAGATCCCGTGTGGTCGCATGTCCTCCTGAAGATGACGAGGGAACCACAGACGCACCCGAGTTACATGTACAACTCTCATCCGTGGTATTCGCTTGGGATGCGTGAGACTGAGACGCGTTTCTACCAAGGAATGGTAGCTCGTGGTAATCCGCTTATTATCCTCTACGGCAATGATACGTTTCTGGATCGATACGGCGAAAAGCTCATACGCGTGAAAAATGTGCATGCAAGCATCGATACACATACACCATTTCCGGCTGAAGGATGCGCTATTTGGGTGTGTGATGATCACATCCTAGAATGCGTCTTTCCTCCAGCCATCACGAAGCATTTCTCATTCTTCTTCAGCACCGTAGAATCCATCAGCCAATTTGATGCAGAACTTTTCTCGGACATTTTCCATATGAAAGCAAAGTGCAAGATCGCAGTGCGACGAGACACAAAAGAAGCTGCAAAACTTCGCGCAATTTTTGAGAAATATCAGAAGTAGAGACGCAAAATTTTGCGTCTTTGCAGCTCATAAACCGCTTCCAAATAATTGTGACATTTACGTTACAGAGCGGGTCTACTGACCCGCGTTGGGT
>CAZFCB010000052.1:0-6576 GCA_964517585.1 uncultured Candidatus Peribacteria bacterium | reverse complement strand
GTGTTCATCCGTTGTGCGACGTTCATGGATGTAGGTCGTTTGGGGCTTCTCGCAATTCTCTTCGAGTTTATCGATGAAGGCTGATCTGTATGGGTTGTAGGAGGAGGAGACAATACGTACCAGTTCATCTATGCACAGGATCTCGTCGATGCATGCATCCGTGCACTGACACTCACCGAACCTGTCGTCTTGAATATCGGGTCCGAGAACGTTAAAAGTTTTCGCGATGTGTACAACTCAGTCATCCAAAGAGCGGGAACAAAGAGTCGTGTAGGAACGCTACCAAAGGGTCCGACACTTTTTGCCATGCGCATCGCGTACATGCTTGGCATGTCTCCTCTAGGGCCATATCAATACAAAATGATTGCCGAGAGTTTTGAATTTGATACACACAAAATTCGTCGTGTGCTTGATTGGAAGCCAACACTGACGAATGAGGACATGCTTTTTAAGGCCTTCGAACACTATCACAAAAACCGAGCAGACATAGAAAATCGCACTGGCGTTTCAGCACATAAGCAGGGTGCGAAGATGGGGATCATCCGACTCCTCAAATGGTTTTCATGAACCAGTACTATGTTTGATCCACGTAGGCAGTGGTGTATCCGGAAGTCTCGTCCAAGAATCTTTATCAATGTCTTCATCGCAGCCAGAACTTTTTGTGCACACAAAAACACCTGCTTTCATTTCAGCTGACGTGGAAAGTTGTTGGCTGAAACGACGAATAGGTAATGCGCTCTCGTACTGCCAGTCGTGGCCAAAGAAACCGTCTATGAGAAGATGTCCAGAAACCTGATACCGTGACAGTGCTCTCATCTCCTGACGTGCTATAGATTCCCGAAAAAGAGGAAATGTGAGAAAGAGCACAACTGCAGTGGAGACTGCCTGCGCTGTCACAAATAATCCTGGGTTGAGCCTGCGTTTACAGAACAGAAGAAATAGACCGCCTATAAGAAGAGGCGTGAAAAGAATGGCGTCGTAGAAACGACTCGTGAGAATAACAAAGCCAAGAAGCATGCCAAATGCAGCAACAAGATCAATCCTCACCGAAGAAAGAATGCCAATCGTACCGATAATGCTGAGCAGTCCGCTGCCCGCCATGATCCACACCCAACTGATGCTGATGAATCGTTCGATGGGAGGTATGGCAGCCTCTTGGCCCGAGACAGTGAACATGATCGTCAGCGCGTAAGGATTCGTGAGTGAATAGAGACAAATAAGGGCAATCGGAACACATAGATAGAGAAATACAATCAATCGTGACTTCGACGAGCGCAGGAGCGCAGAAAATACGAGAGGGACAAATACGGCGGATTGGTACGCCGTGAAGAGTGCAATAAGCCAGAGAAAAGCAATCATGGCTGGCTTTTTTGGAGGAACGGGGTGCAGTGTCCACCAGAGGAACATGAGCCCCGAGAGCGCTGCACCAGTCGCCATAACTATCATCCCTGACTGTAGAATAACAGCGGCCGAAAGTAGCCAGCTTGCTGCAAGCGCAATGCGTCGTGGACGAGTGAGTACGTCACCCAAATCCCACACGTACCACACGGCTTGCAGGAGGAAGCTCGCAAAAACAAATCTCCAGAAAAATTCGTGGTACGGCATTGCTGACGTCCAACCAAGTAGTGACCGAAGGAAAGGCGGATGTGGATATGGAATAGACAGAAGATACTTTGCCTCATCACTGACAAGTCCTGAAGAAAACTGCACGTATGCAAGCATGACGGCTATCGCTTCAAGGAGAAGAACGCTGATTATGACGGGGTGTTTTCGCATGTGATAGTGAAAGGACGATAACGTATGAAGCATGTTTCTGGCGGAGGAGGACTGCGCATGTGTTCTCGGTGGGTGACTGTCAGACCGTCGGGGTCTACGCGCACGATGCCCATATCAGAGAGGAGCCAGCCTTCTCGTGCTGCTGTATCTGTCAAAGCCTGCTTTGCCTTTGCGCGAATGGAGCTGTCTGTATACAAAAGGTGAAGTCCCCACAGTCGCGGCAGAAGTACCAACAGTATTACCAATACTGTGATCCAAAAAACTGGAGCGCAGAGAAAACATGTACCGATAAAAAGCCTCGCACCACCGAGTCGCAGAGACTGGCACACAAATTCACAGTGAACTTTCATGGAAAGCTTACTGTGCCCATGAAGTCTCATGCGAAAAACGAGCGGTATTTCAGTCACGCGTGTCGACGCAGGAATGTTCGCAAGGATCTCGAGTAGAATTTTGAAGCCAGTTGGACGAAGTGATGTTCGTACTGATGTATACAGATCTTTTTTGAGAGCAAAGAATCCACCAAGTGGATCACTGACGCTGACGCGAGACAGAGTTTTGGCAACGACAGTGCCTAACGAACTAATAATGCGACGATCCGTCACCCACTCACCGACACTCCCCCCTGCGACATATCTCGATCCAATGACCAGTTGCGCTCCATTCTGTAAGGAGGACAGCATGGTATGAAGAAGCATCCCATCATGCTGACCATCCGCGTCCATGACCGCAAGGACTGATCCTCTCGCCATGTCAAAACCTTCCACAACAGCTGAGCTGAGACCTTTTCGGCCAACGCGCCGTAGTACACGAAGTGACTGATATTTGCGCGCTAGACTCTCAGCAACCTTCCATGTCCCATCCGGCGAATCATCATCGACGATGATGATCTCATGAGGTACGGATTGAAGAATGCCATCGATATTATCAATGAGCGCGGTAATGTTGGCCGCTTCATTGTACGTTGGCAAAACCAAAGAAAGCATGGAGACAGTTTAGAGGCAAGATAACGACTCTGGAAGCCAAACCTGACATTATGCTTTGCGATGGGTACACTGCATGGCGATGAAAGTTCTCGTCACGGGTTCCTCCGGCACTATCGGCACACGGCTCTGTGAGGCGCTTCTCGCCGCAGGTCATACAGTGATTGGAGCTGACTGGGAGCCATGCAAGTGGAATCCTATCGTCGAGAAACTGAGGATCGACATTGATCTTCGGCACAAGGATGAATTCGGAAAATTACCAACAGACGTAGAGATGATCATTCACCTTGCGGCAAACGCGCGCGTCTACGAACTCGTGGAAAATCCAGAACGTGCAATGGACAACTTTACCGATACATTTAACATTCTTGAGTTCGCTCGAAAGAACGGGGTTAAGAAAATGATGTTCGCTTCATCGCGTGAAACGTACGGCAATATTCGTCTGCCAAACGGCGAAAAGTATTCCGAAGACAAAGCACACTTCATGACGTGTGAAAGCCCGTACACTGCAAGTAAGATTGGTGGCGAAGCATTATTTGAAGCCTACAAACGCTGCTACGGAATCGACTCGATTATTTGGAGATTCAGTAACGTGTACGGCATGTACGACGATTCAATTCGCGTCGTTCCCCTCTTTTTTCGTCAGGCCAAAGCAGGTGAAACACTCAACGTATTTGGCAAAGAGAAATGTCTGGATTTCACATACATCGATGACTGCATCCAAGGCATGATGCTCGGCGTCGAGAAATTTGAGACTGCGAAAAACGATACGTACAACTTGGCCTACGGTGAAGGCACGACGATTTTGCATCTTGCAGAGGAGATGAAAAGGCTCCTTGAGAGTAACTCCGACATCGTGACAACGAGCGCCCGAACTGGTGAAGTAACGCATTACATCGCAGATATCTCAAAGGCACAGCAGAAACTTGGCTACAACCCGAAGACGAGTTTTGCGGAAGGGATGAAGAAGTCTGTGGAATGGTACTTGAATATTATTAAATAATGTGTTATTATATATAATGTTATGGGCGAAGATTATGCACCTAAGAAATTACCTGATGATGAAAAGGAGATTCCGTCCAATCCCATAGAAATTCGAGGACAAGAAGTAGTAGACGGCATTTCTGAAAAACAAGGCGCAGTACATGCTGAGGTGTCCGATCATGTAAAACTCTTCGATGTAGAATGTGCGAAGGACATAATCGCGGAAGCGAAAAAGCTGAATGATGCCATCTGCAAACATGTACAACCACCGATTGCAAGTAACACCCAGTTACATATATTGAAAGATGGCAATTGCACGTATTACCTACTTGGTGAAAATCATCAGGACACAAAATCGCTGAACTTCTTAGAAGTAATCATTGGGCATCTTGCCAAAATACATAGGGGGGACATTCTGATATACAGAGAGGTAACGCCAGAAGAAAACACAATGGCTACTTGCAGAGAAACTGCAGACAAGGGACTTAGTCGAGTGAGCGGAGTTTGTGGCGCGCTGATATGCATTCAGGAGGTAGGTGTAAGAATATCTGGGATCAATGTAAAAAACGAAATCTTGCCCTCGCTATGCAAAGAAGTTGTAGAGGCAGAAACGCAAAAAGGTCTGACGTCGAGAAATAACATACTAGGTGCATGGATGTGCAATCGTGCTGGGGTAACATTTTTATCATTACAAAAACAACACCAAACACAGGAAATGTGGAGACAAATTTACAATAAGATTATAGCGAATTTTAGCAAAGATTTTGATACTGACGTGTCTTCATTGGAAGAAGCGTATTCGTTTGCAAAAAATGCAGGGAAAGAATGGAGGTCTAAGATCATCTATTCTATGAGGGACGTTGCAAATGAACTAACCATCGCCAACCTCTCGAGCAATCGGAGGGGGCACCAACCACGTCATATCATCGCAATCTGTGGCGCAAGTCATCTTCCCTCTGTATTTACAGGCCTTGGATTGGAATCAGAAATGAACAAAATAAAATACGAGTGATAAGTGCCAAATGTATTTTCCTCTCCACGGAGCAGGCAATTTATTGCTTCTTCTCCTCGTGATACACCATATCCAAATTCACTTCCCACAGGTTTGATTTATCAGTGCGTCCAGAAATAATGTTGTCCACCGCAAGCATGGACGTGAGCATGCTGTGATCTTGATTGTTATAACGATGCATACCGTTTCTACCAACGAGGTACAAATTTGGAATACCTTCGACGAATTCACGCACGACATCAAGTTGTGTGTAACTACCGATGTACGCAGGATACGCCTTCGGCATACGTAGTACGCAACCGTCGAGCACATCTTCGGCTTGAATCATGCCAATTTTTACCATCTCAGAGATACCAAGTTGAATGAGCGCCTGATCTTCCATCACCCACAAGTCGCCACCTTCACTCACGAAATACTCAAGGCCGATCCACTTCGTATTTTTGTGATCTTTGACCATGTACGGACTCCAGTTATTGAAGAGCTGCACGCGCCCAACTCTCACTCCCCCTTCTTGAATATAGATCCAGTTATCCGGAACATCAGCCTGCGGCTTCTTGCCTTTTTCTTGCACATGCAACTTTTTAAGAAGTAGCCCGACAGTGAGAAAATCTCGGTAATACAAACCCTCCGCTACTTCAGTCACTCTCGCAGGTGGGTGCGGTGTCATCATGCCGGCAAGGTGTTTGATCGGCATGGTAGAGAAGAAGTAGTCGCAAGCAATGCGTTCAGTCTTCCCTGTCTCCATATCCTCAATAGTCGCAGCAACAACTTTCCCTGCTTCTACGTGGACACCGGAGACACGGTGGCGCATGCGCACCTCCCCTCCGCATTTCTTCACTTGATCAGTGACGATCTCCCACATTTGGCCGGGGCCAAACTTTGGATAAAAGAAACGAGTGATGAGGCTCGTTTCACGCTCCTCCTGCTGTTTCTTGAAATCACTCGAGAGTAAATCCTTGAGCGCATGAACAACGGCACGCTTGAGGGACAGTCCTTTCACGCGCTGTGCACCCCAGTCAGCGCGAATCTGACTGCACGGTACTCCCCATACTTTCTCGGTATACGCCTCGAAAAATGTGCGGTAGAGCCTATCTCCGAAACGGTTTATGTAAAACGCATCAAGATACGTTTCGTCTTTTAAAGGAAAAAAGTGACGCTTGATATAGCTCATGCCAATCATGAACGTATTCCAGAAACCAAGACGCTTCGCCACCATGAACGTGATCCCGATCGGATACGGGAAGAAGTTTTTTCGGTAGAAAATGCGTGACACTCTTGGTCGCTGTAACATGACATTGTCTTCTTTTTCAGGATCGGGTGCGAGACGCTTCAATGACACGGTTTTCAAATGCCGAATATCGAATGTGGAATGTAGAACAGAATCTTTTTGCCCTGGATTATTCGGTATTCGGCATTCAGCATTCGACATTTCTTCAGGAACACACTCTGGACAAAGATACGAAACAATAACGTCAGTCATGTATTCTATTTCATGCTTTTTTTCGATCGTATCAGCTGCAGGCTTCCCTTGACGGGGCATCACAGCAAACCACCAATCCATCACACGATCGACTTTTGAGAAGAAACGGTGCCCTCCAATATCGATACGGTTTCCTTTGTAGTTGTATGTCTGAGCTATGCCGCCGATGGCGTCTGTCATCTCAAGAACAATGGGCTGAATGTTTGTGCGCTTCAGAAGCTCGTATGCTGCAGTCAGACCTGCAGGACCAGCACCAGCGATAATGGCGATTTGTTTTGTCATGCGGTCAAGACTTCATCGGAAACACCAGGCATCTGCTTAAAAACGAAGCCATTTAATGAGAA
>CAZFCB010000051.1:0-7046 GCA_964517585.1 uncultured Candidatus Peribacteria bacterium | reverse complement strand
CTAACACAACTATTATACCTGATTTTAATATTTTATGCAAACCACGAATGATACGTAAACCTTATTGTTTCATGCTATCGGTCGAAGATGATGCAGAAGAAGAGACGTTTTCCAATCGGCAATCAGTTCCGTACACGAGGTTTTTACGCGCTCGATCCAAGATGACCATCATCTCGGCTCTATGAAGGCGCCCATTCGGATTGGCGTATCGCTCGGTACCTATGCCCTGCAACAGACAGTGATCAGCAGCTATGGCAACTGTCTCTGCGTACCAAGCATCTGGATCAACATCCTTAAATGAAGGCGCAGAGGAGAGAAGTTGCAGGTCAAAGAATCGGACGATCATCACTGCTGCTTCGGCACGACTAATAGTGGCGCTTGGCATGACATTGCATGGATGACTGCCAATACAATTATTGTATCCACGCATCCAACCTTTCGTACCTGCAAATTCCACAAAAGTGGTAAACCACGTATCAGATGGTACGTCATCGAAGTGCATGGTATTTGGTTCAGTCGTACGTACTCCACCATGAATCATGCCAAGTACTTTGGCGAATTCTGCTCGTGTAGAACCTTCTGTACCGCGGAAGATAGATTTGCTTGCATCAAGTATTCCTTCAGAAAGAAACGTGGCGACCGCTTCTTCATACCAGATGCCTGCAGGAACATCCTCATACATCGTGAGAGCCGAAGGGGCGGCATGTGCTGATGCATCATTTCTTGGACAGAAAGAGACGGGATGTGGTGATCGTTGCGGAATCAGCATTCTATTAATATAAATATCGCAACCGGGAAGCATTTTTTGCGTGAGTATTTGCGGTATGTCCTCCGTACGTATGGCGGCAAGTATGTCATCTGTGCGACGACTATTACCACCGGCAGGCTGAGGATTTGTATCGTCAGCGCGTACCGACGAAGACTCGCTACTGCTACTTGATGAACTCTCACTACTCGAACTTGAGGATGATGAGCTTGATACTTCCGAGCCGTCTGTGACGACAAAACCAACACTCATCTCACCAGATGAGCTGGCACCGACGATTCTCAGAGATGACAGAAAGCCGAGTAGTGCGAGCATCACGCACACAAGAATTGCGATACGATGCCCCTGTGGCACACGATGCCATCCATCCAATTGGCCTCCCTCCCTTTTTTTTGTCAGACGTGAAGACATCAGGCCATTGTACCAGAAAAACAGCATATGTGCCATGCATCTCATGGTAACTCGTCACTGACCCCTGCATCGAAAAACTTATTATTCTTCAACAGGAGCGGGTTTCCTACCCGCGTTCGACCAGCGTGGTGATCACAGACAAACGCAGGTAGAAACCTGCTCCCATAAGTGAAAGTGACTTCTTCAGTCGAAAGAGGCCATACTGCAAAGTCAGTGACCAGTTACATCTCATGCATGTTGCAACCGTGATGTTTTGATTTTTTCTCTATATTGTCATCAAAGATTTCTTTCACTAGACTCACAACAATGTCCTGCTCACTTCGGTATCGATGTACATTGCTTGGCGTCTCACTCTTGATGCCAGTTGCCGTTTTTGCTCAGTCGACAGCGCAAAACAGTTCATCATCGGCTGCTGAGCCAAATATTATGATCAGCCAACAAACAGGAGTAGAAGTTCGTGGAGATTTTCAAGTAGGACCAACGCGCTTTGTCCTTGAGTTGGATCCGGGGGAGGAACGTACGCTCGAAATTCAACTGACGAGTCGTGAGGGGGAGCCACGGAGTTACACGCTCGAGGTGGAGGATTTTGCTATCAGCGATGACGGTACGGATAATATCCAGTTCTACGCCAATGGGAATGGCCCCTTCTCTGCAAAGTCATGGGTACAACCAGCAGTGACTACTATAGATTTGAGGCACGGAGAACGCGCATTTCTTCCTGTTAAAGTTACGGTGCCAAAAAATGCTGCTGTCGGTGATCATTACTCCGTTGTCCTCTTTGAGCGAAGGCCGAACGGCGATGTGAATGGAGGCTTTAGTTTGATATCGCGCGTGGGAGCATTGCTACTCATTACCGTAAAAGGTGACCTGATCCGTGAGGGTGAATTGCAGAAATTCACAGGGACACAGAATATCTATTGGAAGATTCCTGCACAGTTTTCCGTTCAATATCGCAATACAGGAACAGTGCATCTCGTTCCTGCTGGTCATATTGAAATCAAGAATATTTTCGGAATCCCTGTCGATGATATTGCTGTCAAAGATTGGTACGTACTGAGGAATTCTACACGACGTCGTGATATCATCTGGCAGCCAAAATTTGCACTCGGGCGTTATACTGCGACACTGACGCTGAATTCAGCCGGACAGACGTCTGAAGAGGTTCGTACCGTGTCTTTTTGGATTATCCCAGCACTGCCAGTTCTCCTCGTTCTTCTCGCAATCTTTGGCGTATCCTTCATTGTGCAGGCATTCATGAGTCACTTTGAAATCCGTAAAAAGGGGAAGAAGCATCAGACGTAGTACAATTGTTGATGGCTCATCATGTAAGTCGGGCATTTGAATTTGCTATATATTATAAATATGTTATAATACTAAAAACACTCACACACATCACCTTCAACTATGTTCTCGTACATCTTTCAACATTTTTCACGTCAACGTAGTGAGCGTGCAGTGAGCCTAGGACTCGTTGCTACGATTGCACTCTATCTCCTCGTCATTCTGGTCGCTGAACCACTGCGAGCACTGGGGGCTGTCAATGCCGATACAGTTGTTCAATTTGTGGTCACCGGATCTCTCACGCTCGATTGTTCCTCTACCTCTTCACTAGGCTCAGCTGCAGGAAATGGAACATCCGGTAGCGGTGCATTTGCAACTGCATACTGCATACCTTCCACAAATAATTCCTTAGGGTACACACTGTCATGGATTATTCAGACAGGCTCCGGAGCGCCTGCCATCCATCAAAACTGCAATAGTACTGCACCATGTTACGGTACGGGGCACCTGCTCAGTAATAACATGACAGGCGGTTACCCGGATTCTATTCAGTCCATGCGCCTTCGTGTCGGTGGAGATACCTATTGGGACACTCGCCCTCGTCTACTGACAAATGCTACCGTTCCGTCGGGGTCTGGTAGCCGTTGGGGGGCAAGACTTCGTGATATCAGTACGACGCCAGGAGGTGGCTCCATCAACTGGGGCCCTGATACTGATGAACAAGAGACGTATCTGCACGTCAATACAGGATCGACCGTGAACATTGCGAAGCGTACATCGCCTACAACTGGATTTGGTGATCAGCAATTCCTTATCTTTAAGGTCGTTATTCCGTCTGGAGCTTTCCAGCCAACTGGAACATACAAAGCGGTCATTCGGTTCACTGCGACAGACAACTAGCATCGTCGAGTGCACACAATGAGTTTTAGAAATTCGTAGAGTCTTGCTACACTTCACTTCACTATGCGCACGTGGAGCATTGTCACAGTTCTTGTGATCGGAATCATCGCACTCGTGTATTCCTTCTACTCGGGTATTGCTGGTGTTTTCAATGCGGAAAAAGACCTTCTTGCACGACTCAATGCACTGTCACAATCCTATGCTTCTATGAACGCAGACTATGTGGCCCCCCTTCTCTCAAGCCATGTTCTTCCTGATGGAGATAAGGAATCTCTTGAGCAAATTTCAACGCAGATGAAAGATCTTGGTGCTACGAAAAATCCAAATCAACAATTTGAAAAACTACTCGCCCTTCAACGATCCATCATTGTGTTTTTCAATCTTCCAGGATTACCGGAAGAATTTACGCAGGACACTCGGTACGTGAATTGGAATACAAATGCATCAAATGTTGGTCATGTCAGTCGGCTCGTGTACGACTACAATGTTGCACTGAGTCTCTATAATGCACGTCTTCTGACGCCGTCTGGAAAGATTGCGAGTTATTGGCATACGCTGGATCATCGCTCATATATTGGTATTGATGGTACGTTACAAGATCAAACGCACGTCAGCTTCTAGCGATTTTTTGCGTGGAACAGTAGAGTAGAGCACATGCCGCAGTTGGCCCTTCTTGCACTGGTGATTCTTGCGGTGCTGATCTTCAGCCCTCGTATTCGTCGCATTGTTTTTCATGTCCATGTTCGGCGTTTTGTGAGCATCGTACTTTTTGTCAGTCTTCTTGCACTGATCGGAATTCTTGGTTACGTGACGTGGAAGTACTGGTGGCCAATGTACATGGCAAGACCAACGGTTGAATATCGAGATGAGACTCTTGAACAAGACATGAATCCTGTGACGCCAGGTACCGGCGGACCTGCTCAACCTGTTATCATTCAGACGCGATGACGACAGAATGTTCTCCCTGTGGCCTACGACAAAAAATACCGCTACGCGGTATTCAGTTCGCACTGCTTCTCGGAATTGTCTTCTTGTTTTTCATGAGCTCGGCGTACGCTGATGACCAGAATACGGCCAACTTTCGCATCCCTTTTGATGTGAATAATGCGGGTGGAGCAGATGTCAGTAAGTCCAATATGTATCTGTTAAGTGATTCACTCGGAGAGCCGATTGTCGGCTTCGGTTCCACGAATAATTATATTCTCAATAGCGGCTATCGTCAGCCGTCAGCGTCCGAATTTCTCTCGCTTTCGTGCTCAGCAATGGTTGAGATTGGCAGCGTTGTAGGGACAGGACAAAAAACTGGTAGTGGTACGTGCATTGTGAGTACAGATGCATACAGTGGATACAGTCTTGGCTGGGCAGTTCTCTCGGGTAGCGGCGGCACGAATACTGGCCATCTCATTAATCAGTACAACGACACGATTGCACCGTTTACTCCATCAGTGCTCAATGTACCTGAGACATGGTCCGTTGCTTCCACTGATGCCGAGTGGGGCGCAAGACTTCGTTCTAGTAGTACTGATAGCGGCAGCGAATGGGGTACTGATGCAGCATCGGAAAAATGGCTCAATATTGCAACGAGCAATCGCACCATCGTTACGCGAACAAGCTCTACGCTCTATGAGGGCTCGACGCAAATCATCCAGTTTCGTTCCGACATTGGTGCTGCAAAATTGCAGCCGACTGGTACGTATCTGGCAACGGTAACACTGACAGCGGTGGGGTATTAGGTGGGTGCTCATACGTGGGGAAGAATGTTGCAACAGCCTGAACTTTTGACAAAAGTCTGTCTCGGTCACAGGTTCAGAATGATGCGGACAACGCAGCAAACAGACTTTTGACACACTATTTTCATGTTTCACGCAAATTCCGGCCAAGACAAGCTCCAGATGACAGGGGATCGGCTGTAGGACGTATTGTCTGCAGTGAACAATTCAGTTTTTTTAGGGGTGAACCAGTACAATAAAATCACGGTCGTACAGTGCTGGTACAAAAGTTTTATTTATGATATAATATCAAGAGACCAATAACAAAAATCCATGCCCCCATCAGG
The DNA here is from genome assembly GCA_964517585.1 of uncultured Candidatus Peribacteria bacterium. Lineage (GTDB taxonomy): Bacteria > Patescibacteriota > Gracilibacteria > Peribacterales > Peribacteraceae > JAGORY01. Next base: position 1,632 of record CAZFCB010000051.1, on the reverse strand, counting down.
AACTCCATCACCGGAGCAGTTATATATACTTATCGCGCGCGCGCAGCGCGAAGGGCTCGATTCATCTGTCATCGATCGGCTGAACGTTATTTTGCATTTTGCAGAGCAACGACATTCCATCAGCGAGACGTGTCGTCAATTTGGCATTTCTCGCAGCACATTCCATCGTTGGATGGATCGTTTTGATCCTGAGGATCTTTCATCGCTCGCTGATAAATCACATGAACCACAAACACTGCGAACATCCGCAATCGCTCCAGAAAGCATTGAGCTTATTCGTCGCTACCGCATGCGGTACCCGCAGATGGGCAAAGAACGCATCGCTGAATTATTGCGACTAGATCACGGTGTCGACATCTCACCATCGAGTACGGGCCGCGTCATTGAACGTGAGTGTTTGTACTTTGCAGATACGCCGTTTCACTGGAAGAAGCGCTTAGAGAAACAATCCACAACTGTACGAAGCGGCGCCGAAATTATTGCAGAGTACGAGTCGGCAGTATCCACGGAAAAAAGTCCGGAGCCTGAACCCGTAAAAACTCTAGAGCACATTCACATCGACGCTGAAGATGACTCTTCCGCAGACGTAAAAACGCCGATAATGCGTATCGGAGCGTTGGGTTGGCATTCACTACGGCGCATTATCATTGTCTCTAGCGTTGTTACAAATGTTGCATTCGTTTCGCTTCTGCTTGGCAGTGCTCTCTTTGAGCGTAGTGCTGAGCCGGCGTCTTTTGATGTGCAAGGAGAAACGCTGCACGCCGCCCCCTCTCATCTTTACATCCCGTGATGAAACTCTTCCACCAGTGTCGGCAGAGCATAGCGACAAGCGCCCGGTGGGTAGCAGGTAGCAGTTGGCAATTTGCTGCTTACAACGAACTACATGCTATTCGGTACGTGCTCGCAGTCGTTGTTATTTCCTTCGCGTTCGTTTGGTTGGGTCTTTCCTCAGCTTCTGCTGCAGCGGGGATCTATCGTCCGATCAATTACCAGGGAAAACTCAGTTCCACTGGAGGTCTTGCAATCACCAATGGTCAGTACAACATGCGCTTTAAGATTTTCACAGCTGCCACCGGTGGCGTGGCTGCATGGACAGAAACGTGGAATAACACAACGCAGCGAGTGACGGCAACGGGTGGGCTCTTCAGCATCGCACTGGGAACGCATACCACGATGACAGGCAGTGTGGATTTCAACAGTGATAGTCTCTACCTCCAAGTAGAATTTGATCCCAGCAACGATGGCGTCTATGAAGAAGTCTTCGCGCCTCGTCGTCGTTTCGCGTCCGTACCATACGCGCACAATGCAGATCAGCTGGATGGGCTGGATTCAACGCAGTTCCTTCGTTCGGATACGAGTGTTACTGCGTCTGGCACGTTGACGATCCGCCCACGCAGTGCCGCCAAGATCGGGCTGGATATCATTGCGCAGGGCGGCAGCTCTGCAACCGGCGCACTTCGTCTTTCCACCCAAGGCGGTCCACATCTTCTCTTTGGCTCTGGCGGCCTTAATTACGATACAAACTTGTATCGCTCTGCAGTAAATACACTGAAGACCGATGGTGCATTGCAGGTCGTCGGTACACTCTCCGGTAGCAACCTCACCGTCTCTCGCTCCGCCTCTATCAGTGGC
>CAZFCB010000050.1:0-7215 GCA_964517585.1 uncultured Candidatus Peribacteria bacterium | reverse complement strand
CGCTCCGCGTGATGAGGTGATTTTGATAGAGATCAACGTTCGTCATCGCTCCACTCCCCGCAAGTGTCACTGTCACGGCGTCTTCCGTTGCGTCTTCAATGTAGATCGTGAGCACATCGCCTTGTGCAAAACTTACGCCCGTAAACGAGTATGATCCGTTTCCTGCCGTCACCACACTCGCCGCATCCGCAGCACCGTTGATGCTGAGTGAAATGGTTTTGGATGCAAGCGGCGTGGTGCCATGGTCACTGTAGACTTTTCCAGAAATATCACCGAATGCTGCAACAGCAAATGTCCAATTGGTATTATTTCCTGAATTCACGCACCCTTCCGTCGCTGTGTAACACTCTAGAGCTGCACCACCCGTGGCATCACTATCTTTTACATTCAGATAATCGATGGTCTGTGTCCCCGAGTCTCCATCGAGGAAAAGACGCGCTGCTGTCCCTGCTGCTGTTGATCGGATACTCAGGAGATTCGATGCTGCTCCTCGTAAAGTGAGGGCGCCAGAAACGCTCAGCACTGTTCCTCTGCCAACAAAGAGTGTCTGCGGAGTGGTGACAGTTTTCGTAAGATTATGGAAGAGTGTGATACCGGAAAGAGTTTGCGTTGTGCCGTCCAACGTAACAGTACCACTGCGCTTAAGGAAAGATCCTGTTCCTGCGAACCAGTTACCTGCGAGGTTGATACCGTAATGCGATGCAGACACATCGAGGATGCCAGAAACGATATTCAGGCTGCCATTCACATCGAGGGCCGAGCCGAGCGTAATGGTTGCGGTACCGTTATCGGGGTCAGCGTACTCGCCACGAGCGAGAGCGGCGACTTCGGAAGCAGACAGAGAGCGACCGTAGAGACGAACGTCATCCATTTTTCCGTTGAAAAAATACCCTTGGCCAGAACCATACGCACCAATAATCGCAGTGCCATTTGCATTTGTTTGAAGCGTCTGCGCATACGCCTTGGACGATTTTTCAACACCATTGATAAACATTTTTTTCGTACTGCCGTCGTAACGGCATACAACGTGATTCCACTGGCTATTCGTAATACCTGCGGTTGCGAGAGACATCGTCAAATCATCAAGAGATGCTCCTGCATTGTACGTGCGAAAATACATCGTTGAACTTGCATCAAAAAAGCAGGAGTATTGTGTATTCAACGAACCGTTTGTCGTTTTTTCAAACATAAAACCATACTGATTAAAGTTTGTCGCATAGACCCATGTTGCGATAGAAAGTGTCTGTAGATCGTACAGAGATGTTGCAGGAAGAAGCACGAAATCGTTCGTTCCATCAAAAGTAAGTGCGTATGGATTATCGAATCGCAGATTCGGCTTCGTGGTAGTGTACACGGGACCATTCGTGAGTGTGCCTGTTTTACCGTTCCCACTGCTATCGGTAGCAGACGTTCCCGTTCCTTCATCAAATTTCCAGTATCCTACAAGGCCAGTTTCTGTCGGGTCTTCGATGGTGAGGTTATGAACCGAAGATCCGTTCATCGTGATCGTCGAGGCTCCCGTGGCTGTGATAGTAACGGTGGAAGTGCTGGGGATAAACGTACCGTTCGCTTTAAACGAACCGCCAAGTGAAAGTGTTTCGCCCGGAGCAAAGGTCGTGTTTGAAGCGATGAGCAGTGTTTTTCCTCCGACAGTCGTCATGCTTGCGGCAGAAGCAGCGGAGAGAATGGCAGCAATATCAGTATCAGAAGAATTAGAAGTTTTTGCGGTGGCAAGATGCGTGTTCGTGATGGTTCCTCCGGTTTCGTTTCTAAGGATCAAGAAGTTTTTGTAGAGAGATACCCCCGTCATCGTGGAGCCGGAAGAGACGGTGACCGTGACGGCTTTCTCCGTGTGACCATCGATCCAGAGCGTGAGGACATCGCCTTTAGTAGTAGAAACACCAGAAATAGTAAAAGCTCCTGCAGCATTTGTCGTCGCCGAGCTTATCATTGCAGCTCCATTAATAGAGACACCGACAGTTTTGGATGCAAGGGCAGTGATGCCTTCGTCGGAGTACGCTCGACCAGAAATAGATACAAGCGGAACGAATGACCAATTTGTTGTGTTACCAGAATTTATACAACCTTCTGTTGCAGTTATACATTCCAATGTTTGGCCACCACTTGCATTACTATCTTTCACATCGAGGTAACTAATATTTTGAGTTCCACTGTCACTATCAACGAAAATACCTCCTGCATTTCCATTGGATGTAGAGCGGATAGTGAGAAGATTAGAGGCGGTGCCTTGAAGCGTGAGCGATCCAGAAACACTTAAGCGAGCATGACGTGAAATAAAGAGTGTCTGGGGAGTTACAACTGTTTTGGTGAGGTTATGGAAAAGTGTGGTACCCGAAAGGGTTTGGGTTGTGCCATCGAGTGTGACCGTGCCGCTCCGTTTCACAAAAGAGCCAGTACCTGCATACCAGTTGCCTGCAAGGTTAATACTGTAATTAGATGCAGACACATCGAGCATGGTCGAGGTAACGCTCAGATTGCCGTTGATATCGAGCGCAGAGCCGAGGGTGATAGTAGAACTACCATTAGCTGCATATCCCTGTGCAAGATTTGAAATTTCCGAGGGAGAGAGGGTAGTAGAATAGATACGGATGTCATCAAGATAGCCAGAAAAATGATTCGCAAGATCCCAACGTCTGCCGATATACCAGCCTTCTGATCCAGACATTGATCCTGTATAACTGAGCGATGCTGCCTCCGAGCCATTGACGTAGAATTTTAACGTCGATCCGTTGTAGGTTCCTGTCAAATGACTCCACTGGCTCGTCGCGACTGTTGCCTCGGCAATTCTCCACCCGCCATCGTAAAATGCTGCTGCAATTTTCCCTGCATTCCATGGTGTTAAGGTGAAACGGATTACTCCATCACCAGCATACGCCTCGGAAATTAGTGCGTAGTATGTCGTCAGTGAATTAGGGTTTGCCCACATCGACACCGATATCGTGCTTGAGTTTAATGAGCTATTAAGTGTGGATGGAATGCTGACATAGTCATCTGTTCCATCAAACGATAGTGCATATGGATTACTAAATTGCAGAGTCGGTTTCGTCGTTGTCCATGTGGGGCCATTTGTCAGTGTTCCTGTCCTTCCATTTCCACTGCTATCAGCGGTGCTGGTTCCGGTTCCTTCATCGAGTTTCCAGTACCCAACAAGGCCAGTTTCACTCGGGCTTGAAATAGTAAGATTGTACAGACTTGAGCCATTTGTTGTAATCGTAGAAGATCCCGTCGCAGTGATGGTGACAGTGGAAGTACCTGGAATAAACGTACCGTTCGCTTTAAAAGAACCGCCGAGTGAGAGCGTTCCGCCTGGGGCGAACGTGGTGTTTGCTGCAATGAGCAGTGTTTTCCCTCCGACCGTTGTAATGCTCGATGCAGAAGCTTGTGAAAGAATCGCAGAAATATCAGTATCCGAAGAGTTGGATGTTTTTGCTGTGGCAAGATGCGTATTCGTAATGGTTCCTCCGGTTTCGTTTCTAAGGATCAAGAAATTTTTGTAAAGAGAAACGCCCGTCATCGTAGAGCCAGAGGAGATGGTGACCGTGACTGCTTTCTCGGTGTGACCGTCAATCCAGAGGGTGAGAACATCGCCTTTGGAGGTAGAAACATTAGAAATAGTAAATGCTCCTGCAGCGTTGGTCGTGGTGGAATTCGCCATGGTTGCTCCATTGATGGAGACCCCAACTGTTTTGGATGCGAGTGCCGTGATTCCTTCGTCGGAGTACGCTCGACCAGAGATAGAGTAAGAAGCTGCAAAAGACCAGTTCGTGTTGTTGCCAGCATTCGTGCAGCCCTCGGAAGATGTAAGGCATTCCAATGTTTGTCCACCTGTTGCATTGCTATCTTTCACGTTGAGGTAATCAATCGTCTGGGTACCTGCGTCTCCATCGAGGAAAAGGCGTGCTCCGGAACCTGCTCTGGTGGAACGGAGACTCAAGAGATTAGAGGCAATACCTCGGAGTGTGAGAGAACCAGAGACGCTGAGCTGTGCATTGTGGGCAACGAAAAGTGTCGTGGGACTTGTGACAGTTTTTGTGAGGTTGTGGAAAAGAGTTCCTCCCGACAGCGTTTGTGTCGTGCCATCCAGTGTTACGGTGCCACTGCGTTTGACGAATGATCCTGTTCCTGCATACCAGTTACCTGCGAGATTGATATTGTAATTCGATGCAGAAACATCGAGGATGCCAGAAACGATATTCAGGTTGCCATTCACATCGAGTGCAGAGCCGAGGGTGATCGTCGCTGTTCCGTTATCGGGGTCGGCATATTCGCCACGGGAGAGAGCGGCGACTTCTGAGGCGGAGAGGGCGCGGGCATAGATACGGACATCGTCGATGAAACTATTAAAATAATAGGCTCCATTCCCTGACGCAATCGTAAGTGGATCTGTATTATCGACAGTTGGCCATGCGCCAACGGCATGTGCTGCAGTAATCGATTGTAGAATACCATCTGCATACAACTTGAGAGATGTCGTACTCGCATCCGTTGTCATTGTGAGGTGATGCCAATTACCATCTGCAATATCATTATCCGTATGATAAATACGATCATTACTCTCATTTTGTCGCATGGCTCCACATAGTTTTTTACCAGCTGCCCCAGTATATGCATTCGCACATATACTTAAGCCATATGATTCGTAATCACCACCATTTTGTCTTTTTCCAACAACGACTAAAAATTGATTAGCGTTATTTGGTTTAGCCCAAGCGCTCACAGTCCAGCTCCCATTATTTGGTCGTAAATTCGCACTGTCGGGCACATTCACATAATCATTCACCCCATCAAACGAGAGTGCATACGGATTACTGAACCCCAGACTCGGCTTCGTTGTCGTCCACGTAGGCCCATTGGTCAGCGTTCCTGTATTCCCATTACCACTACTATCTGCCGTACTTGTCCCTGTTCCTTCATCAAATTTCCAATAACCCACGAGGCCTGTTTCTGTCGGGTCTTCGATGGTGAGGTTATGAAGCGAAGATCCGTTCATCGTAATCGTCGAGGCTCCCGTCGCTGTCATCGTAACCGTAGACGTACTAGGGCTAAAGGTGCCATTTGCCTTAAACGAACCGCCGAGTGAGAGTGTCCCGCCTGCGGCGAACGTGGTGTTTGCTGCAATGAGCAGAGTTTTGCCTCCAACGGTCGTCATACTTGCGGCAGAAGCAGCGGAGAGAATGGCAGCAATATCAGTATCCGAAGAATTAGAAGTTATTGCCGTTGCAAGATGAGTATTCGTGATCGTTCCTCCGGTTTCGTTTCTGAGGATCAAGAAGTTTTTGTAGAGCGAAACGCCGGTCATCGTAGAGCCAGAAGAAATGGTAACGGTGACGGCTTTCTCGGTGTGACCGTCAATCCAGAGGGTGAGAACATCGCCTTTGGATGTTGAAAGACCTGTGATCGTGTACGCTCCTGCAGCGTTTGTCGTCGTAGAATTTGCCATCGTGGCTCCGTTGATGGAGACACCAACTGTTTTGGATGCAAGAGGAGTAATACCTTCGTCGGAGTACGCTCGACCAGAGATAGAGTAAGAAGCTGCAAAAGACCAGTTCGTGTTGTTGCCAGCATTCGTGCAGCCCTCGGAAGATGTAAGGCATTCCAATGTTTGTCCACCTGTTGCATTGCTATCTTTCACGTTGAGGTAATCAATGGTCTGTGTCCCGCTGTCGCCATCGAGGAAAAGGCGAGCTCCAGAGCCTGCTCTGGTGGAACGGAGGCTGAGGAGGTTACCTGCCTGGCCGCGAAGAGTGAGAGCACCGGAAGCGGACTGACGGCCAGTGTAGTCGAAGAAGGCTGTACGAGCGGCACTCGTGGTGATCATGAGGTTATTGAAGACGGTGCTTCCCGAAAGGGTCTGATTGCCAGAACCATCAAAGGTGACGGTAGAAGTACCATGTGTAAACGTAGCGACATTCTTCCAGTTGCCAGCAACGGTAATGTTCTGAGAACCAGCGGAGATGTCACCTGCGAGGATGCTAATGTTGCCGTTGATATCGAGCGCAGAGCCGAGGATATAGACTCCAGAGCCAGTGCCGAGGTTACCCGCTGCGAGTGCTGCGACTTCAGAGGGGGCAAGGACACGAGAGTAGATACGAAGATCATCAATATGACCATTGAAATACGTAGATGACTCATTACCAATGCGAGCAGCATTCGTAGAAGCAAAAGTTTGTGTGGTCGTAGTAGAGCCGTCAATTTGACCATTGAGATAGATACGTACGGTAGATGTTGATCCCTCCGAATATGTAAGTGCAACATGCGCCCACGTATTTGCACTCACACTAGTTGTCGACGTAAGAATGGTTGCCACTAGGGATTTTTCAGTTTGAAGTTTTTGAGCAGAACTTAATCTCAGTGTTACCCCATTATTATTAAGCGCATAAATAGGCTGGTACGCACCCGTTGTATCCGTATTTATCCACGTTGTGATCGTGAATCCTCTATTCAGATCATATTGATCGACATCAGGTAGTAGAATGTAGTCATTACTCCCATCAAAATCCAAGCTGCTAGGATTATAGAATTTTGTACCAGATGTTCCAGCAGGAGCCCAGTCCGTCGCTGGATCCATATTCGTAAGCGTACCGTTATTCCCGTACTGACTAGAGTCTCTTGCAATCGTACTGCCCGTACCATCATCTAACTTCCAGTAGCCAATAAGACCGTTGTCGATGGTGAGATTGTGGTACGTGTTTCCTGCAGCGAGCCCAGTGTAGCTGCCACTGCCGTAGTAGAGCACGGTACCGGTGCCGGTATTGCTGACGCCGTCCATCGTCTGGCCTCCGATGAGTTTGAGCGTGCCGCCACCCTTGATGCTCCCGCCATCCGTCAGTTCAAAATTGTGATTTTTGAGATCGAGCGATGCAGACGTTTCTATCGTGAGGGAAGAACCGGAGTTGTGAGCGGTCATCACCGGCTGATACGTTGCGGTACGAATGATGATATTGGCGTAGGGATCCGGTACCGCAGCAGGGCTCCAGTTGCTCGCGGTTTCCCAGTTGGTCGATGTCCCCCCCGTCCAGATAGTGGTGGTGTGGCTTCCTGCAGCAAGCTCCGCAATTTCGGCGGCGGAGAGTGCGCGGGAGTAGATGCGGACGTCGTCTACAAGTATGCTATTGGATATTTCACTTGCAGCATCACTTCCGATATAAAGCTTCCCATTCACCATGTTCGGTACACTGCTGGTATTACACGAAA
>CAZFCB010000049.1:0-7418 GCA_964517585.1 uncultured Candidatus Peribacteria bacterium | reverse complement strand
ACTACTTTCCACTTTCAACGTATCACTTTCCACTGCGCCATCACCCCGTACTCCCAAACCCTCCTCGCGACTCTGCGCCATGTGAGTCGACCTCCGTGAACGTCGCTCGCTCAATCTTGATGAAGAGTCCCTGTGCAATTCGCTCCCCTCTTTCCACTGTGACTGGACTAGCCGAGATATTTTGCACCTGCACAAAGATTTCGTCCTTCGGTCCGTGATAGTCTTGATCAATAAGGCCGAGTGAATGCGGACAGACGAGTGCTTTTTTTCTGGGTAAAGACGAACGTGGCAAAATAAGAAGTGCAAAGCCCTCCGGTACCTTCACGACCACGTTACCTGGAACGAGGCCTATTTTCCCAGCCTCGATAACTGTCGTTTCACGCGTCACAAGATCAAATGCGGCAGCACCAGCAGTGTGGTACTGAGGAAGTGGAAGAGTCGGGTCGATGCGAGTGATAAAGACGTGCATAACGGCATGGTACATTGGTAATGTCGAATATCGAATACCGAATACCGAATGTCGAATATGAATTCACCGATACTCGATATTCCATATTCGATATTCAAAAAAGGGCCCCGATCGGAGCCCTCTGAAACCCAACCTAAACGGCGTGGGCCTGCCTGACGGCAGACAGGGGTTTATTTACCGATTTTCTTACGCATGAATGTCGGAACCTCGAGCTCCTCTTCATTGAGCTGTGTACCTGCGAGCTTCATAACGGAGGAGTCATCTTGGCGCTCCTGACGTGGCAAGCTGTCCTGCTTCTTAAACGATGGAAGAGAGCGCAGCGCTGGAGTTGCCTGAGACATCGTTGCGGAATCTTTCTTCTCTTCAAAGCCTGTCGCGATGACCGTGCACTTCACCTGTCCGGTGTATGCGTCATCAATAACGGCACCAAAGATTATATTTGCTTCCGGATCAGCAGCCTCAGTCACTATGCGTGCCGCTTCATCAACCTCGAACATCGACATGTCATTACCACCAGTAATATTAAAGAGAATGCCTTTTGCACCACTGATACTGAGCTCGAGAAGAGGAGAGTCCACTGCAGCGCGAGCGGCCTCAGCAGCGCGACTGTCACCGGTACCGTAACCGATTCCCATGAGAGCGGAACCTGCATCCTGCATCACAGACCTGACGTCCGCAAAGTCTACGTTCACAAGACCGTGAACAGTGATGAGATTCGCGATACCTTCAATACCGTGCCTGAGGATTTCATCGACAATTTGGAATGCCTCCGTGAGTGGAGTTGTCTTATCAATGAGTGAGAGGATTTTATCGTTTGGAATTGTGATGAGTGTGTCGACCTTACCGCGAAGCGCATCCAATGCTTCCTCTGCCTGCTTGCGTCGTCGCAGTCCCTCGAAGCTAAAAGGCTTTGTCACAACACCGACCGTAAGAACACCCAAACTACGAGCAAGCTCAGCGATGTACGGAGCGGCGCCAGAACCTGTACCTCCACCAAGGCCTGCCGTGATGAAAACAAGATCGGCTCCCTCAATGGCCTTCTTGAGTTCCTCGGAACTCTCTTTTGCTGACTGCATACCAATATCCGGATTAGCACAGGCACCAAGGCCTCGCGTTGTACCTCGACCGATGTTTACCTTCGTATTCGCAGGGCTATGGAAAAGTGCCTGCGCATCTGTATTCACCGCAATGAATTCCACTCCACCGACCTTACTTGTAATCATACGAGTGACAGCGTTCGAGCCGCCGCCTCCTACCCCAATAACACGAATGATCGCATTCGGAGCAATATCCGGTCTAACCTCCTGATACCCTGTTGATGGGGTAACGGCATCATCGCCATATCCACCACCTTGAGACGATGAAGGCTTCGAGCTAGATCCAAAGGCATTGGTACCATTGGGATTCTTGGAACCGGAGAAGAGTGAGCGAAGTGTGTCAGACATGGGATAGGGGGTAAAACCAGTGAGAAGTAATGAAGAGGAAAGTGAAAAGCGAAAAAATTATGGAAGAAGATTCTTAAACCAAGAACCAACCTGCGACGCAGCGCGCTTCATGTCAAAATTACCCATGGAGAACGAGAAGCTATTTCTACGTCCACCTTCACGAATTCCCCAGAGAAGCGTACCGAGTGCCGTTGCGTATGCAGGATCATCAACTTTCTCGATAACGCCACCAATTTCCACCGGAAAGCCCATCTGCACTGGTAGGCCGAGAACTTCGCGAGCAATGTCGAGAACACCAGGAGCCTTGACCGCAGCACCCGTAAGGAGCGCTCCAGCAGGAAGGAGTCCATCACGACCAACACGTTTCAACTCTTCTTTTACCAAGCTAAATATTTCGTAATAGCGAGCTTGCATAATCTCGGCCATGTATTTCTTGCTGATAGTCTGCGTATCCATTTTGCTCACTGTAGAAAGGTCGATCATCTCGCGCTCCTGAATTTCAGCTGGGAGTACTGAACCAAATTCAATCTTGATCTTCTCTGCAGTATCTATGGAAGTACGTAGTCCGATTGCAATATCATTTGTGACGTTCTCGCCACCGACCGGAAGGCAGACCGAATGAAGGATAGTCCCCTCTTCAAAGACTGAAACAGATGTAGAGCCAGCACCAATGTCGATCGTCACAACACCTAGTTCTTTCTGGCGCTTCGTGAGAACTGCTTCCGAAATCGCAATTGTGGATGGAACGAGAGAGTCGATATCTATGCCTGCCTGATCCACGCATTTCTCAAGATTTTTCACGTGCTGAATTTGTCCTGTAACAATGTGCGCCTCAACCTCAAGACGAATACCCGTCATACCAACAGGATTCTTAATGCCACGTTGCTCATCCACGGCGTAACTCTTCGGCTCAATGTGAAGGATGCGTCGGTTGCTTGGAATACTGACTGCCTGTGCCGCCTCAAGGACGCGCGCAACATCTTCCACCATAATCTCCGAACCGGAAATTGCGATCACACCACGGCTGTCGAAGGCTTCGATATGCGATCCGCTCATACCGACAAAGACATGGTTGATCGGAAGACCCGCCATACGTTCGGCGTCCTCAAGGGCTGAAATGATATTGTGAATTGTTTCCTCGATATCGATAACGTGTCCTTTTCTCATGCCGAGCGAAGGAGAAAGTCCAACGCCAATAACGCTTGGCACTTGTCCTCCGTCGACGGAATCAACAACCGCAACGACCACTCTAATTTTAGAACTTCCGATATCCAGACTTGAGATGACACGTTCCTTAGCCATAAAGTTTTTGGTGGATGAAGTGGAGGGTAACGACCGAAACGTGGTCGATTTGGAAAACATCGCGTAGTCTAGAGAAGCCTTCATGGATGCTGCAACCGTGTGTTGACTACCTTAGGTATACAAAGTGATCAAAAAAGCCTATGGAAAGTAAAATTACAAATGATGGATAGATACGGAAAAAAATTCCTCATTACTACTTTTTTGTTCATCAAAAAATAGATGTATACATTTTGTATACGATGGCTTCTCTCAGAGCAAACTCAGCTGGCTTTCTTTTGCCTCGTGAATATTTGACGTCTGTGTCTTTGATTTCGCGCTTGCTAATGGGCTAAGTGCACGGGCTGCTTCTTCTGGAGCTGGTAGGAAATGCGATAGTCCGTACGGTGTCTCTAACAATGATAAAAAACGGCGCATGACTAATGTAAATCCGAGCTCAGTAAACATGTGCATGACTGGAACAGGATCAATGTCTGTATAGGATAGTTCTGTCAGTGGAATAGGTAATGGAATATCTGAGATGAGTGTTGCCATACGCTCACAGAAAAATGCTTGTTCTCTGTCCTTTTCTAGTTTTTCTCTCCAAGCGGGTTTTACCTCAGATATGTGCTCATACAAACTACTGATGCTTCCGTATTGCTGTAGTAAGGCTTCTGCTGCTTTAGGCCCTATGCCATGTACGCCGGGAAGATTATCAGAGCTATCACCAACCAGACCTTTATAGGAAGTAATTTGCGCAGGTGTGACGCCATACTTCTTGCGCACTTCAGAAGGTCCCAAGTATTCCGCCGCTTGGTATCCCTTATGAGGAATAGCGACGCGAACATTATCCGTGCAGAGCTGCAGAAGATCTCGGTCGCCAGAAATGAGTGTCACCCTCTGCCCCTCTTTCTCAGCCTGACGCGCATAGGCACATGCAAAGTCATCAGCCTCAAATCCCCCACCGGCAACACTCTTAATGCCAAATGAATCGATCATCGCAAGCGTCCGTGGGATCTGCACATAGAAGTCATCCGGTGTTGCTGATCTACCAGCCTTGTACTCTGCGTACTCCTTGTGACGAAACGTATCTTCATCTGCATCGAAACAGAAGAGAAGATTATCAGGTTGCTCGGTCTTCAGGATCATCATGAGCATGGAAGCAACTCCAAACGGCGTATTCGTCTGTTCTCCTTTCGAATTTTTCATCGTCCGTGGAATAGCCCAGTACGCCCGATACATAAGGTGGTGTCCGTCGACGATGACGAGGTGTTTCATAAGGGGTGGGGAAAGTAAGGTAGGTTAGGTAAGTTGGGTAGGTTCATTGTAAGTTCCGAATCAGAGTATAACGCGAATTCCCTATCTCCCCTCCCTCACCTTCCAAAAGTACCTCACTTCTTTTCATCACATTACTACATCACATTTCTATGATTTCTCAATCCATCAGACGTGATCTCGTAGCCAAAAAAAGGTATACTGAGATAATTACTTCAAACAAAAACCCCTATGACTATTCTCTCTCCAGCGTACGACAACAAAATCGCGCGCAAGTACTCAGCTCGTACCATCGAGCATAAGATGGAGAATAAAACGATCTTGCAAGAAGAGCTGGGTTGGATCGCTGAACCGAAGCAACCTGTGATCTGTATTCCAACGGGAATTACGGATGCTTTGGGTGGCGCACTGCTTGAACAAGTATTGCCAGGGCTCATGGAGCTACCCATCGCCATCATCATTCGCGGACGCGGATCCAAGAAATATGGAGAGCTTTTTACGAAGATGAGCAAAGGAGCATCACACCGAATAAGTATTGTCCCTGATGATGAGACACACGTTCGAAAAATGCTTGCAGGTTCCGATATCTCTCTATTTTTTGCACATCACGATGAAGACGAAATGCTCGAAAACTGTCTTCGCTATGGCACGGTGCCAGTGTCACTTCCGAATAACATCCTCGATAACTACAATCCTGTGCAAGAAAGTGGTAACTCTTTCGTGTATGATGCAGAAACACCGTGGCAGTGTTTTGGAGCCCTCGTTCGTGCGCTTGAAACATTTAAGTTTCCGTACGACTGGCGAACCATCCAGAGACACGCCATCGAAAGTATGGACCGAAGGACAGCTGCAACAGCTGTTGCCTAAGGTTACTGTACGCTCTGCTTAGAATTCAGAATCATCTTCGCCGACAACGTTGAGTCCGTTATCATCATCTTCGGCTTCTTTTTCGTCGTCGTCGCCTTCAAAGTCACCATCTGCATCATCAAGATCGACGACATCATCATCGTCATCGTCGTCATCACCGAGTATGAGGTTGAAGAGGAGGTCTGACATGGGGGTATAGAGGGAAAGACGTGGCGAAGTATAGTCAGAAAGATACGCAGTGCAAGGCAATTTGACATCTGTGTTAAACATACGTCCACTTGATTTCCTTGTAGTCGCAGAAGGCTCGTGTACGCTCTCGCACCGTATGAAAAGACTCCTCTCATTTCTCATTGTACTCAGCTGTGTGTCACTTGTTGCCGCTTGTGGCAAGAAAACACCAAACGAGCTACCTCCTCTCGCCACCAATACTCAGAGCAGTGCAGGGCTTGAGACATTCGAATCTGTCGAAGCAAAAGCGAAGGCTGGTGACGCCACCGCACAGTTTGAGTTGGGTGCGATGTATCACGATGGGCAAGGAGTGACGAAAGACTTTGCACAAGCACGTTCGTGGTTTGAGAAGTCAGCAAAGCAGGATGACGCACGCGCACAGTTTAATTTGGGTGTGATGTACTACACTGGAGAAGGCGTGAAACAAAACTATAAGGCGGCACAAGATTGGTTTGAAAAAGCTGCAGTCCAGAACAACACGCGTGCACTCTTCAACTTAGGAGTCATGTACTATAGGGGTGAGGGGGTCAAACAGGATTTTGCAGAAGCGATGAATAATTTTACAAAGGCAGGAAGTTTAGGATTTGCAGAAGCACAATTTAATTTGGGCGTAATGTTCGCCAAAGGCGAAGGGACGGAAGTCGACGTCGGTCAGTCCTACGCATGGTTTGAAGCCGCTCGTTCTTTTGGCAACCCAAGAGCTTCTGAAATACTGAAAGAAATTGAATCCGAACTGCAGCCAGATCAGCTCAAGATCGTGAAAAAAATGGGCGAAGACCTTAAGAAAGAAATCAACGCGCGCGTTGCTGCTTTGGTTGCTTCCGGGCAACCGTTCTAGGCTGTCGTTTCTTCTGTAATAGAATGAGAGATTCTTTCTGTTCTTTTGTGAGCTTCTTGATGGCAGCCTCACGACTCCGCGCTTTTCCGAGGGTTCGAAAAGTTTCGTGATACACAAAGTGAAGAGGGAGGCGGCTTCGGGTGTACTTCGCTCCAGTGCCGGCGTTATGCTTCTTTTCGCGCTCTGCAAGATCGATACACGTACCAGCGTACAGAGAATCATCAGCGCACCGAGCGAGGTAGATAAAGTGAGGCATGTGAGAAGTATAACCTCTCTTGGGTGACAGGAGACGAGAATGAAACATGCAAAAATCAGATATTGATATACTTCAAGCATATGAAGCAGAAAATTAAGTCAGTTTCAAAAAACGGATACAGAGATTCGCACCTTTTCTATCGTGAAATAGATGTGAAAAAGAATCTACATCTCATCACACCAAAGATGGAACATGCAAATGATAGCCTTTTGTGGGTAAAGGCTCATGATGTAATTCAATACATGGGTACTGACTTTCCATCGCCCTCATTGAAAGAAGAAAAACAAAGAATCAAAAAAATACTAACAAGTACGGATGCATACAGCTGGATGATCGACTTAGATCATAAAATCATTGGTAATATTTCGGTCCATTCAATTGCAGAAACCTCGAAAAAGCTCGACTGCAAAGCAGGCAATATGACAATTCTGATTGGATCAAAGAAATATTGGGGTAAAGGCCTTGGTACTGAGATTTGCTCGTCCGTACTAACATGGGCATTTGAAGTTGGTGGATTCAAAGCAATAATCGCTAGGGCTCTTCAGGAAAATATTGCAAGTATCAAAACTCTACAAAAACTGAAATTTCAGGAAGAGCAGCCGGAGCCCTATAAAAGCTTGGTTAATGGCAAGGTAAGCAGTTGGAGAAACTTCAAAATCTATAAAGAATAACGAAGGTTTGAACCCACGACCAACCCCGCACACACTGATGTGTTGCCGGGCTGCTCTACATTCTTACTTCATACTTCTTACTACGTACTTC
>CAZFCB010000048.1:0-7668 GCA_964517585.1 uncultured Candidatus Peribacteria bacterium | reverse complement strand
AGCAAAGCTCTTTTAGTGACCTTCCAACCGTTTACCTTGACCTGTTTTTCAATTGCTTCGAGAAAAGAATCAATTTTGTCGAAATCAAAATCCTCCGGCATTTCTGGCAGCTCAATTTCTTCTCGCTCCTTCAGGTAATATCTAATGGCAGGATTCAGGATAATGTCTTCGTCTGCCATCTTGAGATCAAGTGCCTTACTTGCGCCTTTATATTCAAATTCACAGGGAATCATTACTAGCGGACTCTCTGATTTACCCATCATGGAATCTGCCCATTCAAGGCAACCCATTGCTAAGTACAAAGTGTTCACTCCACGTTCACTGAGAGTAAGTCGAGAGTTATCAAAGATTTTTCTAGTCTTACGTCTTAGGTCGCCAAGATTCTGATAAATAAAATTGATGTCTCCTTCATGCAATACATATTCCTCTTCGGTACTAACGGTAGGATCTTCCTCTAATGAGATTTTTTTTGCCTTTTTCTGAACAAAAGGCATTTTGATCGAGTCGCCATCCGATAGCAGCGTCTTAAGGATTTTATTGAGATCCGCAGATTCAACTTCAAGCTTTGCAGCTCGTGACCGATTTAATCCAAGGAGTGGATTTGATTTTGAGACATCAATGAGTCTCTCTTGCCATCTTTTAAGGATTGCCCCTAATTGTTCAGGAATTGATTTTCCGATGCCTGGCATAAGTGGGATTTTAGCTAAGAATGATGGATTTTGGAACATATTGTTTGCGCTCGCCAAAATCAGGCCAGACACAAAGAGTGGTCGAGCTGATTCAATGTCGTTTGTAAGGCTTTATATTCAAATCGAGAATTTTTTTCTGCCATTTAGAGACAGCGGCAGTGTTCCCGTTTGCCTCTTCTTTTTCTGCCATTTTTTGGAAAGCTGATCTGGCATCACCTAGAAAGCCCGGAGGGACATTTTTCCATTCTGACGTACTTCTCTTTGTCCTAGCCAATACATCTTCTGCAATTTTTGAGGCTGCTTCCGCTTCATCTCTATCTAGAAAAAGCTCGAGGTACGCACAGAAGCATGGCTCATAATCGTCGGTATTGTCGTAGACAAATTTTAAGTACTTTTCTGCCTGTTCAAAGTCCCTAACTTTGTAATCCATAAGAAGCATGGCTAAATCACTCGCAATGCTGATCTGATCTAGGTATGCGGAATTGTGCTTATTCTCAGCTGGCAGCAAGACAGGAAGTTCGGATTTAGATTTTTCAAAGGCTTCCTTGAATCGATGAATAGCTTTTTCGAGGTATAGATTTTTCTCCTCTCCTTTCACATGCCATGCTGTGTAATTACGCCAACCAATGCCAAGCCAATATAGAAGTCGAGCACCGGTTTTCGAGTGAAGATGTTTTTCTGTAGAAAGCAGGGTTTTCTCCATTAAGTTCTTGTCTCGATTGTTGGAGACACCGATGCCGAAACAAGCAACATCCATAATCGCATGTATTGCTTCATCTTCATTGTTGTTAGCCGAGGAGTTGAAAAATGAAAAAATGCTCATACAAAAATCTAAAGCCAATCATACATTTATAGGGACTAGCTGTATTCAAGAATTTGTAGCGTATAGGCACCACGGTCGGGTGCCCATGTTGGCTGGGGAGGAGGGATTCGAACCCCCGAATGACGGGTTCAGAGCCCGTTGCCTTACCGCTTGGCGACTCCCCAACGGAGTAACGGTCGAAAGATTGAGACAAGAATAGCAGGATGGAGGGCTTGGCGCCTGCCTACCGCTAGGCAGGCCTGCCCACCGAAGCGCGAAGCGCGCAGGAGGGACTCCCCAACAGTAGCTCGCGGAATGGTACAGAACCACAGGAACCTTGGCTAGAGTTTCAAGGGTTTAGATATGACAACTCCCAAGCCCACGCTTCTGAAGATATTTCTGGTGATACGCCTCCGCAGGATAGAACGTTGTTGCTGGCATAATTTCGGTGACGACCGGGTGTTTCCATTTGCCTGATGTGTCCTCTTTCTTCTTGGCCTCTATCGCTTCCTTCTCTTGCTTCGGCGTCGTGAAGAAGATGGCCGAGCGGTACTGTGAACCAAAGTCTGGGCCCTGCTGATCTTTCGTTGTGGGATTGTGATTCGCAAAGAAAACCTTTATGAGCTCAGCAAAAGAAATCTTCTCAGGGTCGAACACTATCCTGAGTGCTTCTGCGTGACCACCGACACCAGAACACACTGTTTCATACGTTGGAAACTCAGTATCTCCTCCTGTATATCCAACTTCGGTAGAGATGACACCAGGAAGAACGCGAAATGTTTCCTCCACTCCCCAAAAACATCCAGCGGCGATGATGGCAGTCTCGGTCTGCGGTGAAATATGTGTCATATGCCACATTGTACATCCAAATGAGCATTTTCGCCCTACAATACCGTGGAACTATGAAACTAACCGCACGTACCGGACTCATCGGCATTCTCATTGTTACGGCGTGCATCTATGGAGCATCACTCAAGAACGGTTTTGTGAATCTTGATGATCCTATGCTCGTCACCGAGAACGCGCGCGTCCTTACTCCTGCACTTTCAAACATTGGCTACATTTTTACGCATTTTGACCCCGAACTGTATATTCCCGTGACATTTCTGACGTACCAGCTTGAAACTTGGTTACTCGGACCTGCTGCATGGCATTTCCATCTTTTCTCCATACTTCTGCATCTCTGTGCAGTCTGGCTTGTCTTTGCAATCGTCAAACGATATGCACAGAGCAATCTCATTGCAGGTATCACAGCTCTTCTGTTTGCCGTTCATCCTATCAACTCAGAAGCCGTGCTATGGGTCAGTGCTCGGAAAGACGTTTTGTCATCGACATTTTTTCTCGCGTCACTATTTTGCTTCCTCCTTTATAGAGAGAGTAACAACATGCGCACGTATATTCTGAGTCTTTCTCTATTCGCGCTTGCGCTCCTTAGCAAAGTAACAGTCGTCACGCTGCCTATCATCTTTCTTCTTCTTGTATCGAAAAAGGCAGACTTCAGGCGCTTACTCCGTACCATCGGCCCCTTCATACTTCTTGCTGCCGTCGTCGGTGTCATTGGCATCAAAGGAAAGGAAGCCATCGAACAACAATTCCATCTCACAGACTTTATCTTCATGGCATTTCGGTCTGTCTTCTTCTATCTCACGCTACTCGTCGCTCCGTTGGGACAATCTGCGGTGCACATACTGAAGCCACATGATGTCTATTCGCCATTATTACTTATTTCTATTGTTTCAGTCGGATGCGTGTCATGGACATTCTTACGCTGGAGAAAAAGATTCCCACTCGCACTCACTGGTTGGATATTTTTTCTTGCAACACTTGCGCCAAGCTTTCTGCATTACACCAGAGGCAATGAAGATTTCATGCTTGGTTCAGAGCGATATGCATATCTGCCGTCGATTGGAATTTTTCTCATCGTTGCATCTCTCTGGTCTGAACTCTGGAAACTTTCGTGGATAACAAAACCGACGAGAAGTATTTTCGTCATTGCTTCATTGATGATCGTGATGGTACTCGGATATCTGACTGTGCTTCGGACATTTGTTTTTGAGGATGCTGTGATCTTCTCTATCGATATTCTGCAAAAAAATCCTCATGACGGTAGAACGTGGCACAACTTAGGATCAGCTCTGGAAGCCGAGAAGAAGCCAATGGAAGCAGAAGAAGCCTACACAAAAGCTCTCGAACTCAAACCTAATCTCGCTGATGCTGCGATCAATCTTGGAATATTATTGTTGAAAGAGGGAAGAAAAGACGAAGGATTTACGATGTTAAAGCAAGCAACGTTTGTCCGACCTGACTACTTCAAAACATATTTCAATCTTGGAGTTGCCTTGCAGAATGAAGAAAAGTTTTCTGAAGCTGAGGTGATGTATAAAAAAACAATTGAACTTTTTCCTGAGTATCCACAAGCACATCGAAATTTAGCAACTGTGCTTGGCGCACAGAAAAAATTCTCAGAAGCAATGAAGGTCTTATCTGTATTGGCGACTTTTGATCCAGTATTTAGAGCTGAATTTGAGCATCTAAAAGCCAATATTCGCGAGTAGTGTTACCACAATTCCATGCATACGAAAAACGCCCCACGTGAGGCGTCTTCCGAAAAAAAGTTTTAAAACTTTTTTATTTATTTCCTTTTCTTGGCCTTCGACTTTACCTTCTTGGCCTTGGTCTTCTTGGCTTTCTTCTTTGCAGCCATAAAAAAAATGGGGAAAAAGTAAGTGTAATTTTTATTGTAGAACTGTCTGTACGTTTGCCAACATTTTTGTAATGCGTTTTATCGTAGTTGGTACACATTAACATTATGAAAAAGATTATACTATTTTCATTCGGGAGAGAATTTTCCATTTTTTTTCACAATCTTTATACGACATCGCATGAAAAAATCTCACGCTACCATAAAATTATCTGCACTGACGACGAAGCGAATCGAGGCATTGCATGATGGCGTGTTCGCCATCGTTATGACGCTCCTTGTGCTGGAATTGAGAATTCCACGCGCTGAGGATTCATCGCATCTGTATGCCGAATTAGTGACGTTGCTTCCTGTATTTATTTCGTACGTTGTTACGTTTGTAAACCTTGGAATTTATTGGGTTGGAATGCAGATTCAGTTTCATTACATCGAACGATCTAACCGTGTCTTCTCATGGATTCATATTTTCTTTCTCATGCTTGTTTCTCTTCTGCCTTTTTCGAGCGCGCTCCTCGGTCACCATCCAACAAATCAGATCGCATCAGTCCTCTATGGAGTCAATTTAATTTCAATCGGACTCATGTCATACGCAAGTTGGTCGTACGCAACTCAGCATCATCGACTCACTGTACATACAATCGACGATGAATTAGTACGAAGTGTGAATAGAAGAATTCTCATCGCGCCCATTGCTGCGATCCATGCAATCTTACTTTCTTTCATCAGCATGACTGGTAGCCTTCTTGTGTATATCCTCATCGTCCCTTACTACATCTACCCAGGACGTGTAGACAAGTTTTGGCATCATAAAGCCCTTCCTCACGATCATTAATTTGCGATACGTATCATAGTTCATCTGGGTTCTTCGTCGTGAAAGGAGAAATGTCATACGAAATTCGATCATTCAATCTTCTTTCATGCTCCACAAAAATGTCATGAAGAAATTTCAGGCATCTAAAAAAAGAACATGCGCACAATGAAGTTTAAGATGATGACGTGAGGCGAGTGATCATAATCCAAATAGAACATACATGTTGTTCTTTCGTATGTAGTGAGAACGAAAAGAAAAATAAAAAACAATGCCAATGATGACAGTGTTGTAAAAATGTGAGATCCAATTTTTTTCTATAGTCTAAACCGACCTAGGGTGAATGAAATAAAAAAAAGTACGCTTGATCGTAAGAAATACTTGAATAATTTCTCATATGTATCTTTTATGGTTAGAAAGACATGCTAAATAATGAGATGCTAGAAAATATAAATTATAAAAAGCAAGTCATGAGGCATTACAGGGCTTGCGAAAGCCCTAGGCTCAACTCCATGATGTGCCCCTAATTGCTTCTTCTCCCCTTATTGTATGACAGGCTTTTTTGAGAACTCATCCGTAACAACCATCCTCTGGATCACATTTGGCTCCGGTGTTGTTTCCGTTGTTGCTGCCATGATCTGCCGCATCATTATTGGTGCACAGAGTCCAGGAAACGACGTCATGCAAGCTCTCGGAGAAAAAATCCGTAAAGGCGCAATGGCGTTCCTCACAAAGGAGTATCAGGTGATCGTACCGTTTATGCTCATTGCAGCAGCTTTCATCTATGTCTTTATCGATACTGGATGGTCTCAGGTCGGACATGCGTGGGGCGCTCCTTATACTGCTATCAGTTTCATCGTTGGTGCTTTTGCCTCTGCGCTCGCAGGATTCATTGGTATGCGGACTGCAACGATGGCAAACACGCGAACGGCAGAAGCAGCACGCAACAGTATCGTCAAAGCATTACGCGTCTCATTCTTGAGCGGCTCAACAATGGGTCTCTCGGTCGTGGGTCTCGGACTCATCGGATTTGTCGGCACACTTCTCTTCCTTCTCACAAAGGTAGATATCACAAGTGCACTCCAGTCTCTCACTGGTTTCAGCTTCGGTGCATCCTGTCTCGCGCTCTTTGCACGCGTTGGAGGCGGCATCTTCACGAAGGCAGCCGACGTCGGTGCTGACCTCGTCGGAAAAGTGGAAGCTGGCATCCCTGAAGATGATCCAAGAAATCCAGCTGTCATCGCAGATAACGTCGGCGATAACGTGGGTGACGTCGCCGGCATGGGAGCTGACCTCTTTGAAAGTTACATCGGCGCAATTCTTGCAACGATGCTCGTCGGTCTCCATGTCACATGGGGTGTAAATAAAGCAATTCTCTTCCCTCTACTCGTCTCCATCATCGGCATTGTAAGTTCGCTAATTGGCATGGCTTTCGTCCGTACAAAAAATGCTGACGGTGTTCAAAGAGCACTCAAGAATGGCATGTTCATAGCATCCATCCTTGCAGTTGCCGGTACATGGTGGCTCGCGACAACCTATCTTCCTTCTGAGGTTTCCATGGGAATTTTCTGGGCTTCTACAGCAGGCTTGCTTGCGGGCGTTTGTGTCGGACTCATTACGGAATACTACACATCCCATACGTACGGACCCGTCCGATCACTTGCTGGTTCTGCAAAAACAGGGGCAGCAACGACGCTCATTGAAGGTCTTGCACTAGGTTATCTTTCGACGGCTCTGCCAACCATCGTCATCGTGATCGCCATTGGCATTGCATATGCACAGGCAGGTATCTATGGCATTGGTATTGGTGCGGTTGGCATGCTTTCTACTCTTGCCATGACTCTCGCTATCGACTCCTTTGGTCCTGTTGCGGATAATGCAGGAGGCATTGCTGAGATGAGTAAGCTACCGAAAGAAGTTCGTGAGAACACAGATGCTCTGGATGCAGCCGGTAATACGACAGCTGCAATCGGCAAAGGTTTCGCCATTGGTGTTGCAGGATTTATGTGCCTTGCTCTTTTCGGTGCTTTCAAAGAAGAATCCGGACTCATTGGCATCGATGTGAGTAATCCGACGACACTCATTGGGTTACTTCTTGGGGGCATGATTCCGTTTCTCTTCAGCTCGATGACAATGCGCGCTGTTGGCAGGGCTGCGATGGCGATCATCGAGGAAGTTCGTCGTCAGTTCCGCGAGATCAAAGGACTCATGGAAGGTACTGCGGATGGTGATCCAACGACATGTGTCGCAATTGCTACGGGTGCAGCCATTCGCGAAATGATTTTACCAGGGCTTCTTGCAATGGTTTCCCCTGTTTTCATCGGTCTTCTTCTTGGCAAGGAAGCACTAGGGGGACTACTTGCAGGCACACTCGTCTCTGCCATGATGCTTGGAACATCTATGTCAAACTCTGGTGGAGCATGGGACAACGCAAAAAAATACATTGAGAAAGGCAATCTCGGAGGCAAAGGCTCTGACCCACACAAAGCGGCCGTTGTCGGTGACACCGTCGGTGATCCTTTCAAAGACACGTCCGGTCCGGCTCTCAATATCCTCGTAAAACTCATGTTCATTGTCTCTGTACTCACCGCAGGTTTGTACGGCACGGGCATCCTCGGATAATTCTGCATATCAGTACTCCAAGAGAAGCTAACGAACGTCGTTGGCT
>CAZFCB010000047.1:0-8241 GCA_964517585.1 uncultured Candidatus Peribacteria bacterium | reverse complement strand
CTATAAAAACAGTGGCGGTACGGAAGACAAAAGAGTGACCGATAAAAAGAAGATTGTCATTACGCCTTCTCAGCCACTGCGTTTCAATGAACGATATTCTTTGACAGTCCGATCGGGCATCCGAGGACTCGTCGGTGACCTTGGTAGTTCTGCTGACTTTACACTCAACTTTTCAACGGTTGGAGATTTTACCGTCACTCAGGGCAGCTATCGTGATGGAGCAGTTGCTATCGATTTCTCGAGCCCGGTGGACGGCAAAGAAATTTCGAAGGCAATTTCCATTACTCCAAATGTGGAAACCTTCAAAGAGATAGATTTTGCAGCATATGGTGATCAATTAGGTGATGATATGTCTGATAGAAGTGTTTCTCATCTATATTTCTATCCAACACTTGAGCCAAGTACGAAATACACCATATCTTTAGCAAGTTCGCTGAAAGATCACTATGGTCAGAAAATTACGAAACCCTATGCACTGACATTCACGACACCAGCACTACCACCACGGGTTTTCATACATCCTGAGGGAAAAAGCTTTGGCATTTTTGAAAAAGGAAAGCCACCGACGTTCTTTCTCAATAATGTGAATGTCAGTCAGCTCAATGTTGAATTTGGCGCATTGCCGTTCGAAAAATTTATTGAAATACGAAGAACAAAAGTTCAAAACGGCGACAGTAGTAACACGGAGGCAAAAGATGTTGTACAAAACCATACGTCTCTGCAGGTAAAACCAAAGGCGAAGCGAAATGAATGGGAGTCTCAACCCCTTGATCTTGAGAAGACTTTTGGAACATTGAATCCTGGGCTGTACTTCCTGTCTGTGCGTGCACCTGAGTGGGTAAATGAGTACAACAAATTGCCGTATCAGGATGAACGAACTTTCGCGATCACAAATATGGCAATGACACTGAAATATTCACGAGGCAAAGCTCTGGTGTGGGTGACGGACTTACAAACAGGCAGTCCAGTCTCAGGGGCCTCAGTACGCTTTCATGCTGATTCAGGGAAAGTCGAAGTGTCCGGAACAACGGACAAAAACGGCTTTTTTGATACTCCAATTGTTCTTAAGAATTTCAAGAACCGCAGTTACGACTGGCAGCCTGAATTTTGGGTAACTGCTGAAAAAAATGGCGATTTTGCTTTTGTCGGCAGTGACTGGAATAACGGTGTACAGCCGTATGATTTCGACGGTATCTATTCGGACTTTCGTTCTCCGGAAGCAGCAAAGTACCGCTTGCAGTCTACACTGTATACTGAGCGACCGCTGTACGGTGCTGGTGATACCGTTTACTTCAAAGGCATTGTCCGATTTCTTGATGACAGTGGAAAGCTGATTGTTCCTGATGTAACCCGCTCAGCTCACGTTACCGTACGAGATACGAATGGAGTTGAAATATATGTAAAAGATTTGAAACTCAGCTCATTTGGAACATTTCATGACACTTTGGCACTTGCAAAAGAAGCGCCTCTTGGCATGTATTCCATGTCAATGTCGTTGACACCCGATGATGATATAGAAGGTGAGTCCTTCGCTAATTTCTCAGTCTTGGCTTACAGAAAGCCAGAGTACAAGGTGTCTGTTTCTCCCGATAAAGATGAATTTGCGAATCACGATACTGCGACCGTCAACATTACGGGGGGCTACTACTTTGGCGCACCTATGTCTGGAGCAAAAGTACACTGGAGACTGGAGTCCACTGACTATTTCTTCAATAAATTTACTGACGGGTGGTACTCATTTGCACTGGAAGATGCATGGTGTTGGCGCAACTGTGAGAGAAGTACAGGCATTGTTACCTCTGGGGAAACAACATTAGATGCGGCAGGTCAGCTACAACTTTCACTGCCGATGTCCATTGACGACAAATCTGTAAGTCAGGTCATGACGCTCGAAGCGGATCTTACAGATCAGAATAATCAAGTCGTAAGTTCTCGAGGATCATTTATTGTCCACAAATCAAACGTCTATGTCGGTGTACGGAGTGACGACTACGGCATCGCTGCGGGGGAAAGTGCAAACATCAAAGTGGTGACGCTAAATCCGAATGGGTCGATGGCTCCTAATACGAAAGTTTCAGTTGCCCTCTTTTCTAGGACATGGAACGTTGTACGACAAAAAGCAGTTGATAGCGAATATTACTACGATAGCGAACCTGAAGACACGTTCATTCGCTCTCAGAATTTGGTCACAAACGAGGAAGGAAAAATTACCGCTCAAGTGCGCCTTGATCAAAGCGGACAGTATCGCATTGTTGTCACGGCAAAAGATTCCGAAGGTCGGGAATCAAAAGCTGGGTGGTCGATCTATGCGTGGGGAGACACCTATTTTAACTGGCCCAGAACGAATAATGATCGAGTTGATATCGTTGTTGATAAGCCTGAGTACAAGGTAGGCGACACCGCAAAACTCATTGTAAAATCGCCATATCAGGGGCCAGGTGTGAAAGCTCTTGTCACAGTCGAGCGAGAGAATGTCATCAGCAAGCGCATTGTCGACGTTACGAGTAACGCACTTCCGATCGAAGTGCCTATTACTGAAGATCTCATTCCAACCGCGTACGTTTCCGTTGTTATTATCAAGCCTCGCATCGGGGAAACATTCAACGAACATGGACTTGATACAGGAGCGCCTGCATTCAAGGTCGGATATGCGAAGCTTCTCATTGATAAAAGTTCAAAGAATCTTGATATTTCGATAACAACAAATAAAGAGAAGTATGTTCCTGGCGAAAAAGTAGAAGTATCTCTGGCAGTAAAAGATGCTGTCGGACAACCTGTTCAGGCAGAACTCTCTCTTGGCGTTGTCGATTTGAGTCTTCTGGATCTGACCGGATTTCAGTTGCCTGATCTTGTCTCAGCATTTTACTACGATCGCGGGCTTGGGGTAATGACAGCCAATATGCTTACGCACCTCATGGAACGCTTCAAACCCGGATCGAAAGGTGGAGGAGGAGACGGAGAAGAAAAAAAACGTGGCAACTTTCTCGATACTGCCTACTGGAATCCATCGATAGTGACTGATAAAGAAGGACGTGCGACAGTAAGTTTTGTCCTACCAGACAACTTAACGACATGGCAATTGCTTGCTCTTGGCTCAACAAAGAACACTCTTGTTGGTGCTTTCGCAAAAAATATCATCGAAACAAAAAAAGTTATCCTCCGTCCTGTCCGACCAAGATTTGGCGTAATAGGCGATAAAATTACTCTCGCAGCCATCGTCCATAACTATCTTGATGAAGACCGTGATTTTACCGTCGCCCTTTCGGGAAGTGGTTTTACGCACACTGGAAAAAAAGCACAGACTATACGCATTCCAAAAAATGCGTCTCGCAAAGTAAGCTTTCCCATTACCGTAAGCGAGACACAAACGATGTTGATGAACTTTACTGCAAAAACGGCGGGCGCAGAGGACGACATTGAAGAAAGTGTTCCTGTGTATCGCTTTGGCGTTCAGCAGACCAATGCAACTGCGAATGTCACAGAAAATCGCGAGACAGAGAAAGTATCGATCCCAACAAAATCTGATGCTTCCGAAGGATCTCTCACAGTGACTGTCGCGCCAACACTTGCCGTGTATCTACCAACGAGCTTGGAGTTTCTCTCAGCATTTCCCTACGGATGTGCTGAACAAACGGTATCAAGCTTCGTGCCAAATATTGCGCTCGCACAGCTAAAATCCTTTGATCAGTTCAGAAATATTTCGGCACCTGAGCTTGATAAGCACGTAGAGATTGGACTTCAGAAACTCTACAAATTTCAGCGCTCGGACGGAGGATTTGGCTATTGGGAGAATAGTTATGATAGCTATCCGTATCTTACTGCCTACATTCTGCAGGCACTCAAGATGACGAAGGACGCAGGATACGCGGTTGACAGCAATGTGACAGAGCGCGCGGTTTCATATCTAAAATCTTCCCTGAAGGGAGGCCGGCTTTCAGTCTATGTCACTCCTGAAACTCGCGCGTATGGATTATTTGTCCTTTCTGAATACGGCATGCATGACGTACCTGCGCTCAACACTGCATACAAAACTCGCCTAGATCTTCCAATTTTTTCGCGTGCATATCTTGCAATGGCATATCAAAAAGTCGGTGGCAGCGGAAATATCAAAAAGGCACATGACATCCTAGAAGAAGTTTTGGGTCACGTTAAAATCGATCCTCGGGGAGCACACTTTGAGGAAGTTGATAATCGCTCCAGTTACTCGATGAATACTGACCAGAGAACGACTGCCATCGTCTTACAGGCAATGGTTCGTATCCAACTTGATCATGCGCTGATGCCACGCATCATACGAGGCATGCTTGCATCGCGCACTCACGGTCATTGGGACACGACACAGTCTACGGCGATGTCTGTCCTGTCGTTTGTCGAATATTTGAAAGTAAGCAAGGAATTAGACTATAACGAGCAAGTAGGCATAGAAATAGATGACAAAAAGAAACTTTCTGCAACGTTCAAGGCTCCAGCTATGGAAAGAAAAGATGTTGTTATGGCACTGTCAGAACTCCCTCGTGGGAAAGACATCAATGTGAGCGTTGGAAAGACAGGTCCAGGAAAACTCTATTACGACATTATTCTTTCATACTTCTACACACCAGATGTCATACAACCAGCAGAAGAGGGGATTGGCATCCTGCGCGAGACAAAGCCGCTCACAAAGAGTGATGCAAGCATGAAAGTTGGCACGACACAGAAAGTGACACTCACTATGACCGTGCCGCAGACACGACATTTCGTCGCTGTAGAAAGCATGCTCCCTGCTGGATACGAGCCAATTGATCTGAAGTTTGCTACAAGTCAGCAAAAGCTACTCGATAATGCGACAAATGTTTTCACAAGCTGGAGAGACTATGAAAAAAATCAGTTATGGAGATTTTCGCACATCGAATATCGTGATGACAGGATATTTATGTTCGCAGAAGAACTACCACCAGGTGTCTATACGTACGAATATCTTGTAAGAATGACGACTCCTGGTACATTTCATGAGCGTCCTGCACGAGTGTGGGAAATGTATTTCCCTGAAGTATTCGGTCAGACCGAAGGAAAGTGGGTAGATATACGTGAGTAATCCTAAGGCCCGGCGTCAAAACCCGGGCCATTCATTTAACTTCATGAAACGTGCGCCTCTCATCGCCGGGATTCTTGTCGTCATATTGATCTTTATTCTTTGCGCACTCCCGTTACCCACACCACTTCGCAAGGATGTTGTTGCTGAAAGCACGCAAATTCTGGATCGAACAGGGGAGCTTTTGTATGAAGTCCAAGGTGAAGGAATGCGTTTAAGAGTACCTTTTGACAGTATCCCGCCAGCAATTAATGATGCACTCATTGCGACTGAAGATCGCACTTTCTATGCGCACCCTGGCCTCAGTCTTCGTGGAATAACGCGTGCTGCAATCCGCGACATCAAAGCTGGAAAGATTGTCGAAGGAGGGAGCACCATTACGCAACAACTTGTTCGTGTACTTCTGCGTCCCAAGCAAAGAGGTTTTGCCTATAAGATTCGTGAAGCGTGGCTTGCCCTGAAGTACGATGCGCTTTTTTCGAAAGAGCAAATTCTCGAAAGATACGTAAACACTGCGTACTTTGGACAGGGTGCGTACGGCATCAGGGCAGCAGCAAAAGTATATTTCGACTCAGACATACAAACTCTCTCGGTTGGCCAGTCAGCCATGCTTATTGGACTTCTCAATGCACCAACTGCTCTCAATCCATTTAGTGATCCCAATGCTGCAAAGAAGCGGCGTGATTTGGTGTTACGAGCTATGCGTACTGAAGACTATATTTCTCAAGAAGAGTTTCTGTCTGCAACGGCTGAAGAAATACGTCTGACAAGTAGTAGAACAAAAATTCGCGCACCGCATTTTGTGCTCTGGATGCTCGATACGCATCCCGAACTACGAAATCAAAAGACAGTCAGAACAACTATAGACCTTGATCTCCAGTCAGTATCTGAGCAGATTGTCGACCGACAACTCGAAAAGTTGAAGGAGAAAAATGTCACTGCTGCTGCCGTCGTTGTTCTTGATGCAAAAACGGGAGACATTCTCACGATGATAGGTTCGAGGGATTACTTTGATAGCGATCATGATGGTGCCGTGAACGTCGCAATAAGTCCACGTCAACCCGGTTCGGCATTAAAGCCATTTACATACGCTCTGGCGCTATCTCAGGGGATGACTGCAGCGAGCACTATCTCTGACATTGAAACCCAGTTTTTTACGGCAGAAGGAAACCCCTACGTCCCCAGAAATTATGACTACGGGTATCACGGCCTTGTGAGACTTCGTGAGGCACTCGCGAATTCATATAACATTGCCGCGGTGCGAGTACTGGAAAGAGTCGGCGTAGATAGGCTGCTCGCATTTCTCAGGTTGATCGGATTTTCGACACTGACAGAGTCTCCTGAGCACTACGGACTTGCTTTAACACTTGGGGATAGCGAAGTTAAACTTCTTGAGCTTACGTCAGCATATGGAATTTTTCTCCGAGAGGGGACAACAATTCATCCAAGGTCATTCCAGAACGAAGTGATTCCTGCAAACTCTAAAATACTCGATGCGAAGGTTGCATGGCTTATTGCGGATATTTTGAGTGATACAGATGCCCGAACAGCAGAATTTGGCCGAGATGGACCGCTAGAGTTTTCGTACCAGGTTGCAGCGAAGACTGGAACAACGCGTAATTCACGGGATAACTGGACAGTGGGGTTTAGCTCAGATCGTATTGTGGGAGTGTGGGTTGGAAATGCAGATAATTCGCCGATGCGCGGTACGTCGGGCGTCACTGGCGCTGGGCCAATATTTCACGATGTCATGGAAGCAGCAATGCGCTACAGCGAAAAAGACCCCTTTAAGAGACCAGAGGGCATTGTCGACAGAGTTCTCTGTAGACTGTCTGGAAAAATTGCGACACCTCTGTGCACAGAAATAATCACAGAGCATTTTATTTCTGGAACTGAGCCACGTGAGACAGACGATATGTTCGTAAGCATTGATATTGATACTCGTAACGGACTACGTGCAGGCGAACAGTGTCCAAAAGAATTTACTCAGAAAAAAACTTTTATAGTTTTCCCGCTAGAAACACGCAAATGGGCAAAGGAAAACGGATACCCGAGCCCTCCAGACGCTTTTTCACCACTGTGCCCATCGAGATCTACCGAGAAAGAACGAGAGGAATCATCAGTCACTATTACTCGTCCAGCTCCAGGGTCATCATTTCTGTTAGATCCACTGATTCCTGATGAAAATGAGCTCATTGTTTTCGAGGCAAGATCCGATCAAAAGAGTGAGACTCTTTCTTGGTTTATCAATAATCAAAAAGTAGGAGAGGGGAGAGCACCGAACTATCGGTTCACTTGGAAACCAGTACCAGGTATCTTCACCATTAGAGCGGGTTCGGGGGCAATTCAGAACACTGTGCGCATTGAAATCAGGCAGTGATTTTGTTGCAAAATTATGCTATAATGTTCCCTGTACGTTACTCACACTAATATGCACAAAGTGCTCATAGTCGGCGGTGGTTTTGGCGGCGTAAAGGCAGCTCAAGATCTTTCGAAAAATGCAAACATCGATGTTCGCCTCATCGATCCAAAGTCGTACATGGAGTATCACGCCGCAGTCTACAGACTCGTTACTGGTCGTTCTGCTGCAGAAACCTGCATACCATATGCAGACTTGTTTCGAGGAAAGGATATTGAACGTGTGAGAGACACTGTGACAGGAATAGATATGGCTGCAAAAATTGCAGTAGGAAAATCTGGATCGCGTTATCACTATGACTCACTCATTCTTGCAGTTGGCAGTGAAACGTCATACTTTGGGATCAAAGGTATAGAAGAAAATGCATACGGAATAAAAACAGTCGATGAAGCATTGCGGCTGAAACGCCACATCAATGACATTTTCACAAATCTGGTCACAACCAAACAAGATGACAAGGCTCCAGCCCTTCACATTGTTGTCATCGGAGGCGGCGCTAGTGGAGTAGAGTTATCCGGAGAACTTGCATCGTATACTCGATCACTCGCAAGAAAACACGGCGTTGATTCTTCGCTCATCACGATTGATCTCATCGAAGCAATGCCGCGCCTTCTTCCGCAACTTCCTGAACGAGTATCCGCAAAAACTCTGCAGAGGCTCAGGAATCTTGGTGTGAATGTCCTCCTTCATCGTTCGGTCGTCAAAGAAGAGGCAGACCAGTTATTTCTCAAAGACATGCAAATGACAGCAA
>CAZFCB010000046.1:0-8304 GCA_964517585.1 uncultured Candidatus Peribacteria bacterium | reverse complement strand
AAGAGCCTTTGGCACGGAAACTTGGATCTCTCCTTCTTCAGTGTCAGGACATGTCACACTAACGTCAGATGTAATATCGGGCATCAGAGCTACTGTCGTTCGAGCCTCTTTGAGTAAGTGAAGCAAATCAGTATCACTCAATCTGAAATCCACACGTGATTCCTCTAACGCGGTTTGTCGCTGCAATTCCGCAAGAAGAACTTCGCCATCCAGGCCTTGCCCGCCGCTGCTTGGAGAATTAGCTGATCCCATAATTGGGGCATGCTACTATACCCGAATTGGCTAACATTGAAAAGTAGATTTTACTCTGTCCTGTGCCACGTGATGGATTATGAAACTTCTTCCCCCAGAGAGTCAGGTGCGATTTGTTCAGGATCAATTCCTACAAGCTTCATGGCTACTTTTACTCCTTCAAGATCGAGTTTGTTAACCTTACAAAAATCTCTAAGATTTGATGCAACTTTAGCCACTCGATCTGGGTCTACAGAAAGGTGAGGTTCGGTAATACTCAGATCACTTGGGCGTACAATCGGTGGCAACTGAGAAGTCTCGCCTGTGGGAACATGTAAATGCATACAAGGACATTTTCCTATTTTTTATGTATTCAGTCAATATTTTCCTCAAGATTGAGGGCAGAGACGAATGTGCCACCGGTAAAACATCGCTATACTCTGCGCCATGTTCGACCCCGTCACGGCGCTCGCGAGCGCCGTGACCCGTCGATACCAACGTTCACATGAGATTCCCTCTACCATTCACTCACCTTCGAACCTAACCCATGACATTTGATCCAGTTGATCCACAGCAATCTCTTCCGGATCTTGAAAACGGCATCCTGAAGTACTGGCGAGAGGAAGATACGTTCAAGCGCTCGATAAAGCGCCGCGAGAAGGGTGAAGTTTTTAGTTTCTACGATGGGCCGCCCTTTGCTACGGGCTTGCCGCACTATGGGCACTTGCTCGCAGGAACGATAAAAGACGTCATCCCCCGCTACCAAACAATGCGTGGGAAATACGTGAAACGTCGTTTCGGTTGGGATTGCCATGGCCTTCCGATCGAAAACTTGATCGAAAAAGAAAACAACTTGAAGTCAAAAAAGGACATTGAAGAACTTGGCATTGGAAACTTCAATGCTCTCTGTCGTGGAGCTGTGCAGAGGCACACCAAAGAATGGCGTGACGTGGTGGAAAGGCTCGGCCGTTGGGTAGATATGGATCATGACTACCGGACGATGGATCCTGAGTTTATGGAAAGTATCTGGTGGGTATTTAAGGAGCTTCACTCGCAAGGATTGATCTACGAAGGCCACAAGCCCATGCATATCTGTCCGCGCTGTCAGACACCTCTTTCGAATTTTGAAGTGACACAGGGTTATAGCGATCGAACGGACATGTCCGTCATCTTCACGTTTCCACTCGTCGATGACCCAAACACCGTTTTATTGGCTTGGACTACGACTCCGTGGTCACTGCCTGGAAACCTGTGGCTCCTTCTGAGCCCTGATGTTCCGTATGTGAAAGTGAAAGAAAAAGGAAAGAAAATCACCTACATCCTTGCAGAAAAACTGGTACCGGAAGTGTTCAAGCAGAAGGAATACGATGTTGTGGGAACTGTTTCAGCAAAAGAACTGGCAGGCAAAAAATACGTACCACTCTTCCCTTATTACACTGATACCGTGATCCCCGCGACAGAGAAAAGCAGCAAGCCACAAACGTACGGAGAGCGCTGCTTCACGATTCTCCTCGATGAAAACGGAGAGGTAACAGATACGGAAGGTACGGGTATCGTCCACATCACGAACTCGCACGGTGAAGATGGCTTCAATATTACAAAAAAGCTCGGCATCGATGTGCTCCATCACCTCAATATTGATGGAGGTTTCAAGCCTGAAGTAACCGCCCTGAAAGGTCTCTACGCAAAACCATTTGAGGATAAGGATCCTATGTCGACGGACAAGGCTGTTCTCGGTGTCCTGAAGGACATGGGAAGGTACTTCAAGAGTTTTACGTACAATCACAGCTATCCACACTGTTGGAGGTGTGACACACCACTTTTGAACTACGCCATGAGCTCATGGTTTGTTGCAGTCGAGACAATAAAACCGAGGATGCTCGCTGCCAACGGAAAAACTGAGTGGGTACCAGAGCACCTTCGTGACGGCCGATTCGGAAAATGGCTCGAAGGAGCCAGAGACTGGGCGATCTCAAGAAATCGTTTTTGGGGAACGCCACTCCCTATTTGGCGAAACTCAGCCACCGGTGAAGTGGAAGTCATTGGTTCCAGAGACGAGCTCATGGCCAAGGCTCCGAAACGATTTACAAAAATCATCGTTGCTCGGCACGCAGAAAGCGAAGGAAATGTGGAGCAAGTCTATCAGGGAAAATCGCCTGGGACTGCTCTCACGAATAGAGGGAAAAAACAGGCAGAGGCACTGGGGGAGAGCATCGCAGAGTCGAACACAAATCAGAAAATCGCTGCAGTGTACTGCTCGCCACTACTGCGGACACACTCCACCGCTCAGGCAGTCGCAGAAGCTACGGACGTACCTATCATCACCGACGAGCGGCTCCGAGAAGTAAGTTTCGGCGAGTACGAAGGTAAGCACATCGACTTCGATGACCTTACATTCATACGCGAAAGAAGGGCTCATAAACTTGAAAAGAAACATATCGAAAGTATCTATCACTTCGACGGCATGGAAACATGGGCGAACATTGAACTTCGCGTGAGAGACTTTCTGGATGACATCCTCGCAAAACACGCTGGAGAAACGATTGTGATCGTCACGCACGCCGATCTTGTCATGAACATGAAGCATATCTTCACGGGTGAAGACCCCCACAAGATCGTGCATCAGCCCTACCCCGAGCTTGCGGGGATGACAACGTTCTACTGGGATCATGAACGGAAAGCACAGATGGATTTACACAAAGAAACAGTCGATGAGATTCTGTGGCAGGCGTCGGAGAAAGATGGCAAGAAATCGAAAGCAAAAACGAAGAGCTCTCCCTCTGCAATGGTCGAACTCACGCTCGTACGACATGGTGAGACGGATCTTAATAAACAGAAGATTGTTCAGGGTTCGGACATCGATATGCCTCTCAATAACACTGGGAAAGCGCAGGCAAAAAAGGCGGCAGAACATCTGAAAGACAAAGAGTTCGATGTCATCATCACGTCCGATCTCAAGCGCGCATCAGAAACTGCCAATATCATCGCAAAAGAACTGAAACGAAACATCGATGGTAGCTTTCAGATTTTTCGTGAGCGCAGTATCGGGGAATGGAGCGGAATGACTGTTGATGAAATTTTTGCAAGTATTGGTGATAAGAATAACAAGCGAAAATCTGCGATGTTCCTGAAAAAGACGCCGAAAGGAGGAGAATCGTTTGATGAATTCCTCGGGCGCGCACGGAAAGCGCACGACTGGCTACTCAGGGAATATGCAGGTAAAAAAGTGCTCCTCGTTGCACACGGAGGATTTAATCGGGCGCTCATGATGGTTGCGAGCAATCTTTCGTACGCAGAAACAGCAGCACTCGAACCGAAGAACGGGCACATTGATACACTCACGCTGAAACCACAGATGCGTCGCATCCCTGAAGTCCTGGATTGCTGGTTTGAGTCTGGTTCTATGCCGTACGCACAGGAACATTTTCCCTTTGAAACGGGCTCGGATGTTCCGCCAGGTTTCCCCGCAGACTTCATTGCAGAAGGCCTGGATCAGACACGTGGATGGTTCTATACGTTGATGGTTCTTTCGTCTGCCCTCTTCGATTGTCCTGCGTTTAAGAACTGTGTCGTTAACGGGATCGTGCTTGCAGAAGACGGCAAGAAGATGAGTAAACGCTTGAAAAATTATCCTGAGCCAACAGAAATTATGAAAAAGCATGGCGCCGATGCCGTACGCTTCGCACTCATGAGCTCGCCTGCAGTTCGCGGGGAAGATCTCCGTTTTTCTGAGAAGCTCGTTGGAGAAACAGTACGATCTGTTCTCCTTCCTCTCTGGAACGCCTACAGACTATTCGTAACGTACGCCAATGCCGCAGACTTCAAGCCAAGCATCGATTTCTCTCTCCACAATGCGCAATCCAAACACCAGCTGGATCGATGGATGATCCTAAAAACGCAAGGACTTGTGAATAAGATGACTGCAGAATTGGAGGAGTACGATCTGTCGGCAACGTGTGCACATCTCACAGATTCCATCGATGATCTTACGAACTGGTACGTACGCCTGAGTCGAAGGCGACTCGCCGGAAAAGACGGTGGCTTGCCGGCCGAAGCCTTGGAAGCGCAGACAGGAGCGCTCGATACGTTGTATCGGGTTCTTATTGCGACAAGCCAACTACTTGCTCCGTTCTGCCCATTCATTACAGAAGCTATCTACCTGAATCTTGTGGGAGAAAACCATGACTCTATTCACTTCACGGACTGGCCAGTCTGCGTGGAGATGACAGCTGAAGATCATGCAATCATTTCGCTTATGGATTCAACGCGCATGATCGTCACACTTGGACTGTCGCTGAGAAACGATGCAAAAATCGGCGTCCGTCAGCCGTTACAGTCTGTAACGTTCGCTCTACCTCCGTCGGATACTGCAGGAGTGATCAAGGAATTGATCGAAGAAGAATTGAACGTCAAACAAGTCATCGATGTCGTGAATGCCGCAGAACTTGGATCAGCCATCGTCATGGTCGATGCTCGTAAAGTTGGGCCACGTCTCGGTGGAAGAGTGCAGGAGATCATCAAAGCCGGTAAAGCTGGTCTGTTTGAAGAAAAAGACGGAAAAATCGTGATCATGGGTGAAGAATTTACGCTTTCAGAAGCGAAAATAATCTACCAGGGCACAGAAGGAAAAGCAGTGGCGGCAGGCGGCGGAATCGTTGTGACGATCGATACAACAATGACCCATACGTTAAAGCTGGAAGGCATGGCACGAGAACTCATCCGAGCCATCCAACAAATGCGCAAAGATGCTGGGCTGGAATTTACTGACACAGTGAAACTTTCGCTCAAAGGTGCTGACAACATTATGGAAGTACACGGCGAATTCGTTCTCGAAGAAACACGTTCAGTACTCCAGGAAAATAAAGGTAAAAAAGAAACTGTGGAACTTGGCGAGACAACAGTGGAGATAGGGATTGAGAAGAAGTAATCTCAACGAAAGTATTATTGCAAGCTGTGTTTCTTTCCGTCTTCCTTTCAAGAAAAGCACCGAGAAAAAGTGTAGCAATATACCGATCAGGCGGACGTTTCCTCGCCTCAGGCAAACGTCAGACAGAACTACCACGCTCAGTGAGAGATATTGGTGGTTAAGCCTGGAGGGTTATGGGGGCTTGGGGGATCTAGGGAACCTAGCGAGGTTCCCTGGTCCCCCAAAGAAAAAGATACAACAACTTGATTCTTCATCACCGATAAGAACGAAAACTGATATAATCTCGGACATGCCTGAATCCTCCTCATCACTGTCGCAGCCAATGAAGATCGTCATCAAGCTGGTCGTGAACGTGCTTCTCGTATGGAGCATGCACAGGTTTCTTCCGCAATATTTCGCGGTACACGGTGGGCTCCCTGCATACATCATCATAGGAAGTTTGTTGACACTCATGAACATGTTTTTGCGGCCACTGCTTTCCATCATCACATTTCCTCTGCACTTACTCTTTACACTTGCAACGACTATCGCCGTGAATGCTTTTTTCCTCTTCGTG
This sequence comes from uncultured Candidatus Peribacteria bacterium, assembly GCA_964517585.1. Taxonomy (GTDB): domain Bacteria; phylum Patescibacteriota; class Gracilibacteria; order Peribacterales; family Peribacteraceae; genus JAGORY01. The sequence goes on along the minus strand of CAZFCB010000046.1, from coordinate 2,590 downwards.
ATTTACGAGATTTCACTGAAAATGGACCCGAACGTCGTCACACTCGCGATCAAAGGAGGTCTGTCTGGGTGGCTCATCGTCAGCTTACTCTTTGGAGTTGCAAACTGGTTCATGAAACACGTGTTCTAAAGTTGAAGCTCTGCGAACTTGCCGCCTTTTCGTGCTATACTATTTACTCGATCTCTGGAATCTTCGGCTCCTCACCCATCGTTGATGCTGCATAGTCCCCCTTCGCTCCTCATTTCATTCGGAGCTACGGAGGACACAGTATCTTCGGCTTCACGCTTCGCCTTTCAGGCTCGCGCTCAGCTCGAATTCAACTGTGGGGATGACAGGCTTCGACAGCGTGATTTTGCGTTGTTTGTGTCTCGATCCGGGATTGCTTTGTTCCCGTTATCCACTTTGCAACCTATAGCTGCCAAAACCAGCGAAATGGCTGACGGCTTCAAGGACTTCTTTGCAGATCTTTCTGAAAGGATGTCCCCAGCCTATGCCTAAGGTCTGATTCAATTCGGACCACGCCACCCTTTTGATCCTCGCTGGATTGGAATGGCGTCACTAGCGAGGTTGGATTCCGACTGACGTGACGGACTCCTGACTCAAGCGTCATCACTTTCACCCTCTTCTCTGTTGTTCTCCTATTGGGTGGAAGAACTGAGAACAACATGATCGTACAGACCTTCGGCGTACACGTTGGACCCGGGTTCAACTCCCGGCATCTCCACCATCGTTTCATGGTGTACATTTGTACACCACAACATTTTTGTTAGACAGCATTAGGAAAGCCTGGAAGTACACAGAATACAAAGTTAAGATTACAGACGATGTTTAAGTTCATCGATTTGTTTGCAGGCATTGGAGGTGTTCGTCTTCCTTTCCAAGAACTGGGAGGCAGATGCGTTTTTACTTCCGAATGGGATAAGTTCTCATGCCAAACATACAAGGCAAACTTCAGGGAAATGCCGTGGGGGGATATCACAAAGATCCCTGCAGAAGATATTCCTGCACATGACCTGCTGCTTGCAGGCTTCCCATGTCAGCCTTTTTCGCAGGCAGGACTGAAGAAGGGGTTTCAGGACACTAGAGGAACACTTTTCTTCAATATTGCGGAAATCCTGAACCATCACCGACCGAAGGCAATACTTCTTGAGAATGTGAAGAGACTGCGAAGTCATGACGGAGGGAACACGCTGAAAGTAATTATGGAAACTCTTGAAGACCTCGGGTACACAATTCAAACACGCGTCATGAATGCAAAGGATTTCGGTGTACCACAGAATAGGGAACGCATTTATATCGTCGGATTTCTCGGTAAAACAGACTTCAACTTCCCAGAACCCCCGAAGCACAAAACGAGACTGGGCGATATCCTAGAAAAGAAAGCCGATGAAAAATATACAATCTCGGACAAGCTCTGGGCAGGACATCAGAGGCGCCTAAAAGAACATAAAGAAAAAGGATTCGGATTCGGCTATTGCCTGTTTGACGAAGACTCCGTATACACAAGCACGATCTCTGCACGGTACTACAAAGATGGATCGGAGATTCTGATTAAACAGAAGGGCAAAAATCCTCGTAAATTGACACCACGCGAGGCAGCAAGACTGCAGGGCTTCCCCGATGATTTTATTATTCCCGTCAGTGATGGACAGGCGTACAAGCAATTCGGGAACAGCGTTGCAGTCCCAGCCATTCGTGCCATTGCAAAGGCAATGGTGCCGCATCTGGAATCACTGAAGGTAAAAGAGGGCCTAAAGACACAGATTGATATTCATGAATACAAAGCTGCAGCTCTGGGCCAAAGGAATGCTCCGGTTGCAAAAAAGGGAATACTTGCTTTGGTCTGATTAAAAATCAAAATCGGGCTGTAATCAGATCGTCCCAATATTTGTTATCTGCTCTCCACTGCGAGTACGGTCTGTTGTTGCCAAGATACATTCCACTGTCAAAGAATACGGAACCTTTCCGCACACCGTTGATCCAGTTCTCGAATAGAATAGGCTCACCGAATACGATTTCCGAGTAAACGCCTTTACTGTTTTTTTTACATTGAAACCAGCCAAGTTTGTTAAACTTTCTCTCCAGTTTTTGCTTCATAACGCTGGCGTCCCATTTTGCCAAAACCAAATTCTTTTTCTGCATTACTTTCGGCACAATTCTTGCTTTATTAGGTCTAGAGTCTCTACTGTAATCATAAAGAGCAATAATGTTATTTTCTTTGTCGACTTTCATAATCTGACCACACACATTGAATGCGCCTACTTTTGGACAAGGCTTTCCGGACCAAGAAAAACGACCTTTCTTTAGAGGATTCTGCATGCCGAAGATCCTCAGAAAATCGTCCCGTGTTATTCCGTAAGCCTTGTCCTTAAAAATATAGTGGTCAGCAGACCAGTCACCGAATGTTGTCTTAGAGCGGGTCTGATTCTTCATTTCAAAGCCATACAGATCTGGAGTATTGCTTGCGTTATGTAAAATACCCATTTTCGTCTCGAGCCAGTGACCTTCCTTTCCATCGTGATTTTTATTCGAAGAAGTTGTATCGGACTTTTTTCCTTTCACTTTCTTTTCAAAAATTGCAACGATCTTT
>CAZFCB010000045.1:0-9179 GCA_964517585.1 uncultured Candidatus Peribacteria bacterium | reverse complement strand
CGGCGTTCTTGCAAGGCCTGAGCAACAGCTTCCGGTGTCCACGCGATGCGCACACTGTCGTCCTCCGATGTCAGAAAGTCACCTACTCTCGTCATACGGACACGCTGACCAGCCTGCTGACGTCCCCAGAAGAGATACGTACCCATCTTCTCCGCGAGAGAAAAGGCTCCATACATACCGTCAAAATGTTCTACAATTTTACGTTCAAATTCTTCGGAGAAAAGGCACCGATGGAGCATCGTATCCCGACCCAAATGATGCTCAATCAACAGCTTGGCAACAAGCCGCTCCTGCGTCACTTCAATCATACGAGGAATATCCCGACCTTCAAAAACCAACTCCCACAACCGTCTATTGATGATGCTTGCTTGTGCGGCGTACGTTTTTCTCTGTGTAATTGCAGGATCGGCAAGGAGAGCCTCAAGGAGATGTGTCAATTTTTTTCCCGTCCTCGTAGAGACTTCACCACTGCGAATTGTCTCTGTGAGATGTTGTCGCATCGAAATGACTTCCTTCTGTCCATACGGCCGATAGCCATACAGAGAATGTCCGTGCTCAAAGCGGAGAAGCGACATTCTTTGTGTGCCAATTGTGTCAGGACGAGCAACGCTATAGAGGAGCCCCCGTGGGAATGACACGTTATTCAGAGAGACATTACAACAGGACAGGACGATGATGGCTTTCAGTGGCTCGATCTTCCCTGCAGAAGACGCGAGGGACAGTGTGAGGTGTGCATTGAATGCATCGAATGCATTCATCGGACCATGATGGTCATTGGTTGCTACGTACAACGTTTTTCGAAGCTGCTCAGCAGCAATAAGACCATCTTCGGTCGTGAATGTCTCTGCGACCTCACGCTGAAACGTCGAGAGGAACTCATCCGTGCGCGCTTGCATGAGGGGATGGATCTCGGTTGGTGTGTATCCACGAACGTATTCGATGAGTGACTTGCTGCCAAGGCGATCAACAATTCTTCCAAGGATAGGTTTACGCTCCCAAACGACTCTCCTCAAGCGTTCTAATGTGGAGTCTTCGGCAGAAGGGGGAGGCTCTTTCGGCAAGCGCGCGAAAGTGTGATCCTCACAAATTTTCTCGTCAATGCGAATGCGCTAGTTGCCCTTTAAAAGCTCCAAAAGCCTCACTGTATCCTCTTTTTTAATGTCGAGTTTCTCAACAAAACTCCGAAGATCTTCCCACGTCACTCGTTTGCCACGGCTCATCGCCTTCATCCTCTCGTACGCATCGCCACATCCGTTCTTGCGCATCACTGTCTGCACTGCTTCCGTCATCACTTCTGGGTGTGAATGGAGCTCATCTGCCATCAGCTCTTTATCAACCATGAGCTTTGAAAAGCCTTTCTCGAGTGAAGACAGTGCAAGAAAATGGTAGCAAAATGCAATGCCAATATTACGCTGGACTGTCGAATCCGACAGATCTCGCTGGAGCCGACTGATGGGAAGTTTCTCGGCGAAATGCGTGAAAAGTGCGGAGCTAAGGCCCAGGTTTCCTTCGGCATTTTCAAAATCAATTGGGTTTACTTTGTGCGGCATAGTAGAAGATCCTACTTCCCCACTGATGACACGCTGACGGAAAACACCACGTGAGATGTACGACCAAATATCGCGAGAAAGATCAATGAGAATCGTGTTGATGCGGACATAGATATGGCTAAGTTCTGCGATGTCATCATGAGGATTGATCTGCGTTGTGAAGGAAAGAGGATCAAGCTTGAGAGACTTCATAAATTTCCGGCCAAAGGCTTCCCAGTTCATATCTGGGTACGCTGACCGGTGCGCAAAATAATTGCCAACTGCTCCACCAAACTTGCCACACATACGGAAGTCCACAAGGCTGTCACGCTGTCGTTCGAGCCGCTCAACGAACACCATCATTTCTTTGCCCAGAGTTGTAGGAGTAGCAGGCTGACCGTGTGTCAGTGACAACATACGTCTTTTCATATTCGGCATCGCAAGAGTACGAATGGTCGTAATGACTGCCTGCAATTCTGGACGGAGTACTTTGCGAATGGCATCAGAAATAAGAACGCCGTAGGCAAGGTTATTCACGTCTTCACTGGTGAGCGCGAAGTGAAGGAACTCGTTTTTGAATTTTGCCCCAACAATTTTCTGTAATTCTTTCTGCAAATAATACTCCACAGCTTTTACGTCGTGATTTGTTTTCTTTTCGATATCCCGAATTTTTGCAGCTTCTTTGTCATCAAAATCATCGACAAGTTTCTGCATAGATTGCTTTTCACGCAGAGAGAGCGCCTTGAGCTCAGGAATACCCTTGTCGTCAGCGAGTGCTGCAAAGTAGCTGATCTCAATGAAAATCCTCGCTCGCATCAGTGCTTCTTCCGTGAAAAACGGCCTGAGCGCATCGACTTTGGATGCGTAACGACCGTCGAGCGGAGAGAGAGGCTGCATTGGATGACAGTGTAGCACGTATCAGGGGCTTGCCACTTTCACTTGTGCTTAATGTCATTGATGCTAGAATTTTCATTAATTTCCCACGCCTCTACTCATGCAGATCGCTCCCAGTAACCGATTTACTCTCGTCGCACTTGTCATCGTCGCAGCAGGAATGTTTTTCGCACTCACCTTCGGCACAAGCCGCCTTACGGGCTCTGTGAATCAACAGAAAACTCCCACTGGCCCACCTCCTACAATCGCAATCGTACGATGCGAAAAAAATCGGTGGTGCAATACAGACAAGCCTGAGGACGTCAACAATGATGGCACGATCAATAAAGAGGATGTTGAGAACCTCAAGAACTATCTCCAGAATTCGAACACGCCGAAGACCTATTCTCCCAACCGCAAACCATTTCTCCTTCCGACTAGTAAACTTCTTTTCCCTGATGTCAGTGGTGATGGAAATGTGAATACTACTGATATGATCAGGGTAATCAATAAGGTCAATTCTCAGCCAAAGCCAGAAGGAGAACCGCAGACCGCCACACTACACAATAAGGATTTCCCGACGGATGTGAATAACGATGGAAAGTCTGATATGAAAGATGCCATTGCAGTCACGACATATATGAGCTCAAAATTTTGTACGACTGCCGGTGATGCTGCTCGCTGTTTCCCCAACGTAAATAATAAGGGCAGTGTCGATCACAATGATTGGCAAGTGGTGAATGATTGGCTGAGCAACCCAAGTGCATGGCAAAACCCGTACCTCGCCGAAGATGTCAATGGTGACAATAGTGTCACTCAAGCTGATTATGATGTACTTGTCATGTATTACTCGAACAAAAGCAATCCAATGATAGTGAAGAAACCAGCAACAATGGGCTACCCCGATCCGACGAAAAAGGCGCTCTATCCGGATGTCAATGGTGATCGAATCGTTGATAATAAAGATATTAATCAAGTCAACAATATGATTCCGCGTTGATGATCCTGTCTAAAGACCCGACGCTCCGTTCTACGGCCGAATGTAGAAAATCTTTCCACGCGGCTCTGCCCTGCGTGGCTCCTCACCGTGACAGAATTTTTTTCAACTGTCGTACAGAGAAGCAAAGTTTTTAGATGTCATGGTGAGGAGCCCCTCAGGGCGTCTCGAACCATGACGGCGAACGAAAGCCAACGATATACATGTACATACCCTCTATCGAGACAACAAACTCAAGCAGTTACGCAGAAAATAAGAAAAGACAAAGAAGTAGAGACGCGCGAATCGCACCTCTCTACAATGCCAGCATGGCAATCCCTGCAAAACTAAAGCCCGGCGACGAGGTACGCATCGTCGCTCCATCGTGCACGCTTCCTTCTATGTCGTGGTTTTCGGAAGAATTGATGCACAAAGGAATACAAAATTGTGCCAATCTTGGCCTTACGGTCACTGAAGCAAAGCACCTCAGGGACATTGATAACGCTGGATCGACAAGTATCGCACACAGAGTAGAAGATCTTCACGCGGCATTCGCCGATCCGCATGTCAAAGCGCTTCTCTGTATTCGCGGTGGCTGGAACTGTAACCAGTTACTGCCATTTCTTGATTATGATCTCATCAAGAAAAATCCTAAAATTCTCTGCGGATTCTCAGACATCACTGCTCTCGGCAATGCGATCTATGCGAAAACAGGACTTGTGACATATTCCGGACCAAACTTTAATCAATTCGGTTACGGTGAAAAGATTCAATATACGTATAACAACTTCAGGGCTGCACTCATGGAAAAAGGCGAGATAGAGCTTCACGCTGCTGAGGAATGGACTGATGAATTCTATGATCCAAAGAAGCCCTGGGCATTTAAAAGAAATGAAGGCTGGTGGAGCGTGCATGAGGGGAAGGCAGAAGGAACAATTATCGGTGGCAACTTGTGCACGCTGAATCTTCTGCAGGGCACCGAATACATGCCAATCGCAAAGAATACGATTCTCTTTCTCGAGGACGACCACGAAACGCATCCACGGACATGTGATCGGGATCTCACGTCACTGACGCAGCAGCCGTGGTTCAGTACCGTGCGTGGCATTGTGATCGGCAGATTTCAAAGCACTGCTGTGAATAAAGAATTCGGACCTGTCACAAAAGAATGGCTTTATGCAATCATCAGGAATAATCCGTATCTGGAAAAACTTCCTATTCTTGCAAATGTCGACTTCGGCCACACGCATCCCATCTTCACATTCCCCATTGGAGGAACTGTGCGCATGAACGCCGGAACAACGCCGATGCTTACGATTCTGCAACACTGAATCCTCAACGTAGGCTCACCGTTGATCCATACTGTTCTCACTGTCATTTTTTCGCAGAAGAAAGCGGCATAACAACTGTTTATCTTTCGAAATTTGCATCACACATTGACGTCCTGTACCTTTCACTCGTGATCTTCGTACGCTCCTCTTCTTGCTCGTCCTCCTCCTGCTCTTCTGAGCAGAGGGTCGTGCGGTAATAGAGCGTACTTCTACCTCTCCGCACCTTCCCCTCGAAGGTACGGCGTTTTTGTTTATTCCACTCCCCACTTTCATGGCTGAGCTCATCGATCAAGAACCTGCGAAACGTACAATCTGCATCGAAACAGATGATGCAAAAATTACGACGTTCACATTTCCAGACGGTCAACAATATCAGCGTGACATCGAAAAACTTTTAGGATGGGCCATTGTTGAAGAAGCCCAAGGACACTCAATCACTCTCCTCTGGGGAGACAGCGACACTCGGTGGGTAACGAGTATTCAAAGAAATGTCTGGGGGAAGCTTGAAGAGGTTATTCTCATTGCCAAGCATAGCCACGCAGCGCAAACGCTACGAAGTACGGAGACTAGGCCTCGGGCATGTCTTTCTTCTGATCTTTGATTTTATTAGCGTCCTTAGATTTCTTTGGCTTCGTTCCATCAAAAATTTCGAGGAACTCCTCAAACGACATAGTTTCAACTTCAAGCAGCTTTGTGACGAGTTCATCAAGTTTCTGACGATGCAACTTCACGAGACCTTTCGCACGTACGTACTGTTCAGCAATGACGCGCTTCGTAAAATCATCAATTTTCTTTGCGATGTCCTCGGAGTAGTTTCTAGACATTCCAATGTCAGCACCAAGGAAAGCGGATCCCTGCCTCTCACCGTAGGCAACGATGCCAAGCTCTTCATCCATGCCGTACCGAGTTGCCATGTTACGGGCAATGGCAGAAGCCTTTTCGATGTCATTGCTTGCTCCTGTCGTAATTTCATTGAAGACGATTTCTTCAGCTGCACGACCACCGAGAAGTCCGCAAATTTCATCGAGAAATTTCTGCTTCGTTGTTGTGTACTGATCTTCCTTTGGCAAGAACCACGTGACACCGAGTGCGAATCCGCGTGAGACGATGCTGATTTTGTGAAGCGGATCAGATTCTGGACAGAGATGACCGACGATAGCGTGGCCTACTTCGTGATACGCAGTAATACTCTTTTCTTTCTCAGATAGCTTCCGTGAGCGCTTCTGAGCGCCAAGCGTTACCTTTTCTACCGCCTCAACAAGGTCTTCTTGCTGCACAGTTTTCAGGCCGCGACGAGCAGCGCCAATGGCAGCTTCGTTCATGATATTTTCCAAGTCCGCACCTGCCATGCCGACCGTCTGCTTCGCAACGACCTCAAGATCGCAATCCTTCCCCATTTTCTTATTTCGAGCGTGAACTTCTAAAATCTGCTTACGTGCAACGAGGTCAGGCTTGTCGATGAAGACGCGTCGGTCAAAACGTCCAGGACGCAGCAGTGCTGAATCCAGAACATCAGGACGGTTTGTTGCTGCCATCACAATGACATTCGTGTCTTTATCAAATCCGTCCATCTCTGTGAGAATCTGATTCAGTGTCTGCTCTCGTTCATCGTGCCCTCCACCGAAACCTGCTCCGCCGCGCTGTCGTCCGACCGCATCTATTTCATCAATAAAGATGATGCATGGCGCATTACGCTTTGCCCGCAGAAAGAGGTCTCGCACGCGTGACGCACCAACACCCACAAACATCTCCACAAATTCTGAACCAGAGATAGAAAAGAACGGTACTCCAGCTTCTCCGGCGACAGCTCGCGCAAGTAATGTTTTACCTGTTCCTGGCGCTCCTACAAGCAACGCACCGCGCGGTATTTTGGCGCCAATTGCGGTGTACTTGCGTGGGAACTTCAGGAAATCGACAATTTCCTTGAGGTCATTCTTCGCTTCATCACAACCTGCAACATCTTTGAATGTCGTCTTTACCTCTTTCGCATCTGCGATGCGAGCACGAGATTTGCCAAAGGACATTGCCGTACTTTGTGACCGAGCAAGCGAACGGAAAACCCACATGCCGATGACAACAAGAAGAATAAGGAAGAAAAAGTCGCCAAGATGCGCTTTGAAGAAATTTTTGACCTCAATATTGTCGATGGTAACGAGCGTCGGATTTGCAGGATCATTCCATGCGAGGGCTGTGATACTGTCACCAAATTCTTTGTAAGACTGTACGTAACTTCCTGACTGGTATTTTGCGTAGATATTACTACCTCGAACGAGAATACTTTCAAATTCACGTTCTTGGTACCCATGCGTGATTTCGCTGATTCCGACCTGGCGAGCGCTCGTCAATTTCTCATCTTCACTTCGTTCTGGAGCAGTCATGTAATAGACAGAGCTCAGAATAAGGAAAATAAGAAGCAGAGCCGAAAAGACCTGATTCTGACGACGGCGCGGTGGAAGAAATCCCGGTTGAGCCATGACCGATGAAGTCTACAGGCTGATGAGTGCGAGTACAATCCGTGAGATATGAAAAAGGCGGCAGTTTTGCCGCCTTTTGATCACACAACACAGTTTATTTCTTCATCGCTGATGACGATGCTTCCTGTTGGCTAGGAGCCTGCAGCTGTACCGGAACGACGTCAAGAATCACATCTTTGTCTGGATCATAGAGAATTGCGCGAGTCGGCGTGACGATGAGATTATCGCCATTTTTTGCATTCTTATAAAAATCATTACTTGCCTTCAGTGCTTCCACATCGACGATTGTGGCGACCGTTGGCTCAATGTCCGTTGGAATATCGATATGTTTACGAACTCTTGCAATAATTGCGGCTGCCTCAGCAATGCTCTCAGGATTATTGCCTGTCTGCAGCTGTTCGTTCATGACTGTCAGTTTTTTCAATTCTGTGGCGAGCGTCATGCTTCGCTTGTAGAAGGTCAATGCGAGTGCCGCGAGTCCAACAATAAGAATGATTGTCAGAAGTTTTTTGTTCATAAAGAATGAAGGTGAAGAGGACAGATGCAGTGTAGAACTCCATTTCAGTGTTTGCAAAAGAGCACACTTGCACTACGGGTATTTATTATGTCCGATACTCTTTGCGAGAAAGACGGCGTAGAGAGCCTGAATACAAAACGATGAGACACCACAGCATTTCTATCCCATCCCGGACGATCCGCACTTTCGATTCCGGAACCGCAGTCCATGCAAGAGGAATTTCGACAACGTTGTATCCATGCCGAAGCGCGAGAGCGAGCACTTCAACATCGAAAGCGAAGCGATCAATACGCTGCATCGAAAAAAGTTTCCGTGCAACGTCCGAGCGAAATAATTTACAGCCACATGCGGTATCCAGAATACCTGGAACCAGCGCTGAACCGAGAAAATGGTAGACACGACCGATGAAGCGCCGATGCCAACGCATCGTGACGAGTGATGTTGATCGGTTCATGACTCTCGATCCAATGGCGATATCTGCTCCGCTCTCGATAGCCTTCAGAAGTGTATTCACCTCGGTGATGGGAGCTGCTCCGTCGGCGTCGTACATAAGGACAAGATCGGATCTGATGCGAGACATGCCCGCTCTCACTGCTGCTCCTTTCCCTGTATTTTTTGTGAGTGTGATTATTTCTATCGGCAGCCTGTCTTTAAAAGCGTTCGCTGATGCTATTGTAGCGTCCGTGCTGCCATCATCAGCAATAATGACCTGAGACAGATCAAGGCCTTGCATAGCACCTGAGTCCCACGCAGCCTTGATGGAAGCGAGTGTGATAGGAAGACGATCTTCCTCGTTGAAAGCGGGAATAACAATGGCGAGGCTATGCACAGGTACGAAGAACGTACATGCAACTATAGCGACACCGTGATCATCATGCATCATCTCTACTCCGTTCGCAGAAAGAATTATTGCGTTGGAGCAGGAGCAGGATCTGCAGATTCAGTTTGTGGCGACGTCTCCTGAGGGGTGGAGTCTGGAGAAGCTTGCTTTGGTGGTTCGGCGGGAGGAGTAGGTTTTGGTGCTGGTGGTGGGGTAGGCTCTGGTACAGTTTCTTTTGGTGTAGCTGGAGGAGTGTCTTTTGGAGGTGTGCTTGGGGTGTCTGTCGTTGATGATCCTTCATCTGTCGTGTCAGGTGGAGTGTCTGTTTCATTTTCTGGTAAAGGTTCCTCAGGTTCTGGTACAGGTTCTATTGGTGCTGGTGGTTCTTCTTGTGGTGCGGGTGGTGGTGCTTCGTTTGATCCGCCAATGACTGTTGCGATGTAGCCTGGTGGAAGAAGCAGGAGTGGTGGTTCGTTATTTGGTTTGTACGTGAAGGAAATTTTTAGATCCGGATGTTCCCAGACAAATCCTTCGTGATACCTCGCACAGCTCAGAGGTTTTCCTTCAGGATCAAGGACTGGGCGACCTTGAATACATCCGTTCCAGACGTGATCCAACGACAATGGTTGTCCGAGTTCGTTGATAGGGAATGGGATGCT
>CAZFCB010000044.1:0-9281 GCA_964517585.1 uncultured Candidatus Peribacteria bacterium | reverse complement strand
CAATAGTAAAATATATGATATAATACTACTAGTCAGTTCCTTTGCATCATCGTGGTGCGGAACAAAATGTGTCTTGTTTTCAGGAGGAGTATTTCGATGTCCGCTATGACTTTCAAGTTGGTTCTTTACGTAATCGTTGCTGGAGTTGCTTACGTACTCTTTCGAGCGGGTCGTCGCACGCCCACGGATGACCACACGTACGGAGGGTACAACCTTTGGTTTGCACTGGTTTTTGGATTCCTGATGCTGATGTTGAGTCGAGTGTGGGTTGTTCCTAATTTCATTGACGCAGTCGATGAAGGAATTACCTACATGGCCCTCAAGGTTGAAGAAAACACTGCAGGCGGCCCACCAGCTGCCGCAGCAATTGTTGGGCTCCCGACAGGGAATCCAGGTGACTACCTTGAGTGGGTCGATCATACCCACCTCCAGCCCAAAGTTGGGGCACCCGCCCTTCCAGTGGGATGGCGAGTCGCCGTGACGAGTGATCCACTTGTAGCAGGGATAGTAATCGATAAGGTCACCGAAGTGACCTACACGGATGTTTGGGTATTCTTTGACCCGAACACGAGTGTCCTCCCAGGCAAATCGGCGCTTGGAGCTGTCAAGCTCACCATCACGAGGCCATAGTCAGCCGCATCACCATGAGTAATTGTAGGAATTGACTACCTAAGACCGGAGGCTCACGCTTCCGGTCTTCTGACGTAGCTTGACCTTTTAGAAATATCAATTTTCTGTTATAATATTACATATGACGACGACGCCTTCCTCAACGCCGCCACTTGATCCAAAAGCTCCAGCGGATATGGTTCGTGCAGCTCCGAGGCCACGGAAACTTAGTACGAAAGAGAAGCGTGAACAGGATGCTCTTTTCAAGACACATCGCGCTACTGCCCAAGGTCAGCTAGACGGTGTACCGGGTGATGCAGCTGCTGCTCCACCTCGCGCCCAGGTTCTTGGCATTAAAGAGCATCATCAGGATCTCATTGCACTCGTGCAGAAACTCAGCCGCGCACCGGGTGCCGCTTTGGTAGCGCCGTCCGAAGTTACTCGAGACATCAATGCTTTGGCGGCAGCTCAGACTCAGCTGGTCACTCTGAATACTGCTCACAGACTTAGTCATAATGCACATGACGGTGGATGGTGGAATGCTAATCAGGCAAACTATGCAGACTGTCGTCGAATGATAGCACTCGCAATTACTCAGGCATTGTCACATCCGTACTGGAACGATCGTGAGGAATCTGAAAATGTTCCGGTGGCAGATCGACTGACGAGAACGCTCCAGCTTTTGAATAAAACTATTGAGGCATCGGGTGAGTTTCCATCCGGACATACATCTATCGATTCCTTGAACACCACGATCACGGAGACTATCAGCGTCATGCAACGCACGCGTAAGCCCGCTAAACCTAAAGCAAAGAAAGATTTTACTGTGGATGCAGACTTTAACGCACTTCGAACGACTGATACCACGCTTCGTCCTTTACTAAACCGTATCGCTCTTGAAGAATTCTGGAACCGTACTGAGCTGCATGTAGGAAAAAGAGAAGTCATTGGCCCGCGTGCAGCCGAGATGAGCGCAGAATTTTACTCTATCGTGCAAGCTCAGGACTTCGATGGGCTCGTTAAGTTTATGACACAAATGAACACACTGGAAACTGACATGACAAATATTCTGACGAAGCATACAAACAGACCAGAAAACCTTGAATTTAATCCCGACCGAAAAAAGAATTCTCAGGGCTGGATGAATATTGGTAATCTTGAAATTTCAGTCCGTCAAAAACTCTGGGCAGCAGGCATTGGTGCAGGTATTCTTACTGTTGCTGGTTTGGGCTTGCTTGCATCGAGCGCTAATAGAAGTTCGCCAACACGAGAAACAAATCCTGCGGCTGAGAAAAAAGAAGCTGATATTCCCTCTGGTACACCGGCGCTCCGGACGACAATTTCAGGCAGCCCCGAACAAGATATGGGCATTCCTGGTTTCACGGTTCGTCGTGAAGGTAGCCAGCTAAAATTCAATATGCCGGCGGGAGCTGATGCTGCACATGTCAAAATCAGCATTGGACAGACTGGCGGCTCCATTACGGTGCTGAGTCCTGTGCAGACAGGTGCAGAATGGATCGCGAGCATTGACCCAGCATACATCAATAGGGCAACACCTGTGCGAGTCGCAGTCCAGTTCTACAATGGCATGCAGTGGGTAACAGGTTCGAAGATCGAAATTCCGCTGCAGTAGACAGCGCGAACCGGGCATGAGGTTTCCCTCACACCCGGCTAACCGGAAACTGCGCGCTCCTCCCGTCACTTACTGGTTTGTGTTATCTCAAATCTTTCGATTTGTTCGTCGGCATAACCGACGAAGAAGACGATTCCGATACGACGGTAATCAGGATCCTCGTTAGTCTTGCCGACTTTGACTTTCAGGTTTCCTCCCCCGAAGGTGAGGATCCACTCCATCATGTCCGGAATTTCTCGACTGACTTTCTGGTTCTGATCAATTCCGATTTCATCCGTGCCGCGGAACGGGAACATGCGGCGTTCCATCGTTCCTGTGGTCACCACCCACCTGTTATTCAGCAGGCAGATAATGATCATTATGAGATACAGCAGTCCGAACGCGAACGTGAACGTATGCATCGTTGCAGTCGACACGTTGACGGCCAGATGCTGGATCGCCTCCATGAGCTGGTGAAGAATTGGGATGTGTAAGACTTCGTTGATCACCATCCCGAGCAGGAAGCACGTGAAAATTGTAAGGCCAATCGCCATGCTGGCGAAGCCGTTGAAGTCGAATCCCAGAGCGATAATCACAAACAGTGTTGTGACTATCCAAATACCGCTGACAACCTCTGTCGTAAACAAGCTCGGCAGAATGCCGTGCAGGATGGGCAAGAGTATGCCCGCCACGATCACCGGCCATGTGATCACAAACTTCGGAAACGACATGAACGTGAAACGATCTTCTTGTGGTTCGGACATGAGAAATCTCCAAAAGTATGGGTTATTGAGCGCGCGTTGTTTCCAAGGAACAGGAAACACAGGTATTTCCTGTAAATTCATAATAAAACAATATATAATATTTGTCAATAATTAAATTGACTAATTACAAAAAATGTTGTAAATTCATAATTAGCTCTTTCACATGTGCGTTTCCACAAACAATCCTCAGTCTTTTAAACAGAAAATGGAGTCAGTCATGCAAGCATTCTTCGTCAAGTGTCAGGCATTTTTCGCGAAGTGGGGCCCAAAGTTGGGCATTGGGCTCATCGTAGTCTGTGTACTCATCGCAGCGGTGTCGTTGCTCTGGCCGACAGGTCAGAGTGCCCCACCACCAGCGGAGAGTCCCCCAGCAGCAAGTCCGCCCGCTGCCAACCCGCCAACTCCAAGCGGTACACCTGGTGCCGGTCAGCCGGCTCCTGCTACCCCATCTGCGACATCTGTCGCAACAACGAGCGTCGCTTCCCCGGAGGGCGACATTCTCGAATTGTTCCGGGAAGTCCGTGGATACAAGGTCGCCGGTAAAACCGGCGTTGATTATGAAGGGCGCGGAGTGCCCTTTGAAGTCGAGATCGATGCAACTCTGTTGCCTTCAGACGATCTTGTTGCTCTGACGTCCAACGTCGAGAAACAGATCAATCTGCCGGCTGACAAAAAGCGTAAGGTCACCAAGGTTAAGTACGTCCGATTGACCCTTAGCAAGGATGCAAAGCGATTTCAGTCTGCCCTTGTCGCGTTCGAGGGACAACAGAACGGTGTGGATATGCACCAAGCCGGAAAAAGCGTGGGTGTGACGATTCCGATGAGTCCAATTTTCTTGGACGACTCGGGGTCACAGACCTTCGCCGCGCGTCTTCGAGCGGAGCTCAAAGGCCGCTTCGGAAATGTTTATCTGGGGAATCCATTATTCCCAGACGACTTTCCGACGATTTCCGGTCCATCCGTTTTCCCTCTTGATCACTAATCTTGGGGGATCCTGTCACGGCTGCAAGGCCGTGACGTCCGTGATCACGCGAGATCACACCCAAAAAGCCCGAGTTCCTTTGAAAGAGCTACTCGGGCTTTTTACCTGTTTATGTTCTGAGATCGAAAGGTAGAGGAGGTGGAGGGCCGGGGGGAATGCCGGAGGGTGTATCGAGGCCGAGCGTGAGAGCATCTTTATTTTCAGGTAGTTCCCGTAGAGCATCAGGAAGATCTATCCGACCGAGCCATGTGTTGTAACGGTTAAAAACTTCGGCAGCAGACAAACCTGAAAAGCTTGCGATGGGAGATCTCGCCAATTGCGAAGGAGATGCACTGCCGGAATATTGGTACTCAATCGTATTTGGGAAAGCTGCATCCGGGCTCAGGCTGAAATGAAGTAGAAAATCTGGACGAATACCTGTCATTGCATTCATCTCGGCTTGAAGACGCTGCACTTCGGGGTGACTCGTGAGGATGTCCGGGAGACTGCTTGGAGCACCACTCGGTGATGGCGTGCCTGAAGGTGTTCCACTGGGCGTGGTAGTAGTTGCCGCAGGAGCTCCACTTGTAATCATTGCTGCTGTGGATGGTGTTCCAGAAAGTATCGTTCCTGCAGGAAGTCCACTTGGTATTACGGAGCCCGGGGGAAGCGTGATAACGGAACCACCTGCTGGTGTACCAGAGACCGTAGTACCAGCAGGTAGGCCTCCTGGAATCACGGAGCCTGGTGGTAGTGTAATAATCGAGCTAGCTGAAGGAGTTCCGCTCGGCGAACTAGTGCTAGATGGTAAGCCAGAGACCGTAGTCCCTACAGGAAGTCCGCTTGGTATTACGGAGCCCGGGGGAAGCGTGATAACGGAACCACCTGCTGGTGTACCAGAGACCGTAGTCCCTACAGGAAGTCCGCTTGGAACAGTTGAGCCTGGAGGTAGCGTGATAATTGTACTAGTGGGTACGCCGCTCACTGTTGTGCTCGCGGCAGGTGCTCCACTGACAGTGGTAGATACTGATCCTGCCGATGCCGGTGCAGCAGCTGGACCAAAGAAATAATTCTTGTAGAAATCTATCGGGTGATACGTTTCCCATGCATCACTGATAAATTGGAGCATCTCACTTTTTGGCATTTCATATTTTTCCGGGAACCATTCACTCGGGAACATGTCTTTGAAGTTGAGCTTCTTCATGGGGCTCAGGTCAAAAAGCGTCAGAATATTTTCCAGGTCTTTGAATCCTTCTTGATTTTCAATGATGAGTGCTTCACGCAAATTAAGGATCTGTTGTTTCTTGCGCTCATTTTCCTCTGCGACTGTTTTGGGAAGCGTAGTGGGTACTTCTTTGATTTTTGCACGCAGCGACTTCTCACGCTCCTCTGAAATCTTCTCCGCAATTTTTTCAATGCGCCTTGCAATATCAGCCTTGAGAGTTGGATTATCAATGCCGCTGAGCTTCTGCAAGAGATACACGAGCGAGAGATTTTTCGCGTACTCGATGATCTCCGCGCGCTTTGTGTCCGTTGCATAGTCAAAACTTTCGAGTGTTGCCAGAGTAAATTTCTGATTGATATCGATGTCTTCCATCGTTTGCCACATGCTGTTTTGTCCTTTCAGCGGATCACCCATCACTTCGATGAAGAGCAGATCAAATTCACTCGCGAGATTTTTCTGCTCTGTTGCTGTCACGGCAAGATCATCAAATCTTCCAAAACCGTCAGACTCATGTGTGAGGCGCATTGCTCGCGCCAGAGCGTTTGCCATTCTCTGGCTCAGATGCTGCTCAGCGCGGTTGATGCGTGTGCGGTAATTGCTACTTGCAACGAGTGTCTGGAGGAATGCCTCTAGTTTTTCTTTACTGCCAAACGACGTAGCCATCGAACTTGGGAGGGCGCCAGCCATCTTTGCTGCAACGGCTTTTGTATCCTTGAGCTCTGCCATTTTCGTATCATAAATTGTCATCCTGTCTGTCAGGCGCTTGAAGCCTTCTCCTTTACTTTGGACAGGTCCGGAGCCGAACCATGGCTCGGTGATCAGTGATCGAACATCTCCGAGTGAGGCAATGGAACCAAAACCACGACCGGGGAGTGAAATGGAGTACCGACCCAAAAATCCGGTCACACGATTCAAAATTCCTGTGACATTCAGATCATCGGGGCCTGTGAGCAGAATGATGTCGTCTTTGGAAAGAGCTGTTTCCTGTTTTGTGCTCTGGACGAGGATTGCGTACTTGAGCTTCTCGATGATCTGTAGCGCTTCACTGAGCAGTGGTGTTTCGCGACGTACTTTATCAAACTTGCGAGCAAGCTCCAGTGCGGCGTCGGCATTCATAAGGCCAGACAGCTCACAGTTTCGGAGGAATTCGATCGTGTCACTTTCCGCAAGGCCACCGTCTTTCAGGATGTCCTGAGCAACTGTCGTCGTGACGGGAAGCGTCGATGTTTCTTCGATGAGTGCGAATTCAGCCGTGCGTGCCTTCGTCTTCACATCGGGAATTTCAACAGCCGGATCATCTATTTTTTCAACTTTGCTCCTCTTCCTTATTGTAAGGTTGGAGATGACATCGACTAGACTTTGGTCTTTGTAGCGTCCTTGAGCCATATTCTTTCCCTGAAATGCAATCTCCATGTACTGCCTCCTGAGGTGTTGCGGCATGACATCGTACGAACCATATTCAAGGACTGCGTTCTCGATGTCCTGTGCGCGTTTGATATTCGGTGTTTCATCCATCGCAAGCATGTACATAGCATGCGTGATTGCCTTGCTGACAGAGGCGTTATTGTTCTTGAGATACGCGATCGTATTTTGTTTTTCTTGGCTGGAGAGACCCATTCCATTCATGTGCGTCATGAGTGATCTATGCAGAATGTTTCCCGACAACTCTTTCTTTCGAGGCTGCAGACTGACAAATTGGAAATTCCCAGCATCCGGATACTGCGACTGTCCATCATCGATCACGAGACTTCCGCCAAGCGTTTCACCATCCAATGATGGATTGAACGCTGCTGCGATGTCTCCGAGCTTCACGCCCGAAAGAGCGCTCATTCCCGTCATCGCTTCGTGACCCGGAATATTCATATGGTTCTCCGTAATGAACTTTGCCATGAGCTCGAGCTTGTCCATTTCATTTCTTCGAATTGGGAAGCCCAATTCTCTCGCAAAATTCTTCATAATATTTCCACCAGTTCTTGCAAATTTTTGACCACTTTTACCCATGTCATTCAGTGCATTCTGGTTACCGTTCACAAGATAGTCGTACGTCAAGTAGCCTACGCCTGCTCCAAGTGCCCAGCGACCTATTGGATTTTTGGCTTTCATGGCAACCCAAATTGATGCTGCTCCAAGAAGGAGAAAGCTCATTTGCAATGCAGGGGGAGCATTTTTAAAGTTTTCAACGAGACCACGAGATGCTTCCTCGATGCGTTTTATTTCGAGACTACCAGTGAGCTGGAGCTGATCTACTCTTGCTTGGGCTAGTGTCAGGTTGTCATCCGTACTGCGGTTTCGATAGAGCTCGTACATCTCCGTGAGCATCGTTTTCTGCACAGCAGGGTCGATGAGGTTCTGGAGATCTCCGCGGAGTCGGTCGGGGATGCCACTATTACTCTTCAGGAGGATTTCGGGCGTCGTTGCATCGGTCTCGCTGATGTCTGGCCGAGAGTCCAGCCACTGTTCATACAGACGAAAGACTGTTCCTGGAGCAGCAGCACTATTATTGAACTCAGCTGCGATATCGAGCGCGAGAGCATCTGCTGTAGGGTTTTGACCCGGAGTATTTTTGGTGCCATTCAGTGATGCAAGTGCTGTGAGAATGATGCGCAGTCGTCCGTTCTGATTCTGTTGCTCGTACTCAAAGATGTCCTGCTCATTCAGTGGAGTACTGAAGAGTCCTGCATATTTCGCTCGTACACTCTGTGGAATCTGCGTGTTCACAAATGCTGTGAACTCCTCAAGTCTCCGTGCTGGCGTCATCGAGAGGAGACGTTCTTTGTTGCCGCCCTTACCACCAGTAGAAGGATTCGTTCGAGCAGTGAAGATGTCTGGTGTCTGGAATGCCTGCAGCTTGTCTCTGGTATCTGTCAGTTTTTGTTCACGAAGTGCGTCAGGGTTTGTGAGCTCCTGCAGTCTTTGATCAATATTACTCTGTGCGTCACTGGTGATCCGCTGAATGAACGGACGATTATCTCCGCCAACGGTACGACGAAGCAGACGCTCTTCGCGTTCAGCATTGCCGACAGAGGAAAAGAAATTAACGAGCATTGGAAGAAGCGAGGGAACCGCCGCCAAGAGCGCCGGAGTTTCTCAGCATGTTGCCTGTTGCGTATCCGAGGAGTGGTAGCGAGAAGTAGCTCGCTCCACCTGTGGCTGGTGCGGCCATCGTTGCAAGAACGGTACCGATGGCAAGGCCTCCACCACCGTAGAATGTCGGCTTGAGTGCTGCATGTGTTGCTGCTGCGGCGCCATCCCACGTTCCTTGAGCAATGTTCTTGCCGATATCAAAGGCGCCTCTGATGGGAGTTGTTGCAATGTTCCAAGCACCTTGTACTTTTTTGCCTGCCCAAATACGAGCGTCGATAGCTTTCTCGTATGTCTTAAACGGTAGACCGACAATTGTGCGTGCAGCTTCTGAGATATTGCCAAAACCAAGTCCGTCTTTCGTTTCTCCCATCGCGAAATTTTTAAGAAAGCCTAGTCCCCAGAGTCCTGCGGGAATAGCAATACCTGTTCCGAGGGCAGATCCGAGCCACGTTGGTGCCGAGGCTAGAGCCGCATTCGTTGCGTTGACTCCTGTGCCTAGTCCGAGGGGTGTAATGATGTTATTAATACCTGCCTGCAGCGTTGCTGCGGCTTGTGGCAAGTACGGAATTTTTCCGATGAGCGGGATTTGTGCGATGAATGACGGACTGAGTGTCGCCATTGCCGCTGTCGTTGCGCCTAATCCGATTGTTGCATTGCGAGCGAAATTTTTTGGTTCAGGTTTATGTCCAGAGGCAGCCGGAGCGTCACCGTTCAGGAGGCGAGTGTTCGAACTTGCTTTCGTTGGTGTGGCATTCGCTGAATCCTCTGCTGCTTTTGTTTTTACTTCTGCCTCTGCCTTCGCCTTTGCCTCAGCATCAGCTTTTGCTTTTTCTGCGGCTTTCTTTTCTTCCTCCGTTTGCGGAGTGGGTGCGTCTGTACGAACAATAGAGTTAATGCGTCTGTGTGTTTCATCACGGTTACGCTCAATCCTTGCATTACGAAAACGTTCCGGAGATGACTCCGTGATTGGTGCTTCAGTGACATCAATATGTTTAAGCATATTTTTGTGTGTGCGTTTTAATGTAA
>CAZFCB010000043.1:0-9469 GCA_964517585.1 uncultured Candidatus Peribacteria bacterium | reverse complement strand
GTACGACACAAAATATTTCGCGTGCCTCGAATGTTGCGAAGAAACTCGGTATACCACTACGGATCATCGATCTTGAAAAGGAATTTAAGGAGACCGTTGTTGATCCGTTTCTTGAAGATCACCGACGAGGACTGACGCCAAATCCCTGTATCGGATGCAATAGAACAATAAAATTCGGCAAGCTACTCACTCTTGCCGAGGAGCTTGGGTGCGACAAGCTAGCAACGGGTCATTACGCAAGGTGCGCCACCGAAAGAATGTCGAACGGAACAGAGCGTATGGTGCTTCTGGAATCCGTCGATAAGAAGAAAGATCAGAGCTACTACCTCTATGGACTGACACAAGAGCAATTGAAGCGTATCTATTTTCCTCTGGGCAACTTGCTCAAGTCAGAAGTCTACGGACTTGCACGTCATTTTTCGGTACCAGTTCCAGATTCTTACCGAGAGAGTCAGGATCTTTGCTTCTTCCCGGAGAAAACACCTGAGGAATTTTTAAAGAGACACCTGTCGGATGCAGTAGTCCCTGGCAAGATCACGCGTCGAGACGGTACAGTTGTTGGAACACACCAAGGGCTGCCTCTGTACACCATTGGTCAAAGACGCGGGCTTAACATAGGTGGACTCAAAGTACCGCTTGAAGTTGTTGAAAAAGAGACACGAACGAACCGACTGATCGTTGCTGAAAAAGGCAGTGTACACACAGATTCTGTCACACTGTCAGAGATGAGATTCATTGCCTGGACACCTGAAAAAGATACGCAGGTACCGTTTGAGTGCCGCGTTCGTTCGCTCTCAGCCAAAAAGCGTGGCACGTTAACACTCACAGGCTCCGGTGGGATATTTCAGTTTCGTACATCTCAGGGGCCTCAGGCGCCTGGCCAGTCACTTGTACTGTACCGAGGCGAGGAAGTCATTGGTGGTGGAGTGATGGAGAGATCGGTTTAACCACCTCTTTTACACTCTGTCAAAGTGCGAAAAAGGCGCTTCTGTGCTACAATGAGTGACTATTTCCTTGCATTTACTTATAGTGCTTCGAGCCCACTACGACCACAACGGCAATATCATCCTCGGAAGCATCGTGAAAGAAATTCCAAAGGATACTCACGAGAAGTCTCCAGTCTCTCAGACACATGCTGATACCTGGACACTGCTTGAAGAAACTCGCAGTGAAGTACGCGAGATCAAAAACCCTGAGCCTTTCGCTACAACGAAAAAAAAACCTACGGCTTTATACAATGTTGGCTCGACGACCAAAGCCATTATTCGCCAGTCCATTGAAGAAAGTAGTCGACAACTCTCAAGAACCAGTGCTGATGCTGGAAGTGGCATAGCACACATCAAGAATGCACTCTCCCATATACCTGAGAAAACAGCGGAAAGTATGAAAGCTTTCTGGAATGTCGCTAAGTCCCCCGTACGAATGCCGGGACGAAAACCAGGTAAACGCCAGCACCGAAAGATCACTCTCTTCATGATTGACACTGTCCGATTCGGCGGAACGTTTGGGCTGATCTTTGGCGTGCTTTTTGTGGGCATGAACTACCAAAGTTTTTGGCAAATCGCTCGAGCGGAATTGGCTCTCGGTGAGAATATTTCCACAGAGCAGGCACTGACTGACCTCAGTGGCGGTTCATCTACTGTCAAAGCTTTTCGAGCGTCACACTCATCGGGCAACGCAAATATTTTGAAGTACCTCCCTTCAGTAGGGCCATATGAGGATCGATTGATCATTCCAAAACTTGGTAAAAATATTCCCATCGTTCGACCAAGCATGGACGCACTCATGAGGGAAGATTGGAAACAGTTTGAAGTGGATATTCAGGACGCGCTCCGGGATGGAGTTGTGCACTATCCGGGTTCTGCACAGCCTGGTCAGGCAGGAAACTTTTTCCTGACTGGTCACAGTTCATACTTGCCGTGGGATGACGGAAGATACAAAGACGTCTTTGCACGTCTCCATGAACTTGAACTCGGAGATACCTACACTGTCTACTATGGCGGAGATCATCACACGTATCGCATCACGAAGAAGTACGAAGTGAAGCCGAATAACGTTTCGGTTCTCGATCAGCCTACAAGCCAGAGGAAATCGACACTCATGACATGTACTCCCGTTGGCACGACTCTCCGGCGCCTCATTGTAGAAGCTGAAGAAATAGACCCAGCTTCAGGAGAAATTCTCAAAGTGGGAGAAAAAACAGTTGATGTACGAGATAATCCGTTCACCAGACTGGAGGCACTTCCTATCTAAATATTTTTCGGTAGAACAGGCATAGTCGGTTGAGTCACAATGTATGAAGTGCGATGTATGAAGGGAACATGAAAGAGTCTATGACCTTTGAATGAGCGCAGTGACTGCTCCGAAGTTTGTTCAAGCAGGAGGCCAAAAATAATGAAGATGCCACCGAGTATGTGATACGACTGAATATGCTCACCTAAAATAAGATACGCAAAAACGACTCCCGAAATTGGGCTGGCAATCAAGATCAGCGACAACGTTGTTGCCGGGAGTCTATCTAGTGCTTCATAGAAAAATGTGAGGCTCAGGTAACGCGAGAAAAAAGCAAACGCAAGGAGGGGAAGGACTTTTTGTATTGGAAATACAGCCACTTCAGCTGACACAGAATGGCTGAAGATCAGACTAACAAATCCTACCGCAATAATGGCGGCAATATTACGGATGACGATTGCAAGCTCCGGCATGATATGGGACAGATACTTCTTAAAGAGGACAGTGCCCGAACCATAAGCAACCGCAGCAAGCAAAATAAGAATGTCTCCGTCGTGCATGCGTACCCCATCAGATGCTGCAGAAATGTTAACGATGACTATCCCAATAATGACAGTAAACATGCCAATTGCCTGCATGCGACTCATGCGTTCGCCAAGAAGAAAGTGACTGAGCAATAGTACATAGACAACTTCAGAGGATGATAAAATCGTCGCGTTAATGGCAGTGGTGTAAGAAAGGCCTGTGAAAAGTAAGAGTGGTGCAATTGCTGAATTTATCAGACCAACGATGATCGACATGCGAATACTTGCACTATCCATCTTGGAAAATTTCTTGAGCAAAGGTACGAAGCCAAATGTCATAATAATGAACATTGCAGTCAGCGCCTCGCTCAGAAGCAGAAGTGTGATCGGAGACAAGAAAGGCGTAAGTCCTTTGGCAAGCGCATAAAACGTTCCAGACCACAAGAGTGTTCCAAAACCAAATACGAGTCCTAGCCGCTGCTGGCTTACTTTTCGAAAGAAAAACATGAATATATGTGTAGTTAAAATTATAACATATTTTTATATTTTAGTAAATGAATCACAAAAAACAATCTTTCAGGATATACTGCGCATCATGCCGGGGTGGCGGAATGGGAGACGCGAGGGACTTAAAATCCCTTATCCGTAACAGGGTGTGTGGGTTCAATTCCCACCCCCGGCACCAACCTTCGCGCAGCGTAGGTTGCCATCCGTAGTCTTTTGCTGGTGCCATTTTCCTTTGCATCAGAGTCGCTGCGGCTACGGTTGGCAAGCCAGCAAAAGCGAAGGATGGCTTTTCAACCGCAACGCGTAGGCTGCCCGCCGTAGCACTTGAGTTTACTCGATTTTTTTTGCACGAAGTCGCGTCGCTGCGGCTACGGTTGGCAAGCCAGCAAAAGCGAAGGATGGCTTTTCAACCGCAACGCGTAGGTGGGCTTCAACGAACAAAATGCGCGAAAGAGGAAGAATTACGCTGTTTCTGTCAGTTCCCCTGTCAGATTCTTCTCCATGAGTTCACGAATTTTCTTTGGGTTTTTAGTGTGTGCAAGTACCCACATGAGCTTCACGATGGCGCAGTCATATGTCATATCTTTCCCAGAAATAACGCCGAGTTCTTCGAGGATAAGCTGCTTGCGGTATTGACTGAGATCAATAGAACCCCTGAGTAATTGCGAGGTAATCACAATTGGTATATGCATTGTTGTCGCTCTACGAAGCCACGGAAAAAGATGCTCAGGAAGCATTCCTTGCCCATATGCACGAAGAACAATGCCATGTGGTTTTGCATTAAGTAATGCTTCAAAGAAAGAATCTGGCATACCAGGATGCAACATGACAGAAACAATATTCGCGTCGAACTCTGGCTTTACGGCAAGCGTGCGTTTACGACGAACAGTGCGACTCGGAAATTGGCTCACCGACACGTTAAATTCTGCAAGTGGCGGATATTTAGGGCTTTGAAATGTTTCGATCATAGAGTGATCCGCCTTCTTCGCACGACTGCCTCGGAGGACTCTGGGGCCAAGAACGATGCAGACTTCGGCGATATCGAGTAGTGCTGCTTCTATAGCAAATGTCAGGTTCGTCCTAGCATCCGATCCAATATCGTCAATCGGCTTCAGGGAACCCGTAAGAACGACCGGCTTACTGAGATTTTGTAATGCAAAGGTCAGCGCAGCTGCTGTGTATGACATGGTATTTGTTCCATGAATGATCACAAATCCTTCGCAATGATCGTAATTTTTTTTGATCACTTTCACCATCTCCACCCAATGCTTCGGTGTCACTTCTGAGGAGCCAAGATTCGCAATCGAATGAAATTGGAGAGAGACATCACGCTGGAGCTCTGGAATAAATCGATGAATCTCAACGAGAGATTCTATTGGTTCAATCCGACCTGTTGTGCGATTTCGAATCATGCCGATGGAACCTCCAACGTACAGTACTGCTATGCGAGGTCGAGGCATATCCAGATTCTATCAAAATTTTGGATCTCCGACGACTCTCGTATCTTCGATACGCATACCAAATTTTCCCGGAAAATAGAGGCCTGGTTCTATGGTAACAATTTCATGTTTAAGAAGTTTGGTCGGTGAAGCTTTCGAGGACAGTGTCGTTCCTTCGTGGATTTCCAGTCCAAGTCCATGGCCAAGGCTATGACTGAACTCAGTATCGTATCCATGAAGCAGAAGTACCCGTCTCGCTTCTGCGTCTAGTGCAGTATTCAAAACGCCTGGTTCTAGAATTTTCTCTGCTGCTCTTTTGGCTTCTTTAAGGGCTCCATATGCTTTTATCTGTAGTGCAGTAGGGTGAGATGTAAAGTACACACGACTGTAGTCACTACAGTACCCACGGTACATGGCACCCATATCTATCTGGACGATATCGCCTTTCTTTAATTTTCGCTCTGAAGGCTTGTGATGTGGTTTTGAAGTGTTTTCGCCAAACCCGACAATAGTGTCAAAAGCCATGCCATCAGCACCGTTTTTCATGCAGAACAGATAGATTTTTAGTGCAAGATCTCGTTCCGTCATGCCGTACTTCATGAGCGAAGGTACTCGGGAAAGAGTTTTTTTTGTTATGGCACATGCGGTGGCAATTATGCGTAGTTCATTTGGATCTTTAATTTTGCGGAGCCCTTCTACAAAGCCCTTTACTTGTACAAATTTATTGTTCTTAAATAAAGTTTTCCAGCGATGTAGACGCTCCACGGTGATGTGTTCTGACTCAAATCCAATAATTTTTTTACTGCGAAGATATTTTTTTAGTGTAGATGGATCAGCAATAGCAAGGCCCCTTTGGGCACTGCCATTTGCCATTTCAGAGTACCGAGAGTCTACAAAAAGTACTGCACCTTTTTTTGTGACAAAAAGAAGTGCAGATGAAGCCTGAATACCTGTCAGGTAGCGAATATTCGTGAGATTTGAAACAAGTACTGCTCCTACATCCAGGTCTGAGAGCCTTTCTATAAGCCGAGAAATACGTTTTGAACTCATGAAGAGACCTAGCAAGAATACGCAAGTTATGCTATCATAGAATGATTCTTTCACGACACTCCGTATGCGCTCTGCCCAGATCTCAGATATTGTTAAGGCCTCTGCATTCTTGGGGTCACTGGCTTTCATCCCAAAAGCTTTTGCGGATTCTGTCTATACTGGATGTGGACTCGTCTGTGGCATAGAGCTCGCAAAAAATATTGGAGGTCTTTCCGGTTCTACAAGTATTACTGAACTTATTCTTAAGATTATCAGCTTCATCCTTGATCTCGCTCTGCTCGTTGCAGTGCTGGCGATCATCGTAGCTGGCGTATATCTGATCACAAGTAACGGAGATGAAGGACAGAAGGACAAAGCAAAGAAGATTATTTTTTATGTCATTATCGGCATTATTTTGATTCTGTTCTCTCGAATCATTGTTATTCTTGCAAATAGCATCTTCTCTGCGTAAATGAATTCATTCATCCACGCAAAGCGGCTCACAATTCTCACGCTCATCCTAGTGTGCGGCTTTACGGTAGGAGCAGGGCTTCATTCTACGGAGGCAGCTGAAGCAAACACAATTCGTGTGCAAGCAGGAGAGACGCTTGAAATAGGCACTGATACTGCTTCACCTCAGTCTGAATTTAGCTGGATTCTCACGAAAGACAGAAAGTTTCAGAGTGCACAACGGACACGATTTTTTCAGACGCGTCTAGCAGAACCCGGAACATACGTTCTTGATGTCAGTGTCCAAGACCCCATCACGAATGAAAATGGTTACCGCGCATTTACAATCGTTGTTACTGAACCACAGGGGAATCTACCAACACCACGAGGTAATAAGACTAATCCCCTCTTAGCAGTTCTTCAGACTAATAGTGTCAGAATAGACAATACTACCTACGTTGCTCCCGAGGGGGGAATTCTTACAATTGACTCCTCAGGATCTGATGGAAATATTTCGTCGTACCAGATTGATCTGGATACTTCAGTGGATTCCAATGGCGATGGAAACCCAGAAAATGATATTGATAACATAGGGACGCTTTCCGAAAAATTTGGAAGCCCACTGTACGTCTACATGCTGCCTAAAAACACACAACGAAAAGTACGACTCACTGTGAAAGACTTGGCGACCATTGAGCCGAAGACTGCGGAATTGAATGTTCTCTTTGCTCCTGCTCCACTTGTGAGTTCGTCTTCCGTTGCTAGTTCAAACCAGAACAGTCCCGTGCGCATTGAGCGCATAGGATTCACAGTTCATGTGTCAGCAAACGCTCAGAACATGGGAGTTCAGGAAAAAGATCTGCTCTATGAATGGGATTTTGGCGACAAGTCTAAAAGCCTACTCAATGCGCCGTCTCATACATATAGCGCGCCGGGGCAATATGTTCTGTCTCTACGTGTTCTCAATATTTCAAACGCTGAAGTTCTGTATCAAGGATCAGACACTGTTTTCATTGATGCGCTACCAATTGCTTCCTCTGTAAGTTCACAAGAATCTTCATCGTCATCTCAAGAACCTATAGGAACCACGAAAGACTCAAGCGTTTCACTCAAAGGAATTCTACAAGTAAGCTTCATCATTATTCTCCTACTTGGGTTTGCCATAGGACTCTACGTGCTCTTTACGTGGATCAAGCGAAAAACTGCCACTGGACTCCAGAAGACTCTTGAAAAAATGGAGGGAACGATCACGCAAAAAGACTCAAGTGTGGACAGTGCAAAACCAGCTCCAATGAAACTGAAGAAAGAAAGTCCAAAACAAGAAGAGAAAATAGATCCCGAAGAAGCAGTCATTGACCGCGAAAAAGCAAAGCAAGAATTTAAAAGCCCAGTCAACAGATCGAATGAAACACCGATGGCTAGTGCTGGACCAGTTCCATCGTGGCTCGCAAAGGCCTCAACGCCTGCCGTGCAACCACCCAAACCACAAGTGTCCTCAGTACCTGCAATGCCGAAACCAACCACGCCACCTCCTAGTGCCCCCGCACCTAGTGCTCCCCCGCCACCAGCGCAAGATACCTCTGTACCTGCATGGCTGAAGCCAGCACCAGTAAAAGAGACAGTACCGACTTCTTCCGCTCCTGTACCTGCAAAACAAACACCTCCAACTGTACCATCATCACCTACTGCTAGCGCCTCACAAAGTACGGCGGCAGATACTAAGCCAAAACAAGCTCCCGTCGCGCTTCCGCCACCTGCAGCTATATCTACTCCGAAACCCGAAATAGTACCGCCACCACAACCAGCAAAAGAACTAGCACCGTCTGTTCCCACACCTGCTCCGGTACCAGTAGTGAAACCTGCTCTTCCAGCAACACCCACTCCTGCTTCTACTCCACCGCCAGCAGCGAAAGCACCTGTACCTACAAAAACGGAGGAAACATCAGTTGTAAAAACTCCTCCAGCTCCTCTGGTTTCACCACAAAATCCAGTTCCTCAAAAACAGGTTACTGACCCTCAAGCAAAAACTCCTCCGTTGTCTGAGCAAAAGAAAATAGAGAATGATCAGGTAGTTTCCATGAAACCAGTACTTCCACCACAAACCCACAAGAAAACAACAACACAAAAAACAACACACCAACCACCACCCAACCACAAAAAACAACAACATAAAACAATGAGTCCATTGAGGACAAAGACTGCCCAAGATCCACGATTGTGTTTCCGAGCGTACTTTTATACAGAAAGGCCGGGATTGTCCAGTTTGCTTTGAGTAGTGCACCCACTAAGAATGGTGCTGCGATGATGATACACGCAATCGCAACTGCAATATCCTTCAGAATCTCAACACCCTTCTGAATCGTTGCATAGGCATGAGGGAACATATAGTAGGCCACCGCAATGATCAATCCTAAGACCACAAGCGGAACTGATTTTGACACAAAGGGGATAAACCCGATTGAGTTAGCATACACACCGGTGATCAGAAGCGCCAATGCAGCAAGCCACATCCAAATATATTTGAATTTGAATGCACCCGGAGATTTTTCCACAATGTAAAAGAAGGTTTTTTTCAAGAATCCAAGGTTAAACAAGGCTAAAACAAGTAGAATTACTATATAGCCCGAATAGCCTTCGGTTTTGTTGAATGCCCCTCCCACAGTGTCTGCGGCACTAACTAAAGATGTTACAGTTCCTGTAATCTGAGCAAAAGTAGGCCGTGGAAGTGCAGCCCCCGCTTGTGCAAAAGAGATGACCTGTTTCGGGGCACCTAACTTCTCAAACGGTACAACCAATAATCCACAACCCATCCATACTAGATACAGGCATAAGCAATAAACTGAGATCGTTAACAATCTGCGCAGTGGATGAAGTAGACCTTTTTCTTCTTTCTGATACTGCTGTGGCAAATTATACATACGCAAACTCCTTCTAATGAGATGATTTTCAACGTTACAACTAACAAATTTTCAAAGAACCTTCTTAAGGTTTCAAAAAAAGCAAAATGTTGTCATTTTGCCCAAAAACCTTATGAAGAATAGCTTTAGAGAATTCCCTAAAAGCTGCTGTATTTATACACTATAGGGCGGAACATGTCTACCCTAACAGAGTTGGCAAGATTCTATCACTTTTCAAGTGTTTTTGTAACCCGCAAATGCCCTGTAGTTTTGATTGTCCCTACGCGCTAAAGAAATATGGTAATATCGCAAAGTTCTTGTTAAAATGTTGATTGCATGGGGCGGTAGCCAAGGTGGTCACGGCACCGGTCTGAAAAACCGGCTATGTGGG
>CAZFCB010000042.1:0-10159 GCA_964517585.1 uncultured Candidatus Peribacteria bacterium | reverse complement strand
AAATCTGGTCGGCACCATCTACACGCAAAGCGTTCCTTGATAAAATAGCGGAAATGGGTTATGGCAGGGATGAACTGGAAACACTACAAAAACTGATTGCAGCTGAAGATAGTGATTTGTTCGATGTACTCTCTTATGTTTCTTTTGCTGCATCTCCTATCACCAGAGAAAAGCGAGTCATGAAGGCAAGTCCTGAAATATTGAAGGGATTAGAGGAAGAGCAGGTGGCATTCTTAGAATTTGTTCTCAGTAAGTATATTGATAAGGGAGTTGATGAATTGAATGAAGAGAAATTGCCAATGCTGCTTAATCTTAAATATCACGCTATTGCAGATGCTGAAAAAGCTCTTGGAGGAGTTGAGAGTATTCGATCTATGTTCATTGGGTTCCAGAAGTTCTTATACAGCAGTCAACTAGCATAATTCATAAGAAATCTACGAATGACTTCCCATCAAATCTCATTGATGCAGCAGTTCAATATTTTGTCTTTTGCCAACTTCTTCAACACGGCTGGGTTGCTGCGCTTACTCCAGAGATAGTGTCAAGAATAGTACAACTTACACAACCCTCACCTTCCGATACAAAAGCAACACTCCAAACATTGCAGGAACCAAGAGAAGCAGAGCGCCTTCAGGGCCGGTTTTTGTCACTGTCGTCGGCTTATGCTTCACGAGTTGCTGTAGTGGTGCGCCGGCGTGTAATTCTTTCTCATTTTTTGCTGCAGCAGCTATCGCTTCTATTCTGCCCTGTTGCTGTACGCCACTACTGACCGTGTACGGATTTGTAGGAACTTGTCCTGCAAATACTGGTTTTGTCGTTTGCGCTGGAGTAAATGTTTCTCTTCCGCCTCCTCCGCCACCTCCACCTCCACCTCCACCTCCACCGCCTCCTCCGCCAACGCTAATGATGGGCGTGCCACCTCCGGATGGTACCGAGCTCTGACTTGACGAGGATGAACTCTGTACAGACGACGATGATGAGCTTTGTACCGATGACGATGACGAACTTGAAGTACTACCTTGGATCGGAAATGGTATAGGAGTATCAGGTTTTTGCCCTAAAGATCCGCCATCACCAAACGGCAGTGGAATGTCCATAGGATCAGGATCGCTGGCTTGTGACTGACCAGAGGCTGTAGGAGTCTCTGCATCAGCGACAATAATTGTGAACGTCCTGTCGTCTGGTAGTGTCTCCGAGAAATATGTGTACGTTCCGTTTTTTCCTTCTGGAACCGTAAAATCGTACTGTGTATCAAACAGCACTTGGACAGGGAAAAGATCTTTACCATCTTTTGATTTGATGACTTGTGGATCAGGATTTTTGTTCGTGATAGAAAGCGTATCTCCTGGATGGAGCGTGATGGAATTCGGTGAAAAGACTCCTGCTTCTGTAATCTCCACCTTCGTCGTCGATGTACCATTTCCACCCGTCAGGTCACCGAAGAGGTTTCCGAAACCAAAATGAAATCCAATAGCGCCGAGGACAAGAGCAACGCCAAGAAATGCAGAAAGGCGCATTGAGGTCGGATTTACTGACGATGCAGCGTGACGAAGCACGATGTGGTCAGCACTACCATGCGTCAGGTCGGCTGCTGGACCTGATGACTGTGGTTCGGTTCTAGGCACCTCCGAGGAACGGACGGGAACAGGAGTGTCGTCATCCAGATCATGCCAGCCGCTTGATGATTGGTTAGGAGCCATAGTGCGAGAGAGTGAATTGGCGGCGGAAAGCGAATGCAGTACCGATGACTCCTGAAACCAACATCACGAGAATGAAGATATTGGCTGAACCGGTTTCACCTTCTATCGTCGTTCCTCCGCGCGTTTCAATCGGATTTCCTGTGAGCGCTCCGGTTTCCGGTGGCAACCTCGTCATGGGTGATGTCGCTGTTTCAGGTTTGCCGACAGTGACGGAGACTTCCTGACTGAAGACGCTTTCTTGATCCTGACGGTCCACCGCGCGAACTGCGAGGTAGTACGTCGTGCCTTCCTGCAGATCTCTCAGCACAAGGCTTGTGGAGGTATTCGGAAGGCTGCGACGCTGAATGTAGCGTCCACTCACCGTTCCGTAATACACGTTGTAGCCTGCAAGCACTGAACTTTTCAGTGGCTGCCAACCGAGGAAAATCATCGTGTCTTTTGTCGTCACGCGAACATCTTGCACCTGGAGGATTCCAAACGTACTGCCCTGTCCGCTGAGTGACGAAGCTGATGAAGAACGTGAAGAATTGTCATCACTGGAAGCGACAGACCACTGAGCATTATTCAGCGTAGTATAATCGTTCAGTGTCATCCCAGCAGATGAAATGGCAGAGGATGAACTGGCTGTCATCGAAGAAGACGATATTCCTGTTGCCTGAGCCGTCAGAACGCTTCCCTGCACGTCCGACGACAGTTTTACTGTGAGCTTTGCAGGTTCACCAGTCAGGAGAGGTGTATTAGATCCACGGCACCCGAGAATCGCGTCGATGCACGGTGGAGCAGGGAGTGATCCCGTATCGAGATCACTCGTGCTGCGTTCAGCGTTAACGGCAGTGTTGCCATTGCCTGCAGCGTTGTAGCCATCAAAACTCAGCTGAGTCGATGCACTTGTGTCAAGAACGCGAAACGTGACGCGCGCAATGCGAGTATCTGCAGATGTAAATCCACGAGACGTACTACCTCCTATTTTTACGAGACCTTGCACTGCGTCGATACTTTGTTCCCCTGGCGTTGGGGAGGGAAGTGCTGCAGTCAGTTCGACGCTTCGCGCTTCGAGAAATTTCGGATCGTACTTGATCCATGATTGTACAGAACGTACGCTTGCATACTTTGAACCTCGTACAAGAACGTCGATATCAAGAATATCACCAGCAGCAAGGAGGTTCGTCGTAAAGTGCAAACCGTCAGCGACCGAATATTCAGGACAGTTCGATACTTCTGTGCAGTGTGGCACAAAAAGCAGCGTGAGAGATTCTTCCGCAGACGCGTGAGGAGCGAGTGGAAGGAGGATTGCAAGCATCACTCCGAGAGCCGTGGATGTGCGCAGATGTAGGAACATACGGTGTGTATTTGTCTTACTTTTACTTGTTACAGATTTACTTTTGGAGTCGAAGGAGCGTTCTCTAAGCGTAAAAGAATAGAAAGAACATCCTCTGTCGTAATGGAGTAGTCACGGTTTGGGTCAACCGAGAGTTCATCAGGTGTCGGTGAGCGGTAACCACGTGCAAGCTCGAGAGCAATGCGCGCATCTTGAATATCAAGATATCCGTTGCCATTAAAGTCTCCAGCAGTATCACTCCTATCTGCCAGCGTCGGCGTCACAGAACGGAAGTCTCCTGCCGTTTGAATACCGAGTGCAAATGCGGCAGTGACACTAGAGACGATGATCGCAATCGTCCGAAGCGATTTTCTCCCGAAGAGTGAATATGTGTGCTTCATTTCTCATCAGTATAGCAAATAACTGGGTTTTGCTCCATCGTGAGCAATTGACGAAGCACTACAATGTGATTTGACACACGAAGAGTGAAATGTAAAGTTTACTGCACAAATATCGCTCAAAACAGCACAGAGTAGCAATTGCAGACAATCTCAAGCTTTTGCTTCCACTATTGTCGCGCTCTTTGTAGCATGCAGCAGTATGCCACAGGAGAATGTACACTTTTTTACCGGCGACAATGATTATGCGCTCGAGAAAGAAGTGCTTCGGTGGAAGCATTCGTTTTGCCAAAAATATGGTTCTGAAAATTTTCTCCAGATGCAGGCAAAAGAGATCACACTCTCCGATATTCTGGACGCAGTCTCAGCGATGCCTTTCATTGCAGAAAAAAGACTCGTTCTTCTGCGTGGCATTCCGAAAATTGATAAAGAAGACATCGCGACGATCATCGACAACATTCACCCGCAGGTCATTGTTGTGTTTGCAGAACCCGTGCCAGATAAAAGACTCGGAGCGGTAAAGGCACTAACGGACATTGCGACAGTAAAAACTTTTCCGATGCTTCCTCCGAGAGATCTTGCTGTGTGGGCATCTGCTCTTGTGCAGTCCGAAGGAGGTTCACTTGATGACCGGTCATTCGCATTTCTGCTCCAGATCGTTGGGAATGATCAATGGACACTGGAGTCTGAGCTCAAAAAACTCGTACTCTTTGCACAGGGAGGTGCTATTGAAGTGTCGCATATTGATACTCTCACTGTGCCATCCGGTGAGCAGGTTGTGTGGAAATTGACAGATCTTGTTGGAAATAAGCGCATTGATGAAGCGCTCGGTTTTCTGAAGAACAGACTTGAACGCGGCGAAGATCCGTACGGAATTTGGGGGATCCTTCTCAACATGATCAAGAACGTCACACTGGTGTGGGCTGCTCTGCAGGAAGGACTTCGTGACGACAAAAGCATAGCCAGCGCTGTCGGCATTCATTTCTTTGCTGTCAGAGGACTCCTGCCACTCGCGCGGTCTCTTGATGCAGAAAGAGTTCGTACACTTGTCGAGTGGGCTACCGATGCCGACCTAGCACTCAAGACAGGTGGGTACCACTACACCGCCGAGAAACAAGGCGAAATTATCGCACTGAGCGAAAAGGCGATTCACCTGTGTAGGTAGAGTGCATTCTTTAGAACGACTGAATCTGCGACAGAATTTCCTCTTCTTTCATTTGCTCTCTTTTCAAATCTTCCTCTTCAGTTTGTCGGCGTTTTTCATTTTGACTTTTGATTTTTTGCGTCATGGATTCAACTTCAGCAGTTCCAGCTACTTTTGTCATCTCTTTTGAGTATTTGGCGTCAATGGCTGCGAGCTGCTTTTTCTCACTCGAAAGAATGTCCTCAAGATTCTTCAGTTGTTCTGCAGTCATGATCGGAAGGATATTGATCCAGTACTGTCGCTCCTCATTATTCATGCTTTCCGACCCTTGGATGAGCACAAGGATTGGAGCAAATTTCTCCTGTACCTCTGGCGGGATGACGAGGCCAGTGGAAGCAGGCTGTGCGCCAGATGTTTGTGGTTGCGCTTGATCAGACATGAGAAGTGGTTAGTAGCCAGTGACTAGTGGTGAGTATAAAACGAAAATGACCCACTGACCACTCATCACTTTCCAGCATCACTTTTCTTACGCAACTTTGATCACCTCGTACTTAAACTTTCCTGCAGGTGCAATAACATCGACGATATCTCCTTTCTCACGGCCGAGGAGCGCGCGACCAATGGGGGATTCATTGGAGATCTTGTGATCAATCGGATCAGCTTCCATGGAGCCTACGATGGTGTACGTTTCTGGATCATCATTATCTGTCTTGTTCTTCACAGTCACAATGGAACCGATATCGATGGCATTTCCTTTAGCCGCTTTTGCAGATGGCGTGTGTTCGGTGATGATGCGCGCATTCTTGGACTGTTTCTCGAGTTCGAGAATGCGACCTTCGACGAAGGCCTGCTCGTTCTTTGCTTCCTCGTATTCTGCATTCTCAGAAAGATCTCCGTAGGAAATGGCTTCTTTCAGACGAGCTGCAATCTCAATACGCTTTGTCGTTTTGAGGTAATCCAATTCGTCTTTCAGTTTTTTTAAACCTTCTTTCGTAATGAGCACTTCTTCGGAGTCAGTGAATGTGCCGCCAGATTGCGTGGGGGGATTTGTCATAGTTCGCAGATTGTAGGGCATGGAATGAAGGACAACAAGTGGAAAGAACCGCAGGCGCATAAATGCATCTGCGGCTCTTTGAGTTAGTGGTATGCCACCAGCTCTGATTTTTTCTGGATCGACCTCACTCATGTATGGTCGATCCTTCTTCCCTAGAGCTGTCGTCAGCGATTTCAAGCACCAGCTCACCTCGGAGGATTCCGACCTCGTCCGGTGCTTCGAATCCCATTCGGACTCGACTGCCAGTGATTGAAAGAATGCGTATAGTGATGTTCTCATTAATCACTATGGACTCACCAACTTTTCGGGTAAGGACTAACATCGCACAACTCCTTTACGATGGCGTCTTGTAGACAGGCGGCACAGCGTCCAGCTGAACCTGAATCCTGTTCAAGACACTTACACACTCTACACCGCATTTAAAATGTGATCAAGCTATATTATTGCGATATGTCAAACATTTTTACTGCAGAAGCCGAGTTTGCTTTCCGCTCAGGGATTGATTCGCTTCATGCTTCTCTCTACACTGCTCGGGATCTATGACCCCCGAAAAAGCTCCATCATACGACGCTGCGAAAATTCAAGTCCTAGAAGGCCTTGAGCCAGTACGAAAGCGCCCAGGGATGTACATTGGTTCAACCGACCAACGTGGTCTTCATCACTGTGTCTATGAAATAGTGGATAACTCAATCGATGAAGCGATGGCTGGTCATGCTGATCACATTATCGTCATGTTTCACAGCGACGGATCTGTGAGCGTCGAGGACAACGGACGTGGTATCCCTGTGGACATTCATCCAAAAACGAAGAAGTCTGCCCTCGAAACTGTTCTCACTGTTCTCCATGCTGGTGGTAAATTTGGTGGAGATGATTCGGGTTATAAAGTCTCGGGTGGTCTTCATGGTGTTGGTTCATCCGTTGTGAATGCACTCAGCAGCTATCTGCGAGCCGAGGTGTACCGTGACGGAAAAATCTACATGCAGGAGTACGAGAGGGGTAAGCCAAAGGCTGACGTAAAAGTTGTTGGTAAAACGGAAAAAAACCATGGCACCCTCATTCGGTTCATGCCTGACAAGCAGATTTTCAATACACTTGAAATGAGTCTTGTTTCCTTGCTTGCTCACTTCCGTCAGCAGGCATATCTCACGCGTGGTATTACAGTCTCTGTCATGGACGAGCGGGACAAGCGTCCGGAAGAAGATCTGAATATTCCCCGTTTGTATCGTTTTCATTTTGAAGGTGGCGTCAGTGCGTATGTTCGTCATCTGAATCAGGACAAGCAGGGGATTGGCGAGGTGATTTGGTTTGAAAAAGAAGAGAAAGATGGATACGTGGAAGTTGCGCTTCAGTACAGCCAGACTTTTCAAGATCAGACAATTACATTTGCGAATAACATTCACACGACCGAAGGAGGTACGCATCTCACAGGTTTCAAGGCAGCACTCACTCGTACCATCAATGCCTACGCTCGTAAGGAAGGTATTCTGAAAGAGAAGGAAGAAAACCTCACGGCAGATGACGTTCGTGAAGGTCTTGCAGCAGTCATTTCTGTTCGTCTGAAAGAACCACAATTCGAAGGGCAAACGAAGAGCAAGCTCGGTAATGCAGAGATGAAAACTGCAGTAGAGACAGCGGTGAACGAGAAGTTGGCAGAGTACCTAGAGGAGCATCCGAATGACGCACGCGAAGTCGTGAGCAAATGTTTGCTTGCAGCACGTGCGCGTTTGGCTGCACGAGCGGCTCGTGATGCAGTCATTCGAAAAGGTGCACTGGAAGGCATGACGCTGCCAGGGAAGCTTGCAGACTGCAGCTCCAAAGATCCGAGCGAGTGTGAACTTTTCATTGTCGAGGGTGACTCCGCCGGAGGATCTGCGAAACAAGGTCGTAATCGCGAATTTCAGGCTATTCTTCCGATCAAAGGAAAAATCCTCAACGTCGAACAGGCACGTCTTGATAAAATGCTTGCAAACAACGAAGTAAAATCACTCATCATCGCGATGGGTGTCGGTATTGGCGAGGTTAAGGATATGTCGAAACTTCGATACGACCGCATTGTCATCATGACGGATGCAGACGTCGACGGAGCGCATATTCGCACGCTTATTTTAACGCTCTACTTCCGTTACTTCCGTGAACTCATCGAGACTGGACATCTGTACATTGCTCAGTCTCCGCTCTACAAAATTACCATGGGGAAGGAGTCACGATATGCGTTCAATGAGAAAGAGCGAGACGCGACATTGAAAGAATGGGGAATAGAGGCAAAGCAACTAGAAACCTCTGAGGAAGATATTGTCGCCGATGAAGAGGATGAGGAACCTGCTCCTGAGACAAAAGAGAAGAAAGGCGCCAAAGGCAAAGCAGACGTTCCAGAGGTAAAGCGACAGAAAAAAGTCGGAATTCAGCGCTACAAAGGCCTTGGTGAAATGAACCCAGAACAGCTCTGGGATACAACGATGGACCCCACGAAGCGCGTGATGCTTCGTGTCACTCTGGAAGACGCTGAAGCTGCGGATGCAATCTTCACAACGCTGATGGGATCTGATGTTGCACCTCGTAAGAAGTTTATCCAGACGCACGCAAAGGGCGTGAAGAACCTGGATGTCTAACAATGGAAATACTTATCTCCCTCGTATTCGTTGTCCTCTGGACATTAGGAATGTGGGTAGTGACGGTGAAGTATCTTCGCGCGTTCAAAGCACAGAACAGACTCGATGGCTGGATTTGGTTTATCGTGTGGTGTTCGCTTGTGGCATTCATCGAATGGCCGGTGTTCTTCCTGTATTCCGTGTTTTGTAGATTTTTGACTTGTACTCTTTAGCCTTCTCCAGGGTCTGCAAATTCTCCCAACTTATCAGTGATGGAATACGTGTCGAGCTTTGTTGTACCGAGAGCTTTTACCACTTCGGCAACAGCCGTATCGAAGGGAATCTGTTTCTGCTTTCCTGCGGTCATATCTTTCAAGATGATTGTGCCTTCTTTCACTTCCATTTGCCCAAGAAGCAGACAGAACTTTGCCTGGAACCGATCCGCAAGGCGCATCTGACTTTTGAGACTTGCTTCGCCAAGTGCACCGACCGTGTGTACACCAAGATCTCGAAGTTTGCTGACGAGTGGTAAGCATTTCTTCTTTGCCTCTGGACCAAGCTGAGCGATGAAGACGTCTACCTGATCTTTATTTGGCGCAGTAACGCCAGCTTCCTGCATGTGCCACATAATGCGTTCGATTCCTCCGGCAAAGCCAACACCTGGGGTCGACTTTCCTCCAAGTTGCTCAATGAGGTGGTCATATCTTCCTCCGCCACCGACAGCATTTTGTGCGCCCGTCGAACTGTCCCAGAATTCGAACACTGTTTGGTTGTAGTAGTCGAGACCACGCACAAGACCTGCATTCTGAACGTACGAAATACCGAGTTCGTCCAAGTATTCAAGAAGTGTTTCATGGTATTTCTTGCTCTCATCATTGATGAACTGATCCATCTTCGGTGCCATCTTGATGAGAATCTGCGTGTCTTCCTCTTTTGAATCAAGAAGTCGAAGTGGATTATGCTTCAGTCGCTCTCGATCCTGCTCAGGTAAATTTCTCTCTTTTCCTGTGAAGTAGTCTTTCAGTGCATCGACGTACTTTTTTCTGTCGTCTGGTGCGCCGATATTATTGATCTGCATTGTGAGTCGACTCAAAATTTTCAGATCACTGAAGATTTTTACAACGACCTGAATCAGCTGAGCATCAATGGAAGGATCAGACAAGCCAATGATCTCGAAGTCGAATTGGTGAAACTGGCGATACCGGCCTTTTTGAGGTCTATCGTAACGGAAGCATGGTCCGATGGCGTACAACTCCACTGGCTGCGGAAGCTCCTGCATGCCGTGCTCGATAAAACTTCTGCAGATGCCTGCAGTCATTTCCGGCCTAAGTGCATATTCTTTGTCGAGTTTCTCTGAGTTCAGAAGATCGGCTTTTCTTCCAACCTGGAATAGTTCTTTCTCGACGATGTCCGTGTGTGATCCAATGCCACGCTCAAATAACGCGCGCTCCTCGAAGATTGGCGGATCGATGCGCTTGTAGCCAGCTTGACGTGCACGGTGACGCACAGCCTTTTTGATGTACGTCATGTACTGGTGATCCGCAGGGAGCACATCGTGAACGCCTTTTGGTGAACGGTATTTGAGGTCAGCCATGCGGGGTAGTGTACCTCAACCTGTTTTGAGCTACAATGGCTCGGCTTCCGTACTTACGGCGATCGTAGCTCAGCTGGTTAGAGCATCTGGTTGTGGTCCAGAGGGTCGTGGGTTCAAGTCCCATCGATCGCCCCAGAATTATCATCGTGTTCACTTACTATCGTAGCTCCCACCTTCGTTCGTTTCGACGAACTACTGTCGGCAGACAGCTTTGGTTAGAGCATCTGGTTGCGGGCTAGAGTAGTGGGTTCAAGCCTGCCTGCCGGTAGGAAGGTCCCATCGATCGCCCCAGAAATATCATCGTGTTTACTTACTATCGTAGCTCCCACCTTCGTTCGTTTCGACGAACTACTGTCGGCAGAC
>CAZFCB010000041.1:0-10206 GCA_964517585.1 uncultured Candidatus Peribacteria bacterium | reverse complement strand
AACTACAACAAGACATCTTAATTTATGTGTGTTGAAATTCAAGTCACTATTACGTATGACAGCGACTGGAAAAAGGCTCACGAGCTTCTTTTTGAAGCATTGATACAAGAATCCGGACAGTATACGGAACAAGCACGCAAACAACAGAGGCGTCGTACAGCACTCTTTTACACAGCATGGGAAGTTAGTGACCCTGAAGTGCACATGGACATTGCCGATAGTGGATTGCTCTTCACGATGAAATTTACCGTACAAATTGGAAAGAGACGAACTGTGATAACGGCACTGACAAAAATAGTCCTCGAACAATTCACTCCGACGAACCGTGTCACACTTGCCTACAATACTGTCCATGTCGTTGGTGTGCAGCCTGCCAATCCAATGCCTTAGCTAGGCAGCTCTGAAGTTCTCATGTGTGGCTCGATATACTGGAGGCCAAGTGCTTCATAGATGTCTTTCTCTTCTTTCGAGGCAATACTCTTGTCATTTCTCATAAGCGCATATTCGTTGAGCTTCATGCCTAAAGAGATTGCGTGACGCCGAAGCGAGATGTTGTGCTCCTTGCTGCCGGTAAAATATAGGAGCGCACTTCCCCACTGCGTTTGATCAACGATACGAATATCCGTACGGAGACCGGATTGCAGATCGAATGCAATACGCGTTTTTCCAGCAGCAACGACGCGCTCGACGATGGGAAGTTTTTTGATCGCCTCAGCAATATCAATCGCGAGCTTTTCGGTCGGTTTTTTTGCAGCAAGAAGTATATCAATGTCTCCGACAGTTTCTTTCCGTCGTCGAAACGAACCCGCAGCTTCAGCTTTCACGACACCTTTCAGTTTCTTCAGTGTCTCAAGCAACTGTTGTACATCGTTCTCTATGTCTGCTCGTGGAAATCTCTTCACCCGATCTTGTGATCGTAGTGCTCCTTCCAGGATTTTCTTCTCCATTTTTTCTGACATCCGTGGAAGCGTCTGGAGTTTTCCTGACCTCGCAGCCTCTATCAGCTCAGGAACGGTGCGAATGTTCAATATATGCTCTATGTCCCTCACGCGTTTCGGGCCAAGATCATCTATATTCATGAGTCCTGCAGCGCCCATCTGTGTATCGGCGAGGAGCTTATCAAGAAAGGACATATGCCCTGTCTCTCGGTATTCCACAATCTTCTCTGCGATGGCATCTCCAATACTGGGAAGCTCCTTGAGTTCTTTCTTCGTCGTGAACAGCGCAAGATCCTTCGGCAAGTCTTCTATCATTTGCGCTGCCCTACGATACGCAGAGGGCTTAAACGCAACGCCTTGATAATCCAAGAGATCCGCAATCTTCCGAAGGAGTGCCGAAATGGCAGGGTTTTCCATGGTAGGAAGTCTATCACTCAGGGAAGTCACCTGTCGCATACGGTCCTCATCCTCCGACCCCTTCTCCTACGCAGGAGAAGGGGAGCTACGAAATTATGTATGCACTGAAGTAGCAGTGCTCCCCTCTCTTCTGGGGAGAGGGGCAGGGGGTACGGTGCAACATGAGCAGTTGCTTACTCTGCTTTTTGATTGCGGTGTTTTTCGATGTATTTTTTCAGAAGTGACGCAAATGTCGCTTTCTCAGATGCGGAGAAAATTCCCATACAATCTGTGGCACTTCCGCACAAAATATTCTTAAGACCCAAAGCTGCATTCCTTCCTTTTGTGGTGAGTTTCAGCTGTGAAACCCTTCGGTCATTTTCGAGTAATGAACGTTCGATGAATAGCTTCTTCTCGAGCCCACCAACGATCTGTGTAATATTACTCTTATGGCAACAAAGCTCTTTGCTCAGCGCTGACATGGAGACAGTTCCATCGAGAAGCTTGAGCATAATTGTCGCCTGACAATGACTAATGGAAAGATCTGACAACGCATCATTGAGTTGCCGCTCGCAGCACGCGGCAGCGGCCTTGAGTAGGTTGCAGACTGAGAGACAATCGTCCATATATGAACTAGTGTACTGAATAACGTCGTCGAAAGCTACGCGAGCGTCTTGTGGCTGGTAGTCAGTCACTGGTAGTTTGTCGC
Organism: uncultured Candidatus Peribacteria bacterium; assembly: GCA_964517585.1. Lineage (GTDB taxonomy): Bacteria > Patescibacteriota > Gracilibacteria > Peribacterales > Peribacteraceae > JAGORY01. The sequence goes on along the minus strand of CAZFCB010000041.1, from coordinate 8,163 downwards.
CATGCAAAAGAAGATTTCCTACACATCAGCTGGTGTCAATATCAGCGCTGCTGACAAAACAAAGCAGGAGATGGCGAGCAGCTTGAAAACATCAAGTCCGCTAGTTCTGAATACAATTGGCGCGTTTGCGTCTGTCTGCGAAGGCGTATTTCCTGGCTACTCGCATCCAGTTCTCGTCTGTAAAACAGAAGAACCGGGCAGCAAACAACTCTTAGCTTTTCAGCACAACCGCATCGAGGGCATCTGCTACGACCTCATCAATCACCTCATCAATGATGTCATCGTCATGGGAGCGATTCCGATGTTCATTCAGGATCTCATCGTCTGCGGCAAGCTGGAGAAAGACATCATTACGCAACTTGTGAAACACATTGCGGAGGCTTGCAGAGCGCAAGGTTGCGTACTTACAGGAGGTGAGACGTCTGAACAACCTGCCGTTCTCGCACCCGGCACGTATGTTCTTGGCGCCAGCTGCATCGGCGTCGCGGAAAAAAATGCGATCATCGACGGCAACGCTATCAAGCCGGGTGACCGTATTCTTGCGCTTCAAAGCAGCGGTCCGCACACAAACGGTTACACTTTGATCCGTGCTCTCATAAAAGAAGATGACACTATTCTTACGAAAATAATAAGTGGAAAGACTTTTCTGGATCTCATTATGGAGCCGCACCGTTGCTACTTCACAGCACTCAAGGATTTGTTCAAAGAAAAAGGACTTCACGGTATGGCACACATCACTGGAGGCGGCATTCCTGGGAATGTGAATCGTATACTCCCAAAGACAATGAATGCTGTTATTGATGTGAAATCAATCAACGTTTTGCCAATTTTCTCGTTCATCAAAGAGCAATCACGCAATGATGATACTGACATGATCGCGACGTTCAATCTTGGCGTTGGAATGACGATCGTCGTTGAACCGAATGTTGCAGAACTCGCAATCGCACATCTCAAAAAAAATTCTGTTCCCGCCTACGACATTGGTGAAATCACGGACGGTGGTTCTGGCGTTGTCGAGATGAAAGGAGGACTGAAGTGGTAACTTCTCGATACGCCCCACAGCGGTGGTGCTACTCGAAGTGACAAAGGAATAATGCAGAATCAGTGATCTGTCAGATCGAGTAACCGGAGCACATGGGATGTGTCAGTTCGAGTGGACGAAGAAACTTGGTTTGTGTCAGTTCGAGTAGCCGGAGCCTTAGCGATGGCGTATCGAGAACTACACCGCTATTGGCTTGATCTTGCCGCTTCCGCCGGTTGTTGGGGGCTCTTCCGGTGGCGGAACGTCTTGAGTCACTTCGGCAGGTACCTTGTCATGAGTGCCGCCACGAGATTTCGGGACATATGTTCCTCGATGGAGATGAATACGAGATTGGTAAGGGGCAGCCGTGACCGGTACTTCTTCCTTTTGCTTCTCTTTCTTTTCCATAGTCACGTCACTGACGTACCCTCCCACGGAATCACGCACCAGTTTTCCATTCTCCAGCCGTAGAACACGAACATTGAGAGCATCCACAATAACTCTGTCATGGGTTGCAAGAATCACTGTCGTTCCCTCTGCGTTCACCTGACGTAAAAAATTGAGAATGTGAATGGATTGATCCGGATCAATGTTTCCCGTTGGCTCATCTGCAATGAGAATGCTTGGCTTGTGAACAAGCGCACGTGCAAGGGCAGTGCGAGTTTTTTCTCCTCCAGAAAGCTCGCTTGGGAATGCGTCAGCACGATCAGAGAGCTGCAATCGTTCAAGAATTTCTGCCGTGCGCTCATCGACAATGTCATCGGGCTCGCCGCACACCTCCAGAACAAACGCAACGTTCTCTTCTACTGTGCGATCCGGCAATAATTTGTAATCCTGAAATACGACACCTGTCCGACGACGGTATAGCTGCAAAATAGTCGGTGGTAGTTTTGTAAGGTTCGCGCCATCGATTTCGATAACACCAGTCGTTGGTATATCCGCACGAATAAGGAGGTGGATAATAGTCGACTTTCCCGCTCCGCTGGGACCTGTGACACATACAAACTCACCAGGATTGATTTGAAAGCTGAGATCGGAGAGCACTTCACGACCTCCGTATTCTTTGGAGACGCCAGAAAAACTTATCATGGAGTATAGGATAGCGCCTAGCGACACACGATGTACACCTCCCTACTTCTATCGCGACTTGCTTCCACTGTGTACGGCTTTGCATTCGGCCAAACTTTCCGAACTTCCTGCAGAAATTCATCAAAATTTTTCCCACGAAATACTTTCATGACAAGCTTTCCTCCGGGCTTAAGATGCCTTCGCGCACATTGTACGACCAGACGACTGAGCTCAATGGATCTCCATTGATCAACATCTTTAATGCCACTCGTATTCGGCGCAATATCAGAGAGAACAATGTCTGCCTGCGTCATGCCAACGTCTGCCATCGCTTTTTCGACCGCCACTTCATCGGTGATATCACAAACTGCGGATGAAACATTTGGTGCGATGCTCTTAATTTCTTTCAGATCGAGACCAAGAACTTTCCCCATCGGACCGATGCGATCGGAGGTGTACTGCAACCACGATCCTGGTGCTGCACCGATATCAAGAACTTTCATGCCGTGATGCAAAAGATGATACTTCACATCTAACTCAATCAGTTTATAGACTGACCGTGCGCGGTAGCCTTCTTTGGCTGCACGTTGACTCCACTTGTCATTTGGGACATACGGTTTCGGCATAATAATTTTGGCTTGGCAGTTCAGTGAAAATTTGTCCGTATGGTACACCTTATATATTGGCTTATGGAAGCGTTTAATGGCGCATTATCTGTGGATTATCAAACGCAGGATGATCTTTGCATCACTACCCCCTCTTGTTTGCACTTCTCAGCTGACTATACTGGTATCCGCTGTCACATTTCCCCACGAAAACTATGCGAAGCCGCACTCTCGGAATGTCACCGTTTCTCGTCGTCTTTGCCGCTTGTCTCGTTGTCGTCGTCAGTACACTCTCACAGCATCTGTAAAAACAAATAAACTACTCAAGTTTCTGATCCTTTTTTAGAGTGGATCCTGTTTCGGTACGCCAGTTCTCCTCGGATAGTCACGTAAGGTCGCGGCCGTTTTCTTGAAGAAGACAATTGTGCGTTCTCCCCATTGCCCTGGAAGCGCATACTGAAAAGTGCCAAGGTACGACGCTGAAAGTTTTTTTTGAGCATCTGCAGTCTCTGCCAATTCTGCTGCTATCTTCGTACTCTTCCAGAAAGCACAAAGCCCTCCGACTGCAAGAAACGGTACTGCGTATTCAAGAAGCACAGACAGCGGCGCTACTGCGCGAGCTGTGATTACGTCGAACTGCCCCCGATACGTCGCGTTATGTGCAATGGACTCTGTCCGCCCACAGAGAAGTGAGGTGTTTGGTATGGAAACGGAGGCAATGATACGCCCTACAGCATCTACTTTCTTCTGCGTTGCATCAATGCCTACACACTCGACGTGCGGCAGGCAAAGCGCGAGAGGCAGTAGAGGAAAACCGCCACCGGTACCGATATCTAGGAGCTTTTTTATTTTTTTCAGATCCGGATATGTTTCAAATGCCTGCAAAAAAGCGATGGAATCTAGAATGTTTCCATGCCAACAGAGATCAGGCGTCCTGAGTGCAGACAGATTCAACTTGGCGTTCTCTACAAGGAAAACGTCCATCAGCTGCCGAAGGCGAGATTCATCAACAGTCATGTGACCACTCTAGCCATGAGGACTCGTTCAATCGAGCTCTTTTCTCTCCTATTCCATCTGCTATTCTGCACACATACTTCGATTCCCTCAGTAGACGTGCCACACGGACAACGCATCGCAGAGTACCTCCTCCAGATTGGCGCAGTAAAACTCTCGACCACTCCGCCTTTTACGTGGACAAGCGGCCTCAGGTCACCAATCTACTGCGATAACAGAATGGTCTACAGTCATCCTGAAGCACGTGATTTTGTTGTGGAAGCTCTTACAAACCGGGTAAAGAACCTGCACATCGAAGCCGATGTCATCGCAGGAACAGCAACCGCCGCCATCGGTTGGGCTGCACTTGTCGCTGATCGACTCAAGCTGCCATTTGTCTATGTGAGAACTGCAACTCAAATCAAGGCACATGGGACGAAGAAACAAATCGAAGGTGATATGAAACCTAATAAGCATGTCATTCTTGTCGAAGATCTCATTTCAACAGCAAAAAGCTCTGTCTCCAGTGTTGAAGCGTTGCGAGAGGAAGGGCAAAGCATCGTCACGGACGTCGTAGCGATCTTTAGCTACGAACTGGCAGATGGCATCATGAAAGCTCGCGAAGCGAAAGTGAAGCTGCACCCACTCTGTACCATCTCAACACTTCTGGATGTAGCCCTCGCTCAGAAACGTATTACGGAAGAACAGGCTGATCAGATCAGTACGTTTTCTGCTGATCCGGAGAATTGGGCGAAGAAACAGGGGTTGTAGATCACCCTGCTAGTTTTCCGACTTTTGTTTGATTTCAAAATTATTCAAAAACTCCTCAAGCTCTTGAAGTTGCATTGGATCAGTACTTTTCGATGATACTGCTAGATTCCGTGTCAGCACCAGCGAAGTACTCACCTCCTTCATATCCTGAGGTTCTCTGGTCATCGCAGTGCGGAGCTTCGTACGCTCGTGTTCAAATTGTAGGCGGAGGATATGCGTGTAGAGGAACTCAATTTCCGGTGGCCCGTCGCCCATGTATGTCATCGCAATTAGTTCTGCTAAATCATCGCCAAGCTTCATCAAATCTTTTCCATCGCCAGTCGGAGAGCGCAGATATGCAAGTGCACGATCAATAGCAGCATCTCCTTCGCCGGTTTTTAGAAATTCTTCCATAGCAGCGATGACTGGAACCGAGTCTGAAGAGGAAGCTGAAGGCACTTCTCCACTGGTACGGAGCCGCATCTCGTTTTTACCTAAAAAAGCTTCGAAGTCACTGCGCAAAGCACTCTCTCGCTGTACGCCCGAGGGCAAGATCAATGCCTGCCCGCTAAAACGCTGAAGATCCTGAAGAAGTCCCGTAATCTCCATCATCTGCTGAGGATCGCTTGAAAGCGCTTCCTGTAATTTAGCATTCTGATACGCATAGAGAAAATCGACAAAGCGACGGTTCAGGTCACCAACTACCGGAATGTGTCCGTCCTCCAACGCAACCACGCCAAGCGCTAGGCTGTGTGTTTTAAGATCGGCAATATTGCCCGTAGGCATCTTCAGATACTCAATAACCGCAGTCAATGATGCGCGTGAACGAGGATTGAGTGTGGGGCTATTATCGAGAAGAAACTCTGTATCTTCGATGAATCTGGCTGCTTCCAGAATGTCCGCAGTTTTAGATCCAGTGTCTTCTACATTTTTATCCACCGCTCGCACGATGAGGGATCGCGAAGTTGGGTCTGGCTTTTCGGGCATGTCAGGCGACACTGTTGCTCCAAGCATATCAGTCATTAGTTCAATATACTATATTGATAAACTTTGTCAATATGCGGTGCCCTAAAACTGCCTCAAAAACCTCATATCTCCGCTGAAAAAGAGACGAAGGTCAGGTATCTGGTGCCGGATCATGATCATACGTTCAACACCGAAACCAAAGGCAAAGCCCTGATACTCTTCAGGATCGATACCAACGTTTTTCAGGACATTGGGATGCACCATGCCGCAGCCGACGATCTCGAGCCATCGGCCTTCCCGACTCTCGGACTCATCCCCTCTCCAGCGCATATCCATCTCGAGTCCCGGTTCCACAAACGGAAAGTAGCCAGTCCTCCAACGAAACTCTGCATCAGGTGAAATCAGCTCACGCACGGCCTGCTCCATGACTGCTTTCATGTTCGCTAGTGACACAGTCTTACCGATCATCAAGCCTTCTATCTGATGAAACATCGGCGAGTGAGTTGCATCACTGTCTTTGCGATACACCTTGCCGGTGCAGATCATCCGAAACGGCGGCTTGTTCTTTTCCATGTACCGAATCTGCACGGGGGACGTGTGTGTCCGAAGTACCGTACGATCAAGTGACGAAACCCAGAACGTGTCCTGTGCATCGCGAGCGGGATGTGTTTCTGGAATATTGAGCATGTTGAAGTTGTAATGCTCGGTCTCAAGCTCAGGTCCGCGTGCAGTATCAAAACCCATTCGTCCAAAAACCTCTTCAGCTTTACGAATGAATTCGTGTACGGGATGAAGATGACCTTGCTCCTCTGCTGGAAGATCAAGAGTCAGGTCGAGTGCATCAGAGCTTGCGAGTGACGAAAGCGATGCTTGGCTCAGAGTTTGCTCACGCGATGCAAATGCTTCATCAATCTCTTTTTTTATCACATTCATTTCCTGTCCACGAGTTTTACGCTCCTCAGGGGACATCGCACCGAGGTCTTTCATGGCGAGCGTGATGACACCGGCCTTGCGACCGTAAAGCTCCAAATGGAGCGCTTCCAACGTAGCGACGTCAGTAGCGACAGAGATCTTGCCGAGGTAGGAATCAAAAGGAGTTGGAAGGTGCATGACATCTATAGAATAACGATCTTACGAGAGAAGTGCCATTTCAATGAGCAAGAATACGAGGTAGATAAGGCCAGCAATCCACCAAGTCAGAATTTCAAGCAGAAGGAAGACAAGTAGTAGTATGGTCGCACCACCAAGTAATAAGCCCTCTCGGAATGAAATGGAGAGTTTACGACCTGAATCCATTCCCTCCATCGACAGTCTGCTCCACGCCGCATAGAACAGGAGCGTTCCGATGCTGGCTACCGAAAGAAAGATCGTGAGAAAGAAAAAAGGCACCGCCAAACCGGGGGCACTCAAAGGACTGACGCGAAAAAGAATGACTAACAGTGACGTAAGTGACAAGAGTGCGGCTATGGCAATACGAACGAGGATGGAGGTCATTCGATGGAAGCGAGAAATGCACCAAGAGCTTGAAAGTCTGAGACTAAGCTACTTCGCAATCCACCGTTATGGAGGGCTGCTGCTGGATGGTAGATAGGAAAAAGCGTCATAGAATCTGACAGCTTGAATGGTTTTCCGTGGGACTCCGTAATGGTTTTTTCTGGAAAGAAATGACCAAGAGAATGACGCCCAAGTGTCACGATGACACGAGGTTGAACGAGTGCAATTTCAAGCATAAGCCACGGCATACACTGCTCTTTTTCGATTGGTTCTGGATCACGATTCTCTGGCGGACGATACTTCACAACATTGCTGATGTAGACGTCTTCACGCTTGAGACCGATATTCCCAAGGAGTTCATTCAGAAAATTACCCGAAGCACCGACGAACGGTCGCTTCAGTTCATCTTCTTTCTGACCTGGCGCTTCACCAATGAACATGACTGTCGCATGTGGATTGCCTTCTCCTAAGACGGGGTTTGCGTTTTTCGCAAGATCACAGCCCTTCCACGCCGTTAACTTTTCTTTCAGCACTTCAAGTGTCAGTTCCATGGATGAGATCATACCATCCAAATCTCTCGAATTCTCTAGTACTCAGTCTTCAGCTTCTTGATGCGCTCGATGAGCTTCTGCTGCAATGCTTTATCGCTCTCTGCCAAGATTCTCAAAGTTGCGAGGGCGGCATTCTTGTATCCCGTCACCGTCATTACCGGCACATCCGATGGCATACGAAGACTGGAATGAATATCGATCGCATATTCTTCGACTGAGGCATGTGGCGGACAATTGACCACTGGATGAACGCACGAACCTGCAACAACGCCGCCAAGTCCGTTACTCATCCCAACACACGTGACGACGACTGTCGGTTCTGTGCGTGCATTGAGTTTTTCGATTACGTCTACGACTTTCTCAGGAACTTTGTGCGCAGACGCTACGATGATCTCGGACGAGACTTGGTATTCATCGAGAAGCGTTGCAATTTTTTTCGCAAAATCTACATCGACTTTAGAACCAAGGAGGAATGTGACGGTAGGCATGTTGCGAGTGTAAAGTGAAAAATGATAAGTGAAAAGTGTTTCGTTAGGATACAGCTGTTGAAGTACGGGCGAAAGACACCTAGAGTGTTCCGGCGTTGGGGCTCTAGCTCCAGCCTTCGCCTTCTGGGGCTACGGCCGGCAGGCATCTGGTTCCGAAGAAAGTCTGAAATCGTTGGGGCTCTAGCTCATCTGGTAGAGCGCTTCCATGGCATGGAAGAGGTAAGGGG
>CAZFCB010000040.1:0-10733 GCA_964517585.1 uncultured Candidatus Peribacteria bacterium | reverse complement strand
TGGTTTGCCTTTCTCTCGCACCTACTGCATACTCTTCCGGCTTTCTAACGCGGGGTGGAGCAGCCCGGTAGCTCGCCAGGCTCATAACCTGGAGGTCGCAGGTTCAAATCCTGCCCCCGCAACCAATTGAAAGTGATTGTGTCGATCGATTCTTCTTTTTCGACATTCGATATTCGACATTCCATATTCGAACATCTACGTTCCTCGTTTCAGATCATCAATTCTGCTCCTGCTGAAGAGGAATAGTTTCCATTGATCAATAACACGAATACTCCTCAGGTTTTCCTCAAAAATTGCCTGCTTTTCTGCCGTCGTAAGATCGGCAGTATTTTGACTGACCGAAACAGTATTTATTGGCCTATTGATGACAAGAACTTTTTCTCCAGCTTTGAGAACTCCAAAATTTTCTTTCGCGTATTTATCCCGGTATTGTGTTGACTGCAAGTACTGCAACTGATCATAACCTCCGGCAATCTGCTTCTTCAAACGGACATTGCGCTCTTGCATCGTCTGTAGCTGCCTATCGAAGAGAATATTTTTGTAGTACGACAGTGCAAGACCAAAGGCCATGAGTCCCACCACGCAGAGCCCGACGACAATAGTCATCTGCTTGGGAATCGGAGCAACTTCATTGTATGGCACGAGACGCAGTATAATCCATCGCAGGAGTACCGAACATGGTATGATGAAACCATGAAGATTTTTTGTAGCGGCGTTGGTGGTATCGGCCTTTCAGCCTATGCAGCTCACATGAAAGCGCTGGGGCACGACGTATCAGGGACAGATAAAGCAAACTCTGAAACTGTGCAAAGTCTGATGTCGTTTGGCATTTCGGTGAGCTTCATCCAGGATGGCTCAGCTATTTCCACGGATACAGAACTTTTCGTGTACTCAGAGGCAGTGCCTGCGGATTCCCCAGAGCGTACAAAGGCCAAAGAACTTGGGATACGCCAAGTGTCATATTTTGCAGCACTTGGTGAATTGACTGCAGGTACCGATCTCATCGCAATCTGCGGTACGCATGGAAAATCTTCAACGACTTCTATGGTTGCGAAGGTATATATCGATGCCGGGTTAGATCCAAATGTTGTGGTCGGAACAAAGACTGCTGATCTTGGTGGTCGGAACTGGAGAAAAGGTGCTGGTAAATTGTGGATCATAGAAGCGTGCGAATATCGACGATCTTTTCTGCATCTCAAACCTACGACTATTCTCATTACGAATGCTGATGGTGATCACTTTGATGCGTTTAAGAATATTGAGGATTACACGTCAGCCTTTGTTGAATTTCTTTCATCGCTTCCAAAAGAGGGGAGTGTGGTTGCTCATGGAAATGATGCGAATACAGTAAATGTCCTGAGTCGTGCAGGGAAGAAGTTTATTGATGCTGATCAAGAAGAATTACCAACACTCAGCGTTCCAGGCGTCCATATGCAGCATAATGCTCAACTTGTGAAAGCACTCTGCAGGCTTCGGGGGCTTGATATGAAAAAAACTGAAGAGTCACTTCATCGTTTTGCAGGTTCATGGCGGCGAATGGAGGTGAAAGGCGATACGCATCTAGGCGTCACTGTCATTGATGATTACGCGCATCACCCAACGGAGATCCGTGCGACGATTGCCGCAATTCGTGGGAAGTACCCCGATAGACGTCTCGTCTGTGTTTTTGAACCTCACACAAATGATCGCACATTGAAACTCTGGAAAGATTTTACGACCGCATTTTCTGAGGCCGACCTTGTCCTTGTGACAAAGGTATTTGATGCTCGTCCGGACAAAGACTCAGTAAAGGCTGATGTCGCAAAATTTGCAGCAGAAATTGGAAAGACGAGCAAAGTGTCTTGTCGCCCAACTGGATCTCTCGAAAAAACAAAGGTTGCGCTTGATACGCTTCTCCAGAACGACGACGTGCTCCTTGTGATGGGCGCTGGCAACAGCACAAAACTTGCAGGAGCTTTAGTCACGTAGAACTATTTTCTGCTCCCGCGAGCTTTCGCCTCTCTTTCGGTCACGTAGTCTCGGAGTGCTCGCCTGCTAATGCGATTACGATCGACAGAATCTTCTTCTGCAGCATTGCAGGTCAGTGTTACTGCTGCTGTGTTTCTCTGCTCAGACTCAACAATGACTGTCTGCACTGCTGGCTTCAAACAAGTTTCGGTTGCTCCGAAGTAGAGACTATATTTCCCAACAGGTAGATTTAAAAATGTATGCGGAGTTTTAGCAGAATACGTACGGCGCGTTGGCCCTTTCATACGAAAACGAAGAAAGTTTGGATCGCTCATAATACCAAGTGAACCAACGTTTGTGAGTGAATACTTAATAAGAAAACGGTAATTATCATTTGCGTAAAGTGGGAACGAATATTGCTGAGTAGTCACTTGCTTCAAAAGTTCTCCACCTCTGTAGACGCTAATGACGACAGACATTCCGGCAGGAGGTTTTACACTCAGTGTTGTTTGCCCAAATTCCGTCGATCCAATAGTAAATCCGCCAGTAACATCAACTCCTGCATCCGTACTGGATCGGCTACTTCCGTCAGCGGAAAGTAAGGTCCAGCTACCAAAGGTCGATGCAGAGAGTTGTTCGATTTTGATGGAAGCTTGTGCTCCAGCGTGCGCCGAAGACATACTTGCAACAGAAGCAACAACGAAGAGTGCAATGAAGAGTGGTGTGGAAAGTTTCATGCATACATGAAATCAGAACGTTCACGATTCGTAAAGAAAACTCTCTTGTCATGACGAAGATTTCAGAGCGCGTTCGAGGGCTTCTGACCATGCACTCGTGAGTCCTATAAGTGACTGCTTGATGAGTGTCGAACCGCTGCGGCGAATTGTGATAGTAGGTTCGCGTGTCGTTTCACCGATATCGATAAGTGTAAGATGCATTTTTTTTGCTAGAGCAAGTACTGCTTTCTCTTTCAATGGATCTACTTCCAAGACAAATCCACCCGTTTCACTCATAAGTACTGTATCGGCACTGAGCTCGGGTGCTACTGGGCTCATATCAAGCGTGACGCCAAGCAAACCGCCAATTTTTCTTTGTGGCAGTGTCATTTCAAAGATCGTAAGAAGTAGTCCGCCCTCGCTAATGTCGTGCGAAGCAAGAATTAGTTCTGATGTTACGGCAGCTGACATAAAACTGACGTGAGTAGAAACTTCTTTGAAATCAGGGGCTGGTACATTTGCACCTAAGAAAGCATTTCTTTTCGCGCCAGACAAAATCTCAAGCACATGATAGTACGCACTTCCACCACACTCATCTTTCCGATCTCCCAGTACATACAGCTTGGAGCCGGCTTTCTTGAGCTGCATTGAAATAGCTTTACGAGCATCTGGCATAACGCCTGCAATACAAACAATTGCCGTAGGATCAATAGGGCCCTCTTTTGTTGCGTTATAAAGGCTGACGTTACCACTGACGATAGGAATAGCTTCGCCGCCCACTGCAATACCTCTTGCTGCATCAGAAATACCTTTCACGCCCTGCTCAAGCGCCCAGAGTTGTTCGGGGATTTCCGGATTTCCATAATTCAAACAGTCCGTAATGGCACGGGGGAGTGCGCCAGTTGTTGCGATATTGCGAACATTTTCGGTAACCGCATTGACTCCTTGTAAGTACGGTGAGATTCGCCCATATCGGCTATTGCCTCCGCAGGAAAGTGCAACTCCTACAAACTTGTCCGACTCACGCAATGCATCCGTCCATCCAGGGTGCGGTCCATCTATCTCATAACTCTGAATATCAACGAGAGGCATGATGACACTACAGTCTCCTTCCCCAGGCTCAATGATCGTATTACCAAGAATGTTTTTATCGTAGTGACGGAATACTCGCGATTTACTTGCGTGCGTTGGCTGACTAATGAGAGCTGTAAGAATCTCATCTAACGTGAAAGCTTTCTTACCAATTTTGACCGTATTGCCAACACATGAAATGCTTGGTTCAGTGAAAGACGTTTGTGGTTCTTTGGTCGGACGAACATACTGAAGGCCAGATGTGATGTCTTCTGAGCGTGCGCTACAAACGCTCTCGCCCTTATAGAGAAGAGTGTAGGTATCATCTTCCGTGACTTTACCGACAACGCTTGCTCGCGCACCTTCTGCAACGGATGGAAGATCCCATGTCTCATTATAATGATGCAAAATCATCTTCGTCAGCGACGGATGACAAATCCAGCAGAAGCGCTCTTGAGTCTCTGCGCATGCAATGACTTGCGGGGGAAGGCCAGGAAGTGCGACATGAATTTTTTCAAGATCGATCACAGCTCCCATACCAACCGGTGCAACCTGTTCGACTGATGCACAGACATTGCCGCCTGCTCCAAGATCTTTAAAACTAACCTGATGTAATTTTTTTTCTCGAGCAAGACGATCAAAAAGCGCATAACTCGACGCGAGCAAGTGACGTTCCAGAAATGGATTTGGCTCTTGTACAGCGCCGGCGTTCTGTTCTTTGTCTTCTTCTTCCATCACAACACTCGCAAATGACGCACCCCCAAAGCCGCTTTTATCCGTCGCCTTACCGACGATGATGATGTCGTATCCAGCCTTTCCGGCATCTTTCTGCGCATAACTGTGGATGATTTCGTCTTCGCGGACTAGTCCAACGGAGACTACATTGACGAGGCAGCTTTTATTAAAAGCATCATCAAACGCTGTATCTCCGCCAAGATTTGGAATACCAAGAGCGTTTCCGTATCCAGCAACTCCACGTATAACTTCACTCGCAATCGCTCGTGTCTCGTCTGATTTCAGATCTCCAAGTCGCAGTGAATCCATAGCGCCTATGACCCTTGCACCCATACACAGAACGTCACGGACGCACCCACCGACACCCGTTGCAGCACCTTCGTACGGCACGACCTGTGAAGGGTGATTATGAGATTCATGACTCAGAACGAGCCCCCACCGTTTCCCTTTGGGTCCATCTGTAATCGCAATGATACCGCTGTCCTCTTTGGGGCCGAGGATGACGTGCGTACCAGTCGTTGGAAAACTCTTGAGAAACCGTCGGCTCGATTTGTAGCTACAGTGCTCACTACCCTGAATTCCCCAAATAGTTGCCTCCGTCACTGTCGGCGGACGTTTCAGCATTGTTTCGATCTTTCGCGCTTCTTCAACCGTAAGGCCAATAAGATGTTTCGACAGACACGCCTGTACTTCGGCGTCTGTCATCGCGGAGAAGGGGAGTGACTCTTGAGGCATACAAAAAATGTAGACCGATTCTAACGAGTGTCATGACTTTACAAAAGCGTCTCTACCGATTACGCAACCCAAATGCCGTGTGTAAACAAGTCGATGTGTCCTGCCTGAACAAAGAAAAAGAGAGCAATAGTGACTGAAAACATGCCCCAAGCAATGCGAGTTACCCACAAATTCCAGTGCTCGAATCGTGAAAGCATTGATGCAGCGATGATGACGAGAAGAATGTGCGCCGGAAGCATGTATCGGATGACAGAGCGGAATCCGACTGCGTAGAGCCCAGAGATTGTAATGTAAAAGATGCACAGAGCAGCCGCACTCAATATTATGTAGTCATACGTCACATATTCACGAGGCTTTCTGGCGATATTAATGATGTGAAATCCTGAAATAGCAGCAGAAAATATGAAAATAAATGGAACTGAAAGCATGCTCACGTCACCAGGATTGACAAATCCATCCGATGAAACTGATGGAACAAAGATTTTGTAGATTCGTAGATCAAAAACTGAACCAAAGTCAGGATCTATGTTCCAGCCAAACGATTGTGCATGCGAATAGATGTTCCAATCGCCAAAAACGCTCTGACAGTACAGAAAGAAAATTCCAGCCCCCAAACCCGTCGAGACTGCTACAACGTAAGGCGAGAAGGATGCAGGCAGACTTCGTTTGTGCAGTATGTATCGAGCTATTGGCAAAATCATCAGTGGGATACCAACTATCCGAGTCGCACTGAGAGCGAATCCATGTGCAGCGGCCAATATCCAAGCATGAGGCCTGTCGTCTGTGATCCAATAGAGATATCCAAGGAAAGTGAAAACAAACAGTGACTCAGAGTACCCTGCCACAAAAAAGAATGCTGATGGGAACGCAACGATACTAAGAATGGCAAGTGCCTGCAGTTTCCAGGTAACCGCATACCGTCGAAAGAACAGTAGTACATATATCCAGACACCAACCGTAAAAAAGTCAGCAGTCAGAATGAGTGAGAGTCTCGTGCTCAGTCCTGTCAGTGACCTTAGAACCCAACTTGCAATCGGATAACCAGGGAAGAAACCTACATGCGCCATGGTGTTGCCACTTGCCTCCAGTGGGAAGTTTGTAAGTCTGTAGCCATTTTCGACAATATGCTCATACCACTCTGAATCAAACTGATGTAGTGATAGAAACTTTTCACTGAACGACCCACCGTGATTTGCCCAGTAGACAGCAAAAGTTATTTGAAAAGCGGTGACGAGTATCGCAACAGAAAAAATGATGACCATTCGTTCAGCCATGAGAGTTCTTTGATGAGGAATCTTCCGAAAAGGCGTGTTAACCGTTGAGGAATCTGAAAACACAGCCATATCGGATCATTATACAAAAAATATGACTTTTTGTCTATGGAGATCGGTGTTATCACAGTACAAATGCTATGCTCCACCCATGAAGAAACTTATTCAATCACTTCTCTCTGAGCGGCGCATTGCCGGTGGTGCCATGGTGCTTGCTGGAACGTCGCTTGCAGCTTCGGCATGCGGCTTTTTACGGGATCAGGCGTTTTCCATCATGTTTCCGCTCGATAATGACCCAATCGGCGTCGCGTCGGTCTACATTGCTGCATTTCGCCCTAGTGACCTCTTGTTTCAGATTCTTGTCATGTCCTGTCTCAGCGTTGTTGTCGTACCTTTTCTCGCCTCACATCTCGCGCACAACCGCAGAGAAGAAATGGATAAGATTCTGACGAGTACGATCTTCATCTTTTCACTAGTATTCGGCCTTACGGCACTCGTCGCAGCAGCGTTTTTCCCTCAGATAGCTCCGTACATGGTGAAGTTTGAGGGTGAAAGTTTGCAACTCTACATAACATTTGGACGCATTGCGCTGCTGACAAATTTCCTCTTTGTGTTTGGCAATGCACTCGGCCAGTACCTCATTACCGTACAACGATACTGGATCTACGGAATAAGCCCCATCGTGTGGTCAGTAAGTACAATTCTTGGCACGTACTTTCTCACGCCGTACTTCGGTGCCCTTGGCCCAATGCTCGGCACGGTCATTGGAACAGTGGCATATCTTATGCTCCGCGGAGTGGCTGCTTTCCGTGCTGGGTTTAGGGTGAAGTGCGCCAAGGAAAGTCTGTTTCATCCTGAACTGACACATATGGGTCTACTGATTATTCCGCGCATGGCTGCGCTCGGAGCACTGCAGCTGCAACTTTTACTACTCGACAGATTAGCATCAGGCTTGGGATCAGGCATGGTAGCGCTTAATCAGTTTGCGAGTAACTTTGAGTCAGTGATTCCAGGCATTGTAGGCATAGCACTGGCACAGTCTTCGTTTTCTCTTTTGAGTCAATCCGCTGCGCTACAAGACATCAACAAACTTTCTGGCCATGTGAAGAAGAGCCTCCTCTACAATCTTGTTCTTGCAGTTCCTGGAGCGCTGACACTGGCACTGTGTTCTAGCATTGCTGCATGGCTGATGCACTTAGGTCCTTCTGTCTCAGGAATTTTTATCCGGTCACTTCTTCTCTATGCAATCGCAGTGCCGTTTGAAAGTACAAATCACATCGTGCTACGGACATTTTATGCAATGAAAAATACTGGATGGCCTGCACTCAGTAGTGTTGTGAGTGGGGGAGTTGCTGTGCTTGCAGGCACAGTACTTCTCCCGTCACTTGGGATATATGCGCTGGCGATTGCGTATGTCTGCGGACAAGTATGCCAAACACTTTTCCTAGGTACAGCACTCGTTACACTTATCAGTAAAAAACGATCAATCAATCGTCCGCACGCCTAGGTCAATAGTCGAGGGCTTTGCAGTACGAACGATAGGCTTTTCACCTGTGAAACGAATGATGCGAACGAGAGACGGGTCATTCGGATTCAGCGTCAGGAGAACTTGCTTATTGAGAAGTGTAAGAGCCTGTGCTCCGTAGACAGTATAATTCAGACTTACTTCGGTTTCGTTTGTCACAGTATACGAATAATTTTTCCCGTCATTGCTGAGTATAGTGATTTTGTTTCCATCAATAGCTGTGAGAACGCCATTTTGTGAGAGAACTGGATTCAGTTCAATATTGGTAATGATAAGCAAGGAAGCAGTCAACGCATTTGAGCTTACCCTCCATCCGCGAACACGAATCTGCATTCCGACAATGATGTTTGCAGGAATCATGTATTTACGACTCAGTCGACCCTCGGAAATAATTTGAGTGCTCTTCGTGAGTACGACAGTCACGGTCTGACCATTTGCTGCCTTAATGACTATTTCGGCACCCTCTTCATCGAACGCTTGTTTGTCAGAGATATGTACTTCTTGAACAACCCCCGTGACACTGACACGTGGCCCAATTCCTTCAAGAGCAAAAGCGGCTGAAGGAAGTAGTAGTGGGAGAGCAACAGCGAGTGAGATGAGGCGAATGTTGAGCATAAAAAGAGGAAGGAAGAATTGATCAAAGTGTCTACGTACATTGGGCAAAGAACAATGGTAGCGTGACCATTTCAGTTGTCGAACAGATTAAGAATGTCTACTTTTTTCGTACCTGCGTGAAATCAAGTTCAACAGGCGTATCACGATCAAAGATAAGCACAAGAACTGTAAGCTTGCCCTTGTCGACATCCACAGCATCCACAGCGCCTTCATAGTTTTTGAAGGGACCATCGATGATGATGACAAGATCACCGACCTGGAAGTCACTCTTAAACTTGGCAGTTTCTTCACCCATACGACGTTCCACAACCCCGAATTCTTCCGGAGTAACGGGAACAGGAATATTGCCAGAACCAACGAAACCAGTAACGTTTGGAGTGTTTCGTACCATGTACCAGCTTTCGTCGGTCACGGTCATATCGATGAGTACGTAACCAGGAAACAGTTTCCGCTCTTCTTCTACCGGCTCATTACGCTTGAAGACGATTTGCTTTTCTTTCGGTACAACGACCTGAAAAACGTAGTCCTTCATACCAAAAGTTTCGCAGCGCTGTTCGATGGACTTTTTGACGCTATCTTCGTAACCAGAGTACGTATGTACAACGTACCAGTTTCTACCTGCAGAAGGGTCTTGTTTGACCATGTGAGGAGGGTTGAATGTTTAAGCGAATGTGATGCGAATAATTTCAGAGAACACAAGATCAATAACACCAAAGAAGAGTGAAGCAGCGATGATAAATCCGATGACGATGATCGTCAGTCGGACTGCTTGCTGCTGCGTCGGCCAGCGAACCTGACGAAGTTCTTCTAGGCTTTCTCGGATGTAGAGTGAGACAGTGTTCATGGGATACGTAAAAAAACGGGTCGGACGAAAGAATAGTACCTGTATTTGGCTCGGGCTGCAAGGGTTGCTGAGGGCAGTGGCTTGTGGCAGGTAGCACATGAGCTCATTGCTAATTGCCAATTGCTACAACCTATACTCCGGAGCTTCGAAAGCGTGAATTTTGGTGATTGGGAGCGCAACAAACCACACACTACCTTTGATGCTTTTCTGTGGAACGTACGCAGTTTGATGCGTTCCGAGATACGCAAAACTGCGTGAGTCGAGACTTCCTTGCCTATTGTCTCCAAGCAAAAAATACTGACCATCAGGAACATGAAAAACTTCCTCAGATGTATCACCTGCAGAAATGCCACCATTACTATTATACCGATATGTTTTGCCTTGATTCGCAGCAGAAAGGTACGTTTCATTGAGCTCAACATCTCCTTTTTTGCTTTCGCGGACGTACACACTTCCGTCACGAACGACAATCGTTTCACCCGGAAGACCGATGACACGTTTTACGTAGTACTTGCTTGCATCAGTTGGAGGACGAAAAACGACAATGTCTCCTCGTTGTGGCGCGCCAAACAGGTAACGAAATTTATTGATGACAATGTATTCCTTGTGCTCGAGTGTACTCACCATTGAATTTCCTTCAATCTGAAATGGCGACACAATAAACGTACGAATGATTCCGACGATAGCAACAATGATCACGATGTTAAGCGTGACATCGAAGACGTGGAACAGAATACTTCTCCTGTTGAGGGTTTTTCCCATACGCATCCAGTATACCAGAGTCGGTGAGCAAAAAGAATGAAACCTATCCCCAAAGGAACTGCTCATAGCTACCTTCTGGGCGTTTTTGTTGTAGACTTGTTCTGTGCTCAACAACTTTTTCTTCAACCAACACTTAGACGACGAAGAGGAGATCAAGATGGTCGTCCACAAGCACTGGCTCCTTGGGATCAGATCTCTGTGGCTACCAACACTTGTATTCTCTGCCGTGTGGAGCCTTCTGTATTTTGCACGCACGAAATACATGGTGTATGGCATTTCTCTCGCATCGCTCGGGATTGCTCTCTGGTGGATTCGAAATTTTATGGATTACTATCTGGATGCATGGGTCATCACAAACAAAGGAGTTGTTGATCTGGAGTGGCATGGGTGGTTTCACCGAACTTCGGCGCGCGTCCTCTATAGCGACATTCAGGGAGTGGAATATGAAATAAAAGGTATTCTTGGAACAGTTGTCGGATACGGACTTCTGTCACTGGAAAAAATCAGCACAG
>CAZFCB010000039.1:3735-11163 GCA_964517585.1 uncultured Candidatus Peribacteria bacterium | reverse complement strand
TGAGGGGCTAGTGACCGCAAGGTTGTGGAGGTTCGAGTCCTCTCCTGGGCACCATCAATGAATATTTTTATATCAAAATATAAACACTGAAGCAGGCTTCAGGGCTTTTGTACTCTAAGCAGCAAGATGAAGCATAATCTCTATTCTTTCTTTGATTTTTTCTAATGCAGCAACTGCCTGTACGAAACTAATCTTCCGCAATTTATGATGAATAATCATATCTGCTTCCGCAACAACTGCATCTACCTCTTTCCATAGCTTCTCATTCCCTACGGCATGGTCTAGTAAGCTATGTATTTGGTCATGCAACTGCCTTGGGGTTGGCATTGGCTCGGAAATTTCAATAGGAGTTCCTGCCTGATTCCATGTCATGACTTCCTTGATCATTTCATGTGCTAGCCGCTTTGAGCGTCCGTCATCTAGCGCTGGTGCAAGTTCTACTACTTCAACGCCAACGATAGGTGCACGCCTACTTTCTTCGGGGGTATTTTCTTCATCTTCTTGTCGAATATAATTAAGTATTTGCATTGCCTCTTCAGCTGTAATTCCTCGTGAGTTTGGCATAGGTGTTCCTGTGACATCCGCCTGGGAAATGCCATCCATATCTATGCTGACGTATACAACGCCTACCCTTTTTCTAAGCTCATCAATTTTATCGAAGATAAACTGCAATTTTCGTTGTCGTTCATCAATCTCATCCATTGTTACTACATCCACTTTAGCCTCGAGGGCTCTCTCCAATTCACCAGGATCAGTGTCACTAACACCAATAACTAATGTATTACTCGCTTTGAGCTTAGATTTTTTACGATAAATATTTGCAAGCCTCTGTTGTTCCTCTCCACCTGGTTGACCTGTGTTTGCCGCGAGCGGGAAGCCGTGAATATTTCCTGATGGTGTTGTTTCGGGCGTATTAAAATCTAAATGCTGATCGATGATAATCATGCCTACCTCTCCTTCTGCTGCCGCCTCTATTCCTGCAACTGTCCCAAGAGACATTGAGTGATCGCCACCAGTAGCAATGATCAGTCTTCCGAGTCTGCGTTGTTCCTCAACAACTTTAGCTATCGCCTCTGAGTGCTCAATGACAGCATCTAAATTTTTGGCATTGCTTTTGTCTTTAAAATTAGGAGTCGCAGCATCTATTCTCTGAGCATGTTTCACATCTATTCCCACTGTCTCCAGCCACGGCTTAACCCCTGTATCTTGAATAGCTTGCGCTGATGTCGCTACATAGTCTTCAGGTCTACTCGCACCAAGATTTGTATTTGTCACAATATATGCCGCTTCACTAGCATGCTTATGTTTTCCAGACATATGTATATTATATCAGATATTTAAATCTGTGCATATAACCACAAATGCAAAATAGAACAGACCAAAAGTTTTAATTTTCTCTAGTCGAGAGCATCAATAAATACATCACAAATCTCTCGTTATTTTTTCAGCAAATCACGAATTTCCGTGAGCAGCGCAATATTCGCAGGTGTTACTGCAGCAGCCGGTGGTTTTTGAAAACGCATCATCGCCTTGATCATGAGAAAGATACACAATGCCACAATGACGAAATCAGCAACGGACTGGATGAACATGCCATAGTTGATACTGGACTCCCCGACGGTGAATGCGAGTGCTGAAAAGTCCACCCCTTGAAGCAGTATGCCGACGATGGGCATGATGATATCACTAACGAGTGAGCTAACAATTTTGCCGAAAGCTCCTCCGATGATGACACCGACGGCGAGATCGACGACGTTTCCTCGCATGGCGAACGCACGAAATTCTTGAATGAGAGACATAGAAGAGAGGAGAAAAACAAACACACTCTATAATGACTTTCTGTCTTTGCACACCATGCAGAAATGTTGTGAGTTCCAGATACCAGCGTAGAATGAGTGCTGAGCCATGAAAAACATGTTGAATATCATCGGCGCGGTACTGGCATCAGG
Organism: uncultured Candidatus Peribacteria bacterium; assembly: GCA_964517585.1. Lineage (GTDB taxonomy): Bacteria > Patescibacteriota > Gracilibacteria > Peribacterales > Peribacteraceae > JAGORY01. The sequence goes on along the minus strand of CAZFCB010000039.1, from coordinate 9,214 downwards.
CGCTTTTCTCATCGTTATTTTTGCTGGTATGGCCGGACAGCTTTTTACAAAGAGCGGACGTACGAACCGAATGCCAGCGTACAGTACGAGTGCGAGACCTGGCCTTGTCATGGCCGACAGTGGATACATCGACCTTATTGCGAGTGATGAACAGGGCAAAACGATTGATTTCAAAACGATGAATGGACGCATGGGAGAAAGGCCTGGTTCTGGCGGCGCTGCTTGTCCCGACCGTACATACGTCTACGAATTACGAGACATGAAAATTTGGAAAAAGGCGTGGGGTATCGATGCCGTCATCAGCATGCTTACGAGTCAAATTTCCCCGATACTTGAAGCGTGTGCCGTTCCCGCTGGGACGGATTTTACCTGTGGAGATGGATGTTCTGCTCGCGGAGACGATGAGATCATTGTGGCAAAACCACTGTCGATTGTGATGAATTCAGCGAACGTTGCTGGCCCTGGAATATTGCAATTTGTTCTCACTGCAAATGGTGCGTGTATTCGCGTCATGGAGTGCAAGTAACCTACCTCACCTCACTCTGATCGAACTTCAGCGTAAACTCATCGGCGACTCCGTTCGTAACAAAGCGTTTGCAGCGGCTCTCAAGCACACGGTGAAACCGGCGCATACTGTCATTGATCTTGGCTCAGGTACGGGCTTTCTCGGATTTCTCGCCTCTAAGCTTGGAGCGAAGCATGTCACGCTCATCGAGAGTGGCGACATACTGGATGTCAGTAAAAAACTTGCCGTGAGGAACAAGATCAACAATCTGACGTTTATCAAGAAACACTCTACGGACGTTCGTGGAATTCCGAAGGCCGATATTCTCATGTCTGAAACGCTAGGGAATTTCGCTCTCGAGGAAAACATCATCGAATCCATGGAGGATGCCAAACGCTTTCTCAAGCCAGGTGGCATCATCATTCCAGGAAAGATCACACAGTGTGTCAGTCCGGTGTCATCCGACCGCCTGAAGAAAGACATCGATGTGTGGCACGACGTTGGCTTTGATATTGCATTCGATGAGGCCAGAGATATCTCACTTGCCAACATGTACGTGAAGACTATTCGTCCAGATGACTTGCTGTCCGGTGGTACACAGCAGTGGGATCTCATTGATTTTTCGAAGAAGAATACAAGCATTCGCACAAAAACGCTGACATGGAAGGGGCAAGCGTCTATTCATGGCTTTGCACTTTGGTGGGACGCAGAACTTGTTCCTGGTGTTCATCTCTCCACTGCTCCAGACAAACCAGCAACGCACTGGGAACAGATTTATCTGCCACTTCTGTCATCCATAGATCTGAAAAAAGATGAGCGTATGGAACTTACGATCACATCAGATTCTCGTTACGATGTGAAAATTAACCTCACATGGAACGTGAAAATATTCTCGGCTTCAGGTTCTGTGATGTCAGACCAGACGCTCGATATGAGCCGGGGGTATCTTAACTAAATTGCAAAGAAGACGTGCGGGTCGCGTTTCGTCGTATCATAATGCATGAGTTCGGCTGGGACTCCTTCTGGCAGACTACTTTTCACGTGCGATACGGGTCCCATGTTTCGAAAAAGTCCACTTGCAGTGAATGCTGCGATGGAGTCTGGATTCGAACTGAGTGCATACATCTTTCTTCGTCCAGCTGCTTTCTTGGCTGATTCGAGGAGCATTTGGCCAATGCCGTTACCGATGCTGCCCGCCCACAGACCCGAGAGTTCCACCCAATTGCCACGCGGCACAAGTGAAAGGCCTCCGAGTGGCGAATTTTTCGCCCGTAACATTTGGTGGTGCATTTTGAGTAGTTGGAGCTCCTCTGGAGAACGATCACGGAAAATGCCTCGCTCTACATACGCCTTGTGTACTTCATCAAAGATTGGTTCTTCTATGAAGCGCATGGGTGACGTCGTCAGTTGATTGCTATTCACGCACAGCGTTCCACTGCCCATCCATTTCTCTATTTCATCCTTCAGGCCGGAAGTTTTCGTGATGACGACCTTTGTGATGTTGTCGAGCGCGCGGCGCACCTCAAGCATTTTCTTTTTCATGCCGCCATCCACTGTAATTTTTGGTTCCAAATTTTTCAACATGGCATCGATCCTTTTGTCGGTAAGCAACGAAACAACGTGCCCTTCCGCATCAAGGACGCCGCCAGTATTAGTAAGGAACAGCAATTCCTCAATGCGATCTGCATACTGTTCCACGAGCTGACGTGCGATGTCGTCTGCATTCACATTCGCACATGCTCCATCCACATTACCAACGAAACCAGCCATGACCAGTTTGTCGTCAGGCAGCACGATGTCTTTCGGAATGCCGACAAGACCATATTGCGTATTAGGATGAAAATCGCACTGAAGGTCATGCGGTTCGAGCATCACACCGTGTGGCAGTGCCGCCATGAGTTTTTGGCGAATGTCATTGTAGGCAGGCAGAACGCCGTTTCTGAGTACGTCATCATTCGTGACCGCGACACCCTCAATTTTCGGACGTAGACGTCCAAACTTCTTGTTGATTTGATCCCCACCACCGAAGACGAGTGCAATGTTTACACCTCCTTCATTGAGGACAGTGATATCGCTGGCAAGCTTCGGAAAATCTGGACTTTCGATTTCAGCACCGCTCACTTTCAGAACGAGCGTCTGCCCATGGTAGAGGGAGTCGTACGCATTGGCCTGTCTGCTGATTCCGTTGAGCATAGTGTGTGGATAAATAAAAAACCGGCGCTCTGAGCTCCGGGAGGACTGAAACGCTCGCTTCTTCTTACATCTGCGCGTTCATCCCACCGGAGGCAGGGCGACGACGGACGGAGAGTGCAAGCGCAACTAACACGGCCAGAGAATAGTTGAGATTCAGACCGAGTCAATCTTTTTCTATCCGCACATCGTCCGAAACTCCTCTTCACTAATCGTTTTCACGCCTAGTGTTACCGCATCATCGAGCTTGCTTCCTGCATCTGTTCCTAGAAGAAGGTACGTAGTTTTTTTACTCACAGCCGAACTTACTTTTCCTCCTCTGTCCTTGATCATCGTTTTCGCATCTTCGCGTCCAAGAGTTGGCAGTGTTCCGGTGATCACAAACGTTTTTCCTGCAAATATTTGCGCGATGTTCGACGACGTGGGTAGTACGCATCTCAGGCCTCCGTTCTCCATTTTATGGAGAAGAGCACGGTTATCGGGCTCACCAATCCACTGCGAAAGAGACTCCGCTACCGCTTCTCCGATGCCGTCGATGTTAAAAAGTTCTTCTGTCGAAAGTTTTAAAAGCACGGTCGCGATGTGTGAAGGGGGGATGCTGGTATCTCTCTCTGTGCTCTGTGCGTGAGAAAGCCAATCAATTCTTCGCGTGAGGATTTCGGCAGTCTCGCGTCCGATGTGACGAATGCCGAGTGCGAACAGAAAACGTTCGAGCGGAATCGATCGTGCACGATCGATGGCATCTAGCAAGTTCGATACTTTTTTTTCTTTGAAGAGAGGAAGAGTCAGAAGATCATGCTCTTTCAGGAAAAAGATGTCACCAGTGTCTGTGACAAGTCCGGCATTGACCAATAATTCCACAGTCTCGAATCCGAGTCCTTCGATATTCATCGCATAGCGCGATGCAAAGTGCGTGATGCGCTCAAGCCTCATGCCCGTGCAATCTGGATTCGGGCACCGATGAACAGCTTCACCGTCTGGCCGCACAAGTTCAGTGCCGCAACTAGGACAGTGCTTCGGGTACCGGAACGGTTGAGCTTGCTTCGGTCGCAGATTTTCAAGGACTTCCATGACTTCTGGAATAATGTCTCCGGCTTTGCGCACGATCACCGTATCGCCAATATGAATACCGAGACGGAGTATTTCATCTTCGTTATGGAGTGTTGCGCGCGTCACCGTTGTTCCTGCAAGCCGCACTGCGGAGAGGTGCGCAACGGGTGTGATTGCTCCTGTCCTACCCACTTGCAATTCTATGTCCAAAATCTCTGCAGAGGCCTGTTCCGCTTCAAATTTTAGTGCCCTCGCAAAGCGAGGCGCCTTCGCTGTTGATCCGAGGTCTTTCTGCATTCGTCGTTCATCGACCTTAATGACAATGCCATCGATGTCGTAAGGCAGCGCATCTCTTTGCTGTCCAATGTCCCGATAGAACTTTTCCACGTCATCAAGTGACGTAAAGACGTGATAGTTTTTTTCAATGGGCAGTCCAAGTGTCTTCAGAAAATTCATCAATGCACTTTGGCTTACGATCCCAAGCGTATCGGCACTCGTTGCATCGAGCGTGTAACAGAACATCCGAAGATCTCTCGACGCGGCAGCAGATGGATCAAGCTGACGAACCGAACCAGCCGCTGCGTTGCGAGGATTTGCAAATTTTTCCTCAGAAGGAAGATCTGCATTGATTTTTTCGAACGTTTTTTTCAGAAGAAATACTTCACCGCCAATCTCTAAGAATTCTGGTAGATGTCTCATGGATGCATACGGTTCTGGTAGCTGAAGGCGTAGTGGCAGGCTTTCGATGGTCTTGACGGTATGCGTCACATCTTCACCTTCTACGCCATTTCCTCTCGTCACTGCACGCACAAATGTATAAGAGATTTTCTCGCCACTGGCCACTGGCCACTGGCCACTCACATGATGAGAGGATTGTTGTAGAGCAGTTTGTTGGTAGACGAGCGACATATTCAGTCCGTCGATCTTAAGCTCAGTCTCAAATCCAAATGACGCATCAGTTTTTCCGAGCGCACGTTTCATCTGATCTACCCAGTCATCCAGATCTGCACGCGAAAAAGCATCCTGCAGAGACTCTTTCGCATGAAGATGTTTCACCTTTGGCAACCTCCCGTCGAGCGCCGCACCAACGCGCTGAGTCGGGGAGTCCGGCGTGATGAGATCTGGAAACTGCATTTCAAGTTCGATGAGCTCGCGCTTCAGACTATCTCGCACGCTTTCTGGTATGAGTGATGTATTTTCTGTGAAGTATGCAGCATTGAGCCGCAGGATTTCTTCCTTCAATTGTCGAATGCGTTCGGTGGCCTTCTGCTTGTCCATATCTGGATTGTAGCAAGAATAGAGCAGAATGATGCAGGAGGTACGTTCTCATTGTCGAAGTATCAAACGTCAACGCATCACTCTCTTGTCAATTGCAAAGTCTCTGAATATGGCGAGTATATCGCCGCAGATGGCCTCCGTTCTCGATCTCCGCCGGCAAGTAGATTTACTCGATCGTCAGGTCGTAGAATTGCTGTCTCGTCGGAACGCTCTTGTGAAGCAAATTGCAAGCCAACTGGATGAAGATGAGCCAGATAAAGCGCGTGAGGAGCAGGTTTTGAGCAATTGGCTTGAGGAAGGATTTGATTACGATTTGGATGAAGCGCAGCTGGAGAGAGTGTGTAAGTCCGTCATGGAGATGGGAAGGAAGGCGAAGGAAAATTAGGCGAAGAAGGTGAGGTAGCGTTGGAGATGCGGGGAGTGGATAGCAATGAGCAGTTAGCAATGAGCGGGTAG
>CAZFCB010000039.1:0-3635 GCA_964517585.1 uncultured Candidatus Peribacteria bacterium | reverse complement strand
GGGTAGTGGGTAGTGGGTAGGATTATGTTCTGTCTATTTTCTCATCACTCACTACTTTCCACGCACCACGTTGTTGTTTTTTGCCTTCAAAAAAGCCTGTAATTCTGCTATACTGACATGATGGCCTTACCGAATCTCTGGCAGGCGGCAATACAGCAGAGTGCTTCGGATATTCATGTTGTAACGGGTCAACCGCTCATGTTTCGTATTGATGGTTCGCTCACGCCATCAGGCGCTCCGAATCTTACAGAGAAACAGGTGACGGATCTGATGCATGATTTTCTGACGGAAGCACAGTACAAACGTTTTCTTCAGGAGCAGGATCTTGACTGTTCACACGTCCTCTCGGACGGCACTCGCTTTCGCATCAACTGTCACATCGTTGGTGGAAAACCGGCGTTCACAGGTCGCGTCATTCCACAGTCCATCCCAACGCTCGCAGAATTAGCGCTACCAGACATCGTGATGGATCTTGCGAGGAGTCGCGATGGCCTTGTTCTTTTTACGGGTCCTACTGGTCACGGAAAATCTACATCGCTTGCCGCAATCATTTCGTCGCTTGTTGAGGAGTTACCACTCAATATCATTACGCTAGAAGATCCGATTGAATTCCATCTGCCGTCCGGTAAAGGCTTGGTACAGCAGCGCGAACTTGGTGTGGACTTCCCGTCGTTCCCAGAAGGTCTGAAGCACGTTCTTCGTCAGGACCCGGATGTAGTGATGGTTGGTGAAATGCGTGACCTTGAGAGCATTGCTCTTGCTCTGACGCTCGCTGAGACTGGTCACTTGGTACTTGCCACTCTTCATACACCAAACACAGCACAGAGCATAGATCGTATCGTGGACGTCTTTCCTCCTCATCAGCAGGCGCAAGTGAGGCTCCAGCTGTCACTCTCACTCAAGGCTGTCATTGCTCAGCGATTACTACCGAAGAAGGGGGGTGGACGTATCGCGAATCGTGAGATTTTGATCCGCACGCCTGCGGTTGCAAATATCATCCGTGAAAACCGCGTCCAAGAGCTAACAAGTGTCATCCAGACGAGTGTTGCAGATGGAATGATTACCTTTGAAAAGGACTATAAGAGGCTTTTGAAGGAGGGTTTGATTGATGGTTGAGGATGTATGTAAACATAGTGTTACTATTTGACAGGTATTGGCTTTAATTTGCTGAAAAACCCTGTTCTTTTCTGAAAAAGCACGGGGTAAGTGATTGTACGTGAATACTTACTGCTTGAATCGTGAATTTCGTTACGAGAAAGCCAAAAAATCGATAGACTGTCTGTTGATGATACCGAATGTGAGCCGCCTATAACGAATTGACTCTAAGAAAAAGTGGTATAGAGTACCAATTTGCATGAACGCTGTTCTTCCCTCTGGCGTTGAATTGTACCTCAAGGAGGCCGGTTTCTCGGCGACCGAGATGCTCCTTCTTCGCAAACTTGTCGAAGAAGATTCTCTGACAATCCGCGAGCTTGCAAGTAAGACCGGAAAATCTACCGGCGTGCTTGATCAGGCGATGAAAAAACTTATTGTGAAAAAAATCGCACAAAAAAATAACATCAATGACCAACCTCGATATTCCATCAACTCGCTCGATGCTGTGCTACGTTGGGTGAAGGAAGATATGGTGCAAAGAAAGACGACACTTGAGCGTCGTCACGAAAACTTTGAGTCGTTCATCGCTACGCTGAAGGTGGACAAGAAGCGTCCTGACATTGAGCACTATCACGGTTCGGAGGGGATCAAACAGGCCTACCTGAAGCTTCTGGAATCCGGTCAGGAGCTTTTGACATGTACGCCTATCCTCACGCTGGCCGAGGATGATCCGTTCCGCATGTTTCGTGTTGAATACTTCCGTAAACGTCAGGTGCGGAAAATCTTTCAGCGAGTCATCGCACCAGATTCCATGTTTGCACGAAGGTTTCAGTCCAGAGATCCTTTTGAATACCGAAAGACACTTCTCATTCCAGAAACAGATCTTCCTCTGACATTTGAGAAGACTATTGTTGGGGATATCATCGCATGTTTTAATTTTCAGCAGGAGACTGCTTGTTTCCTGAAGTATCCAGATCTTGCGAAGGCGGAGCGAGATCAGTTTGAATCCCTTTGGGCTAAAAAACTGCATCACACTCACTCAGATCAGCCACAAACTTCCGTCCCCACCAAAATTCCACTCAGTACCCGCATTTTTTCCTCCTTACGCGAATTCGTGCTCTCGCGAAGGTCTCTTGCCGTCTTTGTCGTCTTTGCGCTTCTCTCGGGAGCTCTCACCTTTGGTCTGTACAAAAATAATCGTGAGTTGAATTTTCAAAGATTACGGGCAAAAACGATGGCCATTGCTACCACGAGTGCCCTGCAGTTTGATGCGAATGATATTGAGGCGATTCGTGGCAAAGAAGATATTGATAAGCCAGAGTATGCAAAACTTGTCGCGACCCTGAACCTCGTTCGTCGAAGCGATCCCGATATTCGATATGCCTATATTATGAGAAAGACACCTGATCCGATGACCCTGAGCTTTGTAGCGGATGCGGATTCATTACGTCCTCACGAGAGGATAGATTTGAATAATGATGGGATTTTCAATGCCGCAGATGCGCTGAGTTATCCTGGCGATTTGTACGATGTCTCCCGTTTTCCTGAGCTCGTAGAAGGCTTCAATCGGCCATATGCTGACAATGTAAAACAAACAGATCAGTGGGGAACGTTTATCTCTGGTTATGCACCTATTCGGGATAAAACTGGCCTAACCGTAGCGGTGCTCGGCTTTGATTTTCTTGGAACTGAACTCGACAAGCTTACTGCTGAATCTTTTACGCCTGTATATTTTTTCTTTGCATTCTTTCTTCTTTTTCTTTTCATTCGCCTTGTCGCCTTCAATAAGTCACTCCTTGGCGAGTGTGTAGAAGCGATGAATAGACATAGACGAAAGATTTTCTTGTGGACTCTCTTCGTTCTCTGTCTCGCATTTGGCATGGTCTATGCCATGAGAATTTATGCGCGTCAGCAGTTTATAGAAGAAACTGGCAAACGACTGATGGCAATTGCAGTGACTGCAGCAAATGATTTCGACCCAAATGACTTGAATCAATTACACTTTGCAAGGGATATGAAAACAGAGGCGTATCAGAGGGTGTTTAAGAAACTGAATGATCTACGAAATAAGAATCCTGAAATTGAAGTTTCCTATTTTGTAAGACCTACAAAAGATCCAATGCTTTTCGAATTTGTAGCTAATTCTGATATCAATTACAACTTGCCTCAATATTTCAATACGAATATCAATGATACTAAATTAAATCAAGATTCCGACGAGAGTCCTTGGCCAGGCTATATCTATGAAGATTATTTTCCGGTTTTTAGATTGGCTTTAAAGCGACCCGCATACGGCTATGCACCTATTGACAAATGGGGGAGCACGATAACTGGAATGGCACCAATCTTCCAAAATGGAATCCTAGCCGGAATATTATCGATTGATGTAGTTTTAGATAAAAATAATGACCTAAATTAAAGAATATGAAATTAATTCTACGGAAACATTTCCATACGCTTTGATGGTTAATTCATGTTTACCGAATTACCTACAAATTGCTGCTAACTGTATTGCAATGATTAAAGCGATATAAAGGAGT
>CAZFCB010000038.1:1039-11230 GCA_964517585.1 uncultured Candidatus Peribacteria bacterium | reverse complement strand
GCACGCGTGTGCCTTCTGGAAACCGCAGCTGACAAAGAGCGGCTTACTACTTCCTCTCACGACAAGTGAGAGGTTTATGAGTATAGGTTTCTTTGTAACATATGTAAAGCTAGCTATACTACTCTTTTGGACTGCTCACCTTCTCCCAATCCTCCATAAATTTCTTCAGCCCCGAGTCTGTGAGTCCGTGGTGAGGGAGTTTCTTGAAAATCTCATACGGAATAGTGGAGATGTGTGCACCGAGCATTGCGGCGTCGATGATATGGCGAGGATGACGCGTCGATGCTACAAGAACTTCCGTCTCAAATTCGTACTGCGCCCAGACTTCCATGATTTCCGCGATGAGCGTCATGCCGTCCTCTCCTTGGTCATCGAGTCTGCCAATGAAGGGGCTGATGATCGTCGCCCCTGCTTTTGCTGCAAGCATGGCTTGAGCAACAGAGAAGATGAGCGTCGTGTTTGTCTTGATGCCTTTGGATTTGAAGAAAGTGAGCGCTTTCAGACCTTCGGTTGTCATCGGCACTTTCACGACGACATTCCTGTTCCATGATGCGTACTCTTGCCCCTGCTTTTTCATACCTTCTGCATCTGTTGCAGTGACTTGTGCGCTCACACACGGGACGTGTTTGCACATCTCAAGGATCGTTGCCTTAAAATCCTTACCTTCTTTTGCAACAAGTGACGGATTTGTTGTGACGCCATCGAGTACTCCCCATGCCGCGATTTCGGCGACGTGTGCAGTATTGGCAGTGTCAAGAAAGAGTTTCATGGTGGAGGAGGGGAACGGAGGCTAGTATACTGGCGTTTGCATTCTCGCGCACCGTCGTTTGACGTGACTTCACATTCCATGAAATTTTCACAAAACGCTCTTGTCGGGATGTTGATCGTCACTGTCGCTGCAGTGACAATAGTTTCCATGATCGTCCTGCAGAATGTACTACCCAAACCAAAGCAAGGCCTCAAGCCTCGATTCAATGACGATGGGAGCGTCATCGCTGCTTCGTCGTTGACATCATCCGATACTTTTTCTTCCATTGCAGCCAGTGTTGCAGGCGAATGCTCGTCGGGAAATGATCGTCAGATGTGCCTAGAGAAATCAGTTCTTGCTATCGTAGAGCCGTACGGTCCCGAGGAAGCAATCGGTGCGCTTACGCATCTCATTGCGAGCGAAACGATGCATGGACGCGGTGACTATCATGATTTTGTGCATCGCATCGGGCGGCTCACTGCGAAGAAAGAAGGGTTAAATCCTGACGGTTTCTTTCGTTGTCCCGTTGAGTACAACTACGGCTGCCAACATGGATTTTTTGAGCAAGCACTTGTTGAGGAGCCAGACGCGGTGAAGGCCGCCAACATTGTGTGTGACGAAACACTGATGAATGGAAAACCACTCAAGTTTCTTTTCTATTGTTATCATGGAGTAGGACACGGAGTCATGATGGCGAAAGCGTATGATCTTGATGCGTCGCTAGACGTCTGTGATCAGTTCACACAAAAATTACAGAATGAGGGTTGTCAGCAAGGTGTGTTCATGGAAAATGTTGTGGGTTACATGAATGGCACTGCACGCCGTGAAGGAATGTTTTCTTCAACCGATCTCCTTGCTCCCTGTAACAGGCTAGAAACTCGGTTCCAATATCAGTGTTACATTAACCTTGGTGGGTACTTGGCTGCGGCTGCAGGAACGGGTCCAGGTGCTGTGGAGCGAGCAACGGAGCCTTGTCTGAAGGCAGATGAGAACTTTGTACGTGTGTGCCTTATGAGTGTTGGCCTTACGTCTACTAACCCCGGGTGGCAAGAGGCACTGTCTCCGGAGTACACGCATGATCGCGTCAAGAATGCCGCGTCAATTTGTGCACATTTTCCGAGTGGCTACGAAGGAGATTGCATTGATGCTGGCGTTCAAAATCTGGCGCAATTTGATCGTGGTGACACAACAAACATGATACAGTTTTGTCTCGCAGTTGATGAAAAATTCCGTACGATGTGTTTTACTCGCATCGGAGCCATCGTCAAAGATGAACTACCTGCCGGCACGTCCGCCACAACTATCTGCGAAGGCATACCAGAAGAGTATCGTTCACTCTGCATCTCAGGTGTCACTGTCCATTCATGAAGCTTTCACTCAGTTCCATTCTCTCGTATGTCATCGTGCCGCTTCTCACGGCATCGCTCGTCGTCGGGTACGTTGTGTACGCCAGGCAGCAGGAGCGAAGCGGACTTCTTAACCAGTTCAACGAAGCAGTAGCACCACCGTCAGACGCAATTTTTACCGATGATGAAGTGCTTACGTCGTACATCAAAAAATACGGACCAGCTCCCACAATGCGCGCCATTATTGCGGCGTCTGAGCGTGTAGGAGTCGATTGTCACAACCGTGCTCACCAGTTTGGCCGCATGAGTTATGACGAATTCGGTGATGAAGTCCTCAAGCTGAATCTTCCCGAATGTCACTCGGGCTTTTACCATGGAGCAATAGAAGCGTATTTCAAAAAGAATGGAACAGATAAATTATCTGAGAAGCTCTCCTTCATCTGCCCAGATAATCTCAATCATTTCTTTATGCACCAGTGTCGGCATGGTCTTGGGCACGGTCTTATGGCGTGGTCATCGTACGATCTCCCTGCAACACTTGATTACTGTAATTTGATCAATGATGATTCTGGAAAAGGATCCTGTCGTACCGGAGCCTTCATGGAAAATATTGTCGGTTCACTCACAGAATCTGAGCAGGCAAGAGCTCTCGGCCACTTTACGAAGTATCTCTCCGACGATCCGCAGTATCCCTGCTCCATCGTAAAGGAAGAATATAAAGGCGATTGTTATTTCTTGCAGACGGATCGAATGTATTGGCTGTCGAAGACAGGTTTCCAAGGAGTCGTCGATGCGTGCACGCTTGCCCCAGAGAAATATCATTATCTGTGTTTTGCGAGCATGGGTCGTACCGTCGGTGGCATAGCCCGAGGCAAACCAGCACAAGCCATTGAATACTGCCAGCTCATTCCGACACACTCTGACCGCGTGGAATGCATTATGGCGGTTGCGAAGGATTATCTGTGGGATCCAAGCGGCCAAGAAGGCGGTTTACGTTTCTGCAGCCTTGTCCCAGCGGAGGACGGTCAAATAGAGTGTTATAAAGGTTTAATAGAGCACGCTCATGCCGTGTTACATGCTGAGCAACTTTCGTCGTTCTGTCCTCGCGTCCCTGAAGAATTACAGTCAGAATGCTTATCAATTTCTCGCTGATCCATATGCGTATTATTGCCCCACTCATCACCATAGCTTTTCTTTTTCTCGGCGCGTGTAGCGTGACTGCTCCGGTGGATTCTTCGGACTCGTCGAACTCAGTGATTATTCGTATGATTCCTGCGGGCTTTGACCCTGAAACAGTCTCAGTAAAAAAAGGAACGAAAGTCTGTTACGTCAATGAAGACTCGGAAGCTCGTTGGCCGGCGTCCAACATTCATCCAACACATGAAATTTATTCTGATTTTGATCCAAAGACAGTAGTGAGGTCAGGGGAGACATGGTGTTTCACATTTACGAAGCTGGGAATTTGGAAATTTCACGATCACCTCTTTCCAGAATTCGTTGGTACGGTGAACGTGGAGTAAGAAGAAATCCATCACCGCTCACATACCGTGTTATCATCTTGCATCGTGACGTATCGAACGTGGTTTTGTGACGGCTGGTTTCTATTCTCAAGCGTCATGGCGATCATCATTTTCGTATTCTTTGCTGTACCGTCCGTCTTTGGGTTTCAGAATTTTGTGCAATGGGGAGCAATGTACGATGATCGGTGGTGCACAGTCGCAACATATGAGAGTAATCCACACGATACGTCCGAAGTTCCGCGATCTGAAATGATCGTTCCTGGCTCAGATGTCTCGCGTGTGTACAGTGGGCCAACCAGTAATCATGAAACATGTTTGGCCCAAGCACGGTTGCGATGTGGTAGAACAGCAAAAGACGGTTGGACCGTCGGATGGGTGGAGCCCGAATTCCAGCGCGTACGGTACATGGGTGAGGTCAATATATGTGAGGGCAATTTCCCGTCACTTGATTACTGGTTTTTCTATGAACAATAAGAGTCTGACACCAGAGGCAGTTAGTGTGTATTTCCCACAGTTTTTTCTTGGATTCTTCTTTCTGGCCGCTGCATACATTAAGGCGACCGAAGGTCTTTTTGGACCTCATCCCTCCTCACTGGCGTGGATACTTGAAGGTTGGAAATCTACATCACACTTCATGCCGTCGTTTTACTGTGGATTTGCTGATGCAGTCCTCATTCCTCACGCCAATTTCTTTGCGATCACTGTCATCGTGATCCAAGCACTCGTTGGGATGCTTTTGGTGTCGAATAGATTCGTCAGACTTGCGGGGGCGCTACTTTTTTTCGTCCAATTTAATATCTTTCTTGCCACCTACAATCAGCTTGAGTTACGCGTCTTCAATGGACAGGCCATGCTCATAGGCATTTATTTTTTTGCACGTTCTGACATGCGCAGTTTACTCTGGACTCTGATGACATATTCACTTGTTCTTATTGGGCTTGTGCATCTGTACGGTCGCTTTGTGCTCTTCGGAGACGCCTGGATGCAATCCTATTACTGGCAACGTCCACACTTTTCTGCGTACGTTATGAGTGCGTGGCCAGGATTAAAATATTTCACATTATGGCTTACCTCAGAACCATTGGGACCACTTCTCTGGGCATCCGCATGGTGGATCAAACTTGTGTTGATCCTAGGAATGCTGACTCGATACCGGTTGCAATGTGGCATCGCATGGTTTGTATTTGTCACCGTGATTACTATGACCTGGCTCAATGCATTTTCGTGCGAAGGAGTATTTTGGGTACTCACCATGTACCTGTGGGTGACACACGAACATCAGTTGCAGAAGATGACACCAGAGCCTCCTGTTTCACTCTTACCGTGATGAAAACATTGTCCGTTCGAAGCGAAACTCTCATTGTCGGGATCGATGAAGCAGGACGAGGTGCGCTTGCAGGACCGGTTGTCGCTGTTGCGTGCATACTTCCCGAGCGGAGGCGCTACCCCGTAGCAATAGGAGACAGCAAACAACTGACGCCATCACAGCGTGAGGAGTCGTATGAGTGGCTCACAAAAGAATGTGTGTTTGGAACGGGATTCGCGGACGCGTCTGAGATTGATAGAATTGGAATTCTTTCGGCAACTGAGATAGCGATGCAGCGAGCAGTTGCTATCGTTGCAGAACACGAGTCGCGCTTGTATTTGCTCATCGATGGCAGGGACGCTTTCTGGTTCGATCATCCGCATAGTTCCATTATTCGTGGCGATAGTTCAGAGCGATGCATCGGTGCCGCATCGATCATCGCGAAAGTCACCAGGGACAGGCACATGGTGTTATTGCACGAGCAGTTTCCAGAGTATGGGTTTGCGGTGCACAAAGGCTATGGCACGACAGAACACTACAATGCTATTTCGAAACACGGCTTGCTCGGAAAATATCACCGTACTACGTTCTGTAGAAATGTGAGTGTTACTCCACGGGAAGTAGATCGAGTGCTTGGGTCTGATTCGGACTCTTTGTTTCCCCAGACTCTGTGAGCGTGACAGAAGTATATTTTATTGTTACTGGAATAGCCTTATATTCTTTGCCGAGGAATCCTGTCTTCGTGACAGGGGTAGTCTGTGACGTTTGGTTCATGAGTGAGTCGATTTGAGCTGCGTCAAGCTCTATGCGCCCACTAGGAGTCTTGATGACTATGCCATTCCCTTTTTTCTCCATTGATTGCATTTGCGCAGTGATGAGCGCGAATGGGATCGTTCCCACACCGAACGTTTTTTCTTGAAGAGTGAAGAGCTTGTCAGAGGTTCCGATCCATTGGAAACTACGCCCTGCAATCTCATGTGAGCTGCCATCCATGAGGTTTACTTTTGTGATGAGCTCTTCAGGCGCAGCAGGAGGCGTATTATCCTGCGGGTCTTCAGGCTTTGGTGCGTCAGGAGTTAGATCAGTCGGGTTGGTTGATGGAGATGTAGCTGTTGCTTGAGACGTTTCAGAGTCAGGATTCGCCATAGTGTCTGCTTCTGCCGTATCTGGAGGAAACTTTTTATCTGATGGCGATGGCATTGCATAGTTCTCCTTATGTTCGGCTTTTGTAGTGTCATCCGTGCCAGTAGCAGCGACAGTTGTTTCAGGGGCTGAATCTGCGACAGGTTGTTTCGAAGGATCCGGATCAGAGTTAGGGGCTGGTGTTTCGGATTGTTTAAACCACCTATTCCACCACGTGCTGATCTTTGGACCGATGGACGCGAAGAATCCTCCAATCCCTTTGAGGATTTTCTGCCACGTGGTTTCCTGTTCCGTCTCTGTCTTTGGCTGAGGAGCTTCCGGCTCGTCACTCGCAGGCTCAAAAGCACTCTTCGTTTCATCTGTTTCGGTGACAGTAGTTACAGACTCATCATTTTTTTCTACAGGAACTGCTGTAACTTCTTTTTGTGTTGGCTCATTAAGAGCCTCATTCATGAGGACAGTAAGCGCAGTCTCCATGGAATTGATGACAAGCTGTCTCTTTTTCCGGTCATCCGGTGAGTAACCAGGTTTCTTGGATTCTGCAATCATGCAGTCTAACTCCTCCTGCAATTCTTTCAGGCTCTTTACTCGATTTCCAGTAATTTCCAGGACAGTGTTCCTAGCCTTTTCAATTGGGCTAAGCACCTGCTTGCTTTCGGTTTCAGCCATAGTCATGTGTGGAATGATGCTTTTTATTTTTTTGCGTCTTCATTTGGGCTTTCTACAAGCTCCCGTTGGTTCAAATTTTTATGTCAGTTGTAGGTAGATGTACACGGTATATATTATATCAAAAAACCGTGTTTAGAGCAATGTGCCATTCATATCAACGTATGCCCAGACAATGGAGAGATGCAGACATGTACACGTTGATTGCGGCTCAAAAAGCCTGTAGCCTCTCGTGGCTTACTGTGTGCCTAGAGCTCCCACCTTCGCCTCTTGGCTATGGTGGGCAGGCAGCAGGCCTAGGTGCCTGAAGCAAGCCGTCAATAGAAATGGGATGCGACGCTTGATCCGATCATTTTCCCACATCAATGTGCGCCCGTAGCTCAGCTGGATAGAGCATCAGCTTGCGGAGCTGGGGGTCGTAGGTTCAAATCCTGCCGGGCGCACCATTTGACTCGCTACGCTCGCTCATGGCAAGCCACGAGGTTCAAACGTGCCCTGAGTTTATCGAATGGTCGGGCGCACAAATAATACTCTAAGCTCTCTCAACCAAAACACCACCCGCAACAATGAGCATTGATCCGATTGCCAGTTGTACCACTTTTACTTGTTGCTACTCAGCAAAAATCCACAATGCAAGAAGAACCGCAACGAGTGTATTCATGTTATACATCGGCACGAGCTTCCCAAGTGGAATGCCAAACTTTGTGAGTCCAATGGCTACCAATCCAGTTCCCAATGCCCAACTGACTCCAAAGCCAACAGCATATGTAGCTGAGCGAAATGATAGTGTCTTGTCTACCTGAAAGGCAAAAAAGCCTGCTCCTATACATGCAACTGCGAAACCAGTGATCATGAGATATACCCCTAAGCCAATACCTTCTTTTGTACTGGCTTTCGCAAATACACTGGATACGCCATACAAAATAGCAGGAATGAGGCCACCAATGAGAATGCCAACTAGGTGTGGGTTCATGAGCGATAGTTTCCGTTACCTCTTGCAAGTTCTCAATGCCTGATGTCTTGTGAAAAAACTTCACATCTTGGAACTACTCCGAATCAAGAGATACCAACAAAGCGAAGGACAGCGTGTGCACTCCATCCTTGCTTTGCAGCTACAAGTTCTTTACTCAACTATGATCGTTCCTACATCCGTAGGGACAGTCTTGATCTGCGTTTTTATCGTAGTCTCGACGCCAAGATTCTCTTCGTCTTTCTCATCGACGTGCTTCTCTTCTTGTTTTTTCATCTGCTCATCAGCATTCGTTTGATCCTTCGAAGATGTGGATGACAATGAAGCGCTAGAGGACATAGATGAAGATGACGATGAAGAGAAGCGAGAAGAAGATGACGGGGATGAAGACGTATGTGATCCTTCGCGTGATGCATTCGAAAACTGCAGCAGAAGCTTGGCTTCCTGCGCTGAGCGTAAGGCGGAACGGGCAGTGTGGAATGCTTCAATGTGTGCGCCTGCATTCAGTTGTTCCTGGGCAGAGACAGTTCCCGATGTTGCAACTCCGAGTTGCACTTCAGCTTCCGTCACGGATTCAGCGCTTGCGCTTGCACGCTTTGTTTCGATAAAGCGTCGGGTTTCCTCGATTTTGCGTTCTGCAGCTTTCAGACTCTCTTTTGCTGCGATGCGAAGACCGTTGTTCGTCGTGGTGCTTTCATTCGATGCTTCAACCTCGCTTTCCTGTGTTAGTTGTAAACCTGCAACCGAGGCTTTCCGCACAGATTCGATCAGTACGTTTGTTGCAGCATGCACAGATGCACGATCGCGTGCGATACGAACGAGCACAGTCTCATGTGTCCGTAGTGAAGAGTCTAACTTTGAGCTGAGGATCACGGCCGCCGAAACCTTACCTTTCCCGCGGAGATTCTCAATCTTCACATGGGTATCCGCTACATTCGTTTCGACACTCGAAGCAATGTACTTACTCACATCCGTACTGAGCTTCTCTTTTGCGGCGAGAAGCTCTGCTTCCTCGAGGCGTCGCTCGATGCGACGGACACTCCAATCAGCTTTGGCTTCCGCTGAGAGACTGGTCATAGCTCGAACATTCTCGTTCACACGAATTTTGACAGGATAGAGCAAATCTCCTGGTAACGCAGATTCGGCATAGGCAGAGCCACCGATGGATACGAACAGAGCAACAAAGAGGGCGATGATCGGCATAATGCGCTTGGGAAAGGATAAGAATGTCCACCCAAGACGATTCGAACGTTGTATTCTTACAGACTCTGACGCGAGCGACGTGCGTATTGATTGAAGCATCGTTATTTTTTCCTCCTCCGAGAGAGGTTGTACTGCGTCTCCAATGCGCGCGATGCTTTCATGAAGGTCGTCCTCCATCATGTCACTGTGACGAATACCCTTCGTCATTCTTACAAAATATGACGACCTTTTTGTGATGCCAGAAAGAAATCTGAGGAGTTTACGCATGCTGAAGAAGGGAACGAAGTTTCGAAAGCCCTCGATGGATACGGACAGAAACGACATTACTCGTTACTTTCGTCATTGAGGCAATTTCTGAAGGATCAAAGCCTTCTATAAATCGCAGAAGGAGCACCTGACGAGTGCCTGAAGGCAGCCTGTCGATTGCGGTGAGAATTCGTTCGAGCTCCATCTTCCCTTTTGTCGATCGGATTGTATCTTCACCTTGTTCGAATCCTTGTTCGAGAAGAGCGTCAAGAGAAACGGACTTCTTTCGTCTCGTGTAGTCGATGACCAAATTTCCTGCGATTTTGTACAAGAGTGCTCGTTTGTGCTCGATCTTGTCGCCACGCTCAAGACATTGCCAAAAACGGATGAAGGCATCCTGCGTGATGTCTTTTGCGACTTCGCGATCGCGTAGTTGAGATGCAACGTAACGAAAAATAGCATCGGAGTACTCCTCGAAAAACGTTTCAAGCGTCAGATTGGCGTCTTCATCACGTCGGGGATCCATCTACATGAGTATACGGACGGCTGCAGTGAGTGGCAATTTTGTTTCTACCAATCCTAAGCCGTAAAACTTTCCTTAGAGCTTTGCCTTATATTTTCGTAGCATCTTTGATTTCACCATGAGACTTTCTTTGGTGTTTTCGCCTGTGCTCGAAGATGAGCCAGCCGATTCCAAGAGCAATGATGACGGCGAACACAAGGACGAGCATGTGACTTTCAAGGTTCGTCAGCAATTCCATGACCGTACCGAGCTGTCTTCCGCCGAGCCAACCTGCAAGCCCCAGAATGAAGTTTCTTGGCAGACATCCAAGGAAACTCCAGATGATATATTTCCCAACGGGGATGCGTGCAAGGCCTGAAAATACTGAGACAGCAAGTGAAGGCAGTCCTGGAATAGCTCGCGTGACAAAGATGGCAATTTCAGCAGAAGACGCATTCTCTACACGTCGTTGCATTGCCTCGATGGTCGACCACTTGAGGCCAACGTACTTTCCAAAGCGCTCCACGAAGAGCTTTTCTCC
>CAZFCB010000038.1:0-1029 GCA_964517585.1 uncultured Candidatus Peribacteria bacterium | reverse complement strand
AGAAGATGACATTCTCAACGATAAGAGATATATAGTAAGGGAACAGAGAACCAATCGTGATTCCTGCGGAAGCCGGAATCATAATCTTAAAGAGAATGGTGAGGATTGCCGTTGAGCCAGTGAGCCCCTGTGTCAGAAGAACTGCAGAGCTGAACACAACCAGTGTCGATGGGATAGGGGCAATGATTTCTTCGAGAATGCTTGCAAAAAATATGCCAAGCGCACCGTACATTTGGACAAATGGTTCAATCTGTTGGACGAGGGCGTGGAACATTTGATGGGTTGGATAAAATTGGATGAGGGTGTCAGTCGGGACAGGCTAACCTTTATGCTTGATGGCTCGCCATCCGTAGCCAACGCGAGTGTGTAGAAGAAAATCATTTACGAACCTCCAGTGCTTTGGTTGGCATCCTTCGCGTAGCGACGAATGGTGGAGCTCAGGGGACTCGAACCCCTCACCTCTTCCATGCCATGGAAGCGCTCTACCAGATGAGCTAGAGCCCCACGAAAGGTGCCGCGGTACTGTACGTGGGTTTGGTCAGGGCTTCAACCTGTTCTACGCGCAGACGTGAGGGGGATTCTTTCCTCACTTTTCACTTTACACTTTTCACTTTACACTTCGTCCATGCCCACCGTCACCTTCCTCCTTGGTTCCAAAGTCGATACCGATTTTGCCAAAAAAATTGCCGCCATCTTGGACGAGTATCAGGTGTCGTCTGAGATCGTCGTTGCTTCTGCCCACAAAGTGCCGGAGAAAGTGGTACAGGTCATCGAGAAGCTTAATGCTCGCACTGAGCCGACGGTTGTCGTGACGTGTGTTGGCATGAGCAATGGTCTTGGTGGCGTCGTCGCTGGTTCGTGCGTTCACCCCGTCGTGAACTGCCCGCCGCACGCGACGCTCGAGGAATATTCCATCGATATCCACTCCAGCCTCCGCATGCCATCCGATGTTCCGGTCATGACCGTCGCCGGATACAAAAACGCGGCACTCGCGACGCTCCGGATCCTCGCTGAGAGTGATAAATCTTT
>CAZFCB010000037.1:0-11386 GCA_964517585.1 uncultured Candidatus Peribacteria bacterium | reverse complement strand
CTTCCGTACCGCCAATGTTTTTATAGCCATACTTCACCGTCGCAATTCCCATTGTGCGATCCGGAACATTGTTCTCGCCTGACTTTGCCACAAAAACGATGGAATCCTTTGCGCTCATCAGATCAATGTCTTGATTAAACGTCACGGATATTTCCGTTCCTGGACCAGCAAAACTACTCCCTTCAGACGGGGAACCTGACATTGCAATTGGGCGTTCTGTTTCAAAGCTCCAACTGAAATCTGTTTCTGTGGCGTCACCAGAAACTGTCGGAATCCCCGGTGGCACACCGATTGTATATTTGGTCGCGAGTGTTAGTGATCCTTCTGGTATGAATGACGCTGTAGTTGTTCCAAGCCAGCGCCAGCGTCCTTTTAGTGGCGGAGTAATAGTCACGGGCCATGCAGAAAAACGTTTCTCAGCTGATGCACCTTGTACCTGCGTCAAAGGCACGACCGGCCTGTCAAATACAAGAGTGATGTCTGCGTCAGTGGGAACGTGGGCAGAATTAGCCGGCGGAATTTGTGCAGCAAGTTTTGGGGCGCCCGTGACAGTAAAAACAAACTCAAGGTCCGTACCAAGAGGTGTTCCTTCCTTTGTGAGAGCTCGACCATCAACGGTCACGATGTACGTTGTGTCGACCTCAAGTTTGCTTAGTGGCTTCAGAACAAGTACCTCGCCATCCCATTGCTTCGTTACGTTAAGATTGTTCGGAAGTGAAAGATATTGTTCAGTGGATGCATGATCCATATCTACTGCAAATGCTAAGTACATTGACGATGAAGCTGAAATTTTTTGATTCTGTGAAAATTCGTACGGCTTTGGCTTCAATGCAAGATATCCACCAATAGACAGTGCTATGATGAGTACCGCAACAACTCCACCGAAAAGAATACGAACAGGTGAATTGAAAGCTTTAGCAAGTCCTGCTGTAAAGGACATAGGGGTGGGGGAAGCACTATATGGCGCCTACGATAGCACAAATCTCTTCTGAAGCTTATTCAACACGGTTTACCTCAAGTTGCATTCACAATTCTGGTCAATATTCCCTATACTGCACTTGTTCATCTATCATTTTCCCGCTTTTCGTATGCCTACCAAAGAAGCTACTAGCCAGAATAACGTCTGGTTCGGGGTTGCTATGTTCTTGATTGGTCTCATTGCTGGTGTTGTTCTTACTTTTGCTTCTGGCTCCATGCCAACTATTGCGCTGAAGCAAGGCGGAGAAAAACAAGTCGCAGCAGCTCCGCAGGCACCACAAGCACCACAAGGAAGTGTTCTTGACCGTATGGTTGCCTATGCGAGTGACATTGGTCTTGATCCAGATGACTTCAGAGCATGTGCCGTCAGCGAAAAGTTTAACGATAAAATTAATCAGCAGATGGCAGGTGGTCAAGCAGCTGGCGTGAGCGGAACACCTGGTAACATCATCTACGATATGAAGTCGAAGAAAGGAATTGTCATTTCTGGAGCGCAGCCTGTTGCGAATTTCCAAAAGACAATAGATGCAATTCTCAAAAACCCTGAGGCTGCTTTTGCAGAGCCAGGAGTTACCCTTGCAGGTACTGTGGTTCCAGTAGATTTTGCCAGTGATTATATTCGTGGCGACAAGCGCGCAACAATTGCACTCATCGAGTACTCAGATTATCAGTGTCCTTTCTGTCACTCTGTCCATCCAACGTACCAGAAGCTGATGGAGATGTATGACGGTAAGGTGGTATGGGTCTATCGCCATTTCCCTTTGAGCTTTCATCCAGAAGCTCTGCCTCTTGCCGTTGGAGCCGAGTGTGCAGGCGAGCTAGGTGGCAATGAAGCGTACTGGGAGTTCTCGGATAAAGTGATGTCTTCGTAAGTAGACTTTCTACAACTCACAGAAAGCGGCACGTACACTGCCGCTTTTTTTATACGGTAAATTTGCCGTCCTTAAAGATTATTTTTTTGCCACCGTTCGGTAGCGTCGCAGTCACAGTACGATCTTCTGTTGAAATAATATCAGTGTGCTCTGGAGAGTCATTGTATCCCCAGCTCTCCCATTCTTTATCTGTCGGCACACTCATATCACCTGGAAAACTGTCTTTGTAGGCACGGCCAAGAGCAATGTGTGTATTCCCGTACTCGCCACCGATATTTTCATCAAATAGCGTATTTGCCATAAACTTCGTGATACGTGAATATCGCTTGTCTGTGAGAGAATACTCCCCAATTTTCTCTGCATTTTTGCGACAAATCATAGCATCGAGTACGGATTGCCCAACCTTGGCTTCTGCACGTACGACGATTCCCTTTTTGAATTCGAGCGTGATATCGCGGAGTATATTTCCGTATCGATAGAGTGGCTGATTAAAGAAAATTGTGCCTTCTGTTCCGCGACAATCCGGAGAAATAAAGAGCTCAAAGCTAGGAATGTTTCGGCAGCTTCCGCCGAGCCAGGAACGATTCTTGCCAAGCTGCACTTTCAAATTAATTCGCTCCCCTTCTACGTGTAGCCATTCTATTTCAAGGGCATCCAAGGCGTTCTTCACACGGTTTTGCTCAGTCTGAATCTTTTTCCATTCGCTGATCGGGTCTTCGCAATCTAGATAGCACGCTTGAATAATCTGATCCCAATATTCCTCTATGGGCATTTCCGCCTCCTTTGCCATGGCTTCTGTACCATACAAAGCAAGTGTCCAAGAAAATTTCTTCTTCTGCTCTTTGGCAAAAAGCCAATCTCGAAACTTCCTTCGAGCATCCATTGTTCGAAATAGTCGCTGCGGTTCAACATCCTTTAATTCTGTCGGGTCGATGTCGGCGATGATGGATACTTGATGGTCGATCAGCTCAGCTTCTGCGCGTTTGAATGCATCAGGAAAGAAAACAAGCTGTTCATCGGATGCATACTTGAAAAATACTTTATCTGTTCCTGTTGGTTGTACATTCGTCTTTGGATGCGCTCCAGACTCAAGAACTGCTCTTAAAATCTCCTGATACAGCGGTTTAGCAATATCTGGTACATTGATTTGCACTACTTCACCCTTTCGTACACCTTCCCCACCATTCAGGGCATACTTTACGAGAAGATCCGCATACTTGCCAAGAACAGGCACTTCGGGCTGAAACATGGACTTCATACTACAGAAAAATTGATGATGATGCTCTAGTTGCTTTGAACCTAGCAAAAAAGGACGTACAATATCGACCTTCATCCCCCGAATCACAATGCAACGACTTCTCCTTTCTACACTACTTGTGACTACTCTTGGCCTGACGGCATGTAACTTTGGAAGCAAGTCTCTGACGGACAGTTCTCAATCTTCCAGTTCCTCCAGTTCCCCCTCAGAAGACACGGGAGATCTTGTAACACATAATGTCAGTTACATAGGCACTGTTGAAGAACTTGGCATGACTGTGTATCAGCAAGGTACGCACACTCTTCGGCTCGACGGCAATCAGTCCCTCCTGTTAGAGTCAACAGACGTAAATTTAAACTTGAACATATATCTCGGCAAGAAAGTGGAGATTCATGGCTCATTGCAGCCAACTGTTGAGGCAGGCGGTATGATCTTAAAAGCTGAGGAAGTAGTGGTACTCGATACGGATTCATCATCTTTTTCTTCCTCAGAAGAATCGATGGTGGGATCAAGAAAGATGTGTGGTGGCATCGCAGGTTTGCCCTGTGATGAAAACGAAATGTGCATTGATGACACGTCAGACAGCTGTGATCCACTTAATGGTGGCGCGGATTGTTCTGGAGTCTGTGTGCCGAAAGCCATGGAGAGTTCCAGTAATTCTTCAGAGGCTATGAGTAGTGCAATGTCATCATCGCAGGTAAAAAGTACGTCATCGTCTGTACGTAGTGTTGCACAAACTTCAGTTTCTTCAGCATCCTCAGTGAGTTCAATTTCATCAAGCCAGGCTTCGAGTTCATCTGATTCTAGTGTTCATGAGGAGCAGAACGTCCTTCTTGCAAAACAGACGTATGATAAGCCAGAGTTGTGGACTCAGAAATATTGCACGAGTCACATTGCCTTCTGCATTCCTGTCCACAAAAACTGGTACTTCAAATCATTTGGTGCAACGACAAATAATTTGTGGCATGTTGAGATGGGCATGAATGACATTGCAGAGCTTGGGCAGGGTGCCATCATCCTTAATCTTGTATCTGGGTCGTCAGCATCTATGCAAGCGCAGGATGGACAAATCAAGACCCAAGGCGCAGATGTTATTGGTTTCAAGGACTGGGAAGATGGAACTCACTTCGAAATTATTGCCGACGCACGACTGAAGGTAGCCGTCTCGTACATGATTTCGCGCATCACGCCGTATACGGTCGCCCAGTAATCTTTCCGTCTAGTATGCCACTCTTCTCGTACAGAGCGACGGATGATGATAACAAGGAGGTTCGAGGATCTCTTGATGCCACCGATGAACTTACTGCGCGTAGTGCGCTTGAGAACCTTCATCTCGAAGTTCTCGAAATATCCGAGGCGTCTCGTACCCATAGTTCTCCTACTGCTCCGGAACACCAGGACCAATTACCTGTTTTTGCCTTCGAGGGAAAAGATGGCGCAGGTCATGTCCGTCGAGGAACACTACAAGCTGCTATCAAGTACGAGGCTTTTAAAAGACTCCGGGACGATCAAAAGCTTTTTCTTACGATGCTATCCCCTGTTGGCGTGCTTCCTCAATACAAAGATCCCGATTTAGACCAGTGGCAGAGAAATAGTAAAACTCTTGCGCCTGCGCCTTCAGTACAAACTGCAACATCACAGCCTGTACTAAATGCGAAACCTGTCAATCTTCAGGGGGCTTCCGCCCCGACGAAACCTGCTCCACGGACATCTCTTGGTTTTACGAACATTCCTGAAGTGACCAAGAAAGCTGCTGAGCCTAGCCCGATCAACAAAACAACTTCACGTGATTATCATCCGCTTTCGGGCACACTACGGCTGTACGCTGGCTGGCTCCTTGCATGGTACGGACTCTTTGTGGCTGTTGGCTACTTCTCATTCGAACGGTCACTACCATGGAATATTCCTTTTGTGCAGGCTTTTTATCTTTCGCCACTCATCTTTAGCTTCATTGTAGCTATCTTCATTTTTCTTACGTTGTCAGCAATCCACAAAATAATGAAAGGCGGGCTTATCGCTGGAATTGCCTTCACTCTTGTCGGCATCGGACTTTTTTTTGGAGTGAAAATATTGGCGTAGAAATTTCCGAACAATAAACAGCTTCCCACCAACGAGGCTAAAACCAGATATGCGGAAAGCCTACAACCCCAGCTGCTTCCTGATGTCATCAGCCTGAGACTGTTCCTGCTTCTTTGCGGACTGTTGCACATACAAGGCTTGCAGATCTTTCCAATCCTCAGAATGCTTTTTTTCTAGTTGCATGAGGTGCTTCAGATGCTTGGGAGAAAGCTGGCTAAACTTAAACCTCTCTTCCTCGAGAATTTTTTGCAACTCATCTATCTGAAATTGACTCAGTTTCGGAACCGCCTGAATGATGCGCCACTTTTCGTCTCGTGTCAGAGAAATAGATCCACGAAGCAACGACAGAAAACGTTGCTCATCAAACTTTGTCTCGGGATGAGCAGGGATAGCTACATTTTCATTGCTGAGTGCAACTGCAAGACTTCCGAATCGATAGTTCCCGACTTCCGTGAGAATGCGAATATCTTCATCATCGTATCCTGCCTCTTTCGTCGCTGCCGTTCCTGGAGGTGGTGGAGGCGGGCTGGTGTCTTGAACCGGAGGATTTGCACCATCTTGCTGAGCACCAGCAGCCTGCTGCCCCTGTGGTGGCGGTGGAGGCGGAGGTGAGCCGAATACTTGCGTAGGATCAAGCCCATCGTTCGGCACTGGATCACCAGGGCGTGGAGGGTTGCCACCTTGTGTTTGATCAGCCATAAAAAACGTGTGGAAAACAGCCAAATACTAGCATAAATCTACCAATCTTCAACTGCAACACCGGAAGTGGTACAACGCAATTCCAGCTGCAACAGAGACGTTTAATGAGTTTTTCGACCCTAACATCGGGATATGGACAGTGTGATCCGAGGCAGACATAAGCTCCTCCGAAACGCCAAGGATTTCGTGGCCAATAATGATGCAGACTGGCTTGTCAGTTTTTACACTCATTATGGGAGTACTGCTTTCACTTTTTTCTAGCGCGATCACGACAAAACCTTCGGACTTTCGTCGCATGATTACTTCTATAGGATCTTTCTCCTCTGACCACGGTACCGATACTTCTGCGCCGAGTGCAGTTTTTGAAATTTCCTTTCGTGGAGGAGCGGCAGTGTAACCAGTCAGATGAATATGTGAGATATGAAAGGCATCTGCAGATCGAAAAACCGCTCCTATATTCCAGAGCGACCGAATGTTGTGCGCAATAATGACGATGTCTTTACTCAAACGTTTAGGCGCTCGAGAGTAGAAGAATGAGGATTGCAGAAGACCTCACAGATGCTAGGCGTCGTAAGAACTGATTCTGAAATTTCACGACAGTCGTAACAGACTCCCGTTTCACAATCTCCGCCGAGGGCTAGTCCTCCCCTGTCAGGCTCATCGCGCCGAAGCAGTGATATTCCTCTCAGAACTGGATGTGTCGCCTTCTCAAGTGTTCGAGTATCAGGATTCCATTTTTGAAATACGTTTCGAGATCGAATATATGCCACTTCTTTGTGTGGGTTAAAGAAAGAGAGTGATGACAGGAGCTCCTTCACTCTATCGCCTTTCAGTCCTACAAACCGATACTGTTTCAATCGTACCTTCGGATTGATCCTTCGAGCTGCCTGCTCAACTGT
This sequence comes from uncultured Candidatus Peribacteria bacterium, assembly GCA_964517585.1. Classification (GTDB taxonomy): domain Bacteria; phylum Patescibacteriota; class Gracilibacteria; order Peribacterales; family Peribacteraceae; genus JAGORY01. The sequence continues at coordinate 4,601 of CAZFCB010000037.1, read as the reverse complement.
CCGTTCTTCATTGTTGGTAATGATCGTGTCGATATAGACCTCGAATAGCATAGGTAATCGAGTAGGTATCTGTACTTTGGCAGTGGAAGAAGTGGTTGAAATCTGTGTAAATAAATTTTTCCTTCTGCTCTGTAACCACTTGGCAATAGACAAGAAATACCGATCCCCACGTTCAGTACGTTCGGGGTGTGGCATCAGTGCGACAACGTTTCCTTCGACATTGCAAATGCCGGCAATGCCGGACACAGAGCCATTCGGCGTAATTGGCGCTTTGGCGCTTGGCACGGCATCTGGTGTGCAGTAACGAAATGCAACTTGTCCGTTTTTTTCAAGCTCTGCGATGAGATCAGGATCGCGCGTTACAAATCTTCCTTCTCCGTGTGCAATAGGAATATGCATTGCACCGGACCAGTTGGAGGTTGCACAGCGGTCCTTCTTACATGCTGGCGTAATCCAAACCCATTCATTGAGAAAGCCTGGTGATTTCCATTCGCCATCACTTTCTCGGTACGCATTGTGCGCAAGGCATAGCCGAAGTGAATCTCCAAGAGGAATAAGCCCACTCTCTACCAGTACCTGCGCTCCATTGCAGTTTCCCACGATGACCTTGCCTTTAGCGGCCTCACTCCGCATGAATGAGAAAAGCGGATCTCGCGCTGCAACCATGCCTGATCTCCCCCTGTCTTCATAACTAAATCCAGCACCGAAGAAGTACCCATCAACATCTTTTAGCTTTTCCGTTGAATCGTTCCAACGGAAAACAAATGCATCAAATCCACAACGTTTTAGGGTACGAAGATTGTCTACTTCTCCGTTGGAGCCAGGGAAGCTGGGGATGGCGAAGAGAGGCTTCTTCATGTGTGAATGGTATCAGTCACAGTGTAGAGACGCAAAATCCTGAGTCTCTACAACTACAGCGGATCTTGCAGATGTGAGTAATTTGTACGTCTCTACGATTGCTCACTTACACAGTCATCACCTCCTGTTCTTTCTTTTTTGCTAATTCCTCAATACCTGCATTAGCATCATCAACTTTTTTCTGCAGGTCTTTTTGGAGTCGCGCTTTCTCATTTTCATCTGCAATGTCCTTCATTGCATCATGAGATTTTTGTCGCTCCTGTCGCAGTGAAATCTTTGCAGCTTCTGCAAGTTGATGAACTATTTTCTTAATTTGAAGGCGACGTTCTTCCGTCATAGACGGGAAATTAAGTCGGATGACTATGCCGTCATTCACAGGATTAACGCCAATATTCGCAGTCTGGATAGCCTTTTCGACTGCGCTAAGAACCGATTTGTCCCATGGCTGTAAAACGATCGATCGTGCATCTGATACCGAAATACTCGCAACGGCCTTGAGCTCCATTCTTTGGCCGTACGCCTCCACGACAATATGCTCAACTAGTGATGCATTCGCTCTGCCTGTTTGAAGTTTTCCAAACTCCTGATGAAGATGCTCGAGCGTTTTTTTTGCTCCCAAATCAAACTGGTCAAGAAGAGGATGTGACATAGGACTATATCCTAGCACACTGCAAAGAAAATCAAGTTTAGTCTTTGACAAGAGTTCCAACACTTTTTCCGTTCGCCGCATCCAGAAATGCTCCTTTTCGACTGTAATCGAACACAATGATTGGCAAATTCTGTTCCCTGCAAAGACTAAAGGCAGACTGGTCAAATACTTTCAGATTTTTCTCAATAGCTTCCTGAAACGTCAGGGTTTGATACTTCTTGGCATCCTTATGCTTGTTTGGGTCTTTGTCATATACACCGTCCACAGTCGATGCTTTCAGAATGACGCCGCAATTAAGCTCGAGGGCTCGAAGCGCTGCAGCAGAGTCCGTAGTAAAATAGGGATTTCCTGTCCCTCCAGCACAAATAACAATGCGCTTCTTTTCCAAATGCCTCTCAGCGCGGCGGCGCAAATACGGCTCTGCAAGCTGTGGTACGTTGATTGCGGAGCACACACGAGTGGAAACACCAAGGTTTTCAATGGCAGACTGCAACGCAACTGCATTCATAATAGTCGCAAGCATTCCCATAGCATCGGATGCTGTGCGCTCGATACCACTCTCCGTGGTATCTCGAAATCGCCAAATGTTTCCTGCTCCCACAACAATAATGACCTGGATATCAGCCTCATGGACTGTCACCACTTGCGCTGCAATGTCATGGAGTTTTTCATAATCGAAACCAAAACCACTAGCGAGTGCTTCGCCGGAGATCTTAAGGAGGACTCGTTTATACTTCATAGTGCATGACTACAGTACCGGAGTCTGTGGAGGAGTGTCTACAGATGAATCTGGTTCGGTGGTAGGCGGCTTGCTTTCTTGATGGGTTACCTCAGACTTTGAAAATAAACGCTTCAAAAATGACGCTATGTCTTCAAGAAGCTTTGCAACAGAATGAAGGATATCTGCAAGTTTTAACTTTCCCTTCGCTAGATCACCTGCCACAGGGACGTCTTCGTATTTTCCTTGTGCCGCATGGATAAAACCAAGAATCATGCCAGCCGCAAGAAGAAGAATTAAAAAATTTCCGACGATCGGAATGAATGCAGCCGGAATTGTGAGGAGAAACAACACAATCCCCTGCCTGCTGTGATACTGAATAAAGCGAGAGTCTTTCCGTGCTACAAAAACAATCACGGACATAATCCAGACGTAACTAAATGCTGCGATATCTTTGTTGACCCGAATATCACGCTGTTCTTCGGTTTCACTGGAAGGAGTGATGGGTGCTGAATTCTCGCTCATAGGTCTACAGCATACATGAAGATGACTGTCATCGCTTCTCCTTTTGGAGCCTCTAGCTTCTTCCTCGGAATACCTTCGAAACAATGTTTTTTGACTCCACGTTGATACCACAGGCAATGCACGTATTTCATTTCAAAGCAGACTCCGATTTCAGGTATGATGAGAGAGGCAATTGCACCAACATCTGCCCCCGTAGCTCAGTGGATAGAGCAGAAGGTTTCTAACCTTTTGGTCGCAGGTTCGATTCCTGCCGGGGGTACCACTACTTGCGATCTAGAAATCTTCGTCTCACAATTCCAACACCAGCTGCAGCGCCCGAGGCAAGGAAGATGACAAGACCAGGTCCAGTTGGCGTACGAGCAGGGGTTGGAATAGTAGGAGGATAATACGTTGGCGTATTTGGCCTTGGCACTGTTGGTGAAATCAGATCACCAGCATAGATAGGTGGAGCGGCACCTGCAGGAAGAGTGCAGTCCGCATTGCATCTGTCGCCATTTACATTATTTCCGTCGTCACATGCCTCAATAAATGAATCGAAAATTCCATCGCCACAGCGCTCCCATGTACAGTTAGTACGACACTCTGCATTGGGTGCATCTGAGTTCACCTCAGCCCCAGAATATTTCGGAGTCTTACCATTGTCGCACTGCTCATACTCAGATTGCACGATGCCATCCCCACACTCCTCAAGCGCGACCCACTGACAGTTGTTGTCGCAGTCATCATTATTGTCCCCATTGCCATCATCACACTGTTCACCAAGAGCACCCTGAGTAATGCTATCGCCGCAGAATGCCTCCTTGCATGCACTGCCTCCTCCGCAGGTGTTTTTCTCACATAATGTTGAGTCAACACAGAACTTCTTCTCAAATTTGCACAGAGACGTACAACCATCACCATCTCTGGTGTTTCCATCATCACACTCTTCTCCATTCTGTAGAACTTTATCACCACAAGACTGCAGCTGAGTAAACTGACACGTGACACTACAGTTTGGATTCACGACATTTCCGGCAGTATTCACTCGTTCGCATTGTTCGCGAGATTGCACAATACCGTCACCGCAGTATGGATACTGAGGAACGGTTGTCGTTCCATACGACGATGTGAAGTAGAAACTACTCGTAAAATACGTGGAAGATGTCGAAGAGAAACGAGATGAGCTGGTAGATGACGATGAAACTATGCATGAGAAGGACGTGCACTGGCTCACGCCAGCGCCTGCTACTAAGACACATGCACCGTTTCTACATTCTGTGTGGTTCGGAGTCTGTGATGACACAGAAGATGAAGATGGCGTTGAGCAAGGCGAACCTGTGCATTGGCTTACGCCTGCGCCCGCGATAACAACGCAAGAATTATTTCGACACTCAGTATGGTTTGGTGCTGAAGAAGAAGTAGAAGATTTCGATGAAGTACTCGATGAACTTGAGAAAGAACTTTTGGAACTAGAGCTGCTACTCAGGCTCGAACTACTTCTACTACTTGGGTTACTGCTCGGATTCGACGAGCTGAAGGGTGGTACGACGCATGGCGAATTGGTGCACTGGCTCAGACCCGCACCAGCAATGATGACACAAGCGTTGTTGCGACACTCCGTGTGATTTGCTGGCTGGGAAGAATTCGAACTTGATGATGAAGGAGGGGTACATGGAGAACTTGTGCATTGGCTCTGGCCAGCACCAGCAATGATCACACAAGCGTTGTTGCGACATTCAGTATGATCGGTATGGACAGAGGAGGAAGAAGACTTTGATGAACTAGAGGAGGAGGAAGAAGACTTTGATGAACTAGAGGAGGAGGAAGAAGACTTTGATGAACTAGAGGAGGAGGAAGAAGACTTTGATGAAC
>CAZFCB010000036.1:0-11851 GCA_964517585.1 uncultured Candidatus Peribacteria bacterium | reverse complement strand
TATACCGATGAGGACAGTAGGGAATGGGGTATCCAACAGGATGAGATACAACGAGAATTACCAGGCAGCTTGAGGCAGCGGATCAATGCTTTACGTCGCGAGACTGTGTAGCGCTCTTATGCCCTCGGAATCTCCACTGCTTTCTCCGCATCCCCCAGTGCTTTGTTCGTAAACCTTGCTGCAACAAATAGATAGTCACTTAATCGGTTCACAATGACGATAACGGCTTCTGTCACAGGTTCACTATTCATCAGTTCGACGATCCATCGTTCCGCTCTTCGGCAAACGGTGCGTGCTTCATGGAGCTTTGATCCGGCTACAGAACCTCCTGGTACGATGAAACTTGTCAGAGGAGAGAGCTCCGCTTCCATCTCGTCAATCCATTGTTCGAGTGTGGTTGCGTGCGAGGTGTCCATGCGCAGAATATTTGCACTACTCTCAAGCGGAGTCGCAAGATCTGCTCCGATCTGGAAAAGAAGCGACTGCAGCCACAGAAGTTGCGTCTTCACGGACGCTGGCAGTGTCGTATCGGAGATCACAGAACCAAGAATCGCATTGAGTTCATCCAGTGTGCCGTACGCATGCAAACGAACTGCAGATTTTGATACTCGCTGTCCTCCAAAAAGGCCCGTTGTGCCCTTATCGCCAGTTTTCGTATAAATTTTCATGCTCATGGGAGTCCGAAAAACAGTACTATACTACGATTTTTTCAGCTCGATGAGGACTCTAGCGTGGATCTTCTCCACTTCATCCTGTGTGAGCGTTCGGTCGTCGGCACGATAGGTGAAGCGCAGGGTCAGACGCTTACCGATATCGCCTTCATACAGATTCACAGTTGCAATGTGCCGGAGAAGCGGATCGATGTGCAGAAGTTTTTTGGAAACAGCACTGAATGCAACCTTCGGAATTTCAACTGTCTCGTCGAATTCCACCGCAGGAAACATTGGTAATGGGGACGCAATGAAAACATCAGTGTCCATACTCAAGAGAGTCTCAAGATTGATGATCGATACAGCTGTGCGCCCAGGAAGAGAAAACGCTTTCCTGACATCAGGAGACACTTCTGTGATCAGTCCCACTATCGTCCCTTTGCAGAGAATAGAAGCGCTTCGTCCTGCATGCGCGAATGACGGCAAGTTCTCTTTTGTCTGTTCGTACGTACATTCGTACCCTGCATTTTTCATCGCATGCATCAGGTCAGCTTTGGCGATGAGGAGTGGATCATCCTTCAGTGTTGTTTTTCCCTTTGCAGCAACCAACGTCACAAGATCCGCCCTCTCAGAACCCGGGAGGAAAACCTGTCCGTACTCGAACACTTTCAGAACGCTCGCGTCCTGTTTTGTTAGTTCTCGCCCGACAGTTTCCAGGAGTTCGGGGACGAGACTCGGACGCATGATGGAAAGCTCTTCACCAATGGGATTTTCGATGGAGACGAATTTCATTTCTTTCGTACCAATCTTTCCTAGCATCGTTGGGCTCGTGAACGCGAGATGCAGAAGCTCCGTACAACATCGTTCTTTCAGGCCATCTCGGATCATATTCGTCCGATGATCACGAAAAGGAGGCAAGATAGAAGCCTCCGGCATGACTGGCGGTATATTTGCGTAGCCGTACGTGCGCGCTACTTCCTCGGCGATATCCTGAATGTGCGTGATGTCACGCCTCCAGGCAGGGGGCGTTACCGTCAGTGTTTCTCCAGATCCCGTCACTTCGCAGCCGAGGTCGGTGAGGATCTTTGTGACAGTTTTTCTGTCGATGGGTGCTCCGATGTACCCGAGAATTTTACTGAAATTTGCCTTCACTTTTTTCTGTGCTGCTGACTTTCCCCACGTTACGAGTTTCGCTGAGACCGCGCACTCTGCATTGTCTGATAAAAGTTCGATGGCGCGCCGAAGCCCAGTAGAAGCCGTGATCGGTAGCACACCTTTTTCATACACAGTGGCTGCATCCGTACGGTGACCCATTGCAATCACTGTTCTGCGGACCGAGACGGGATCGATGATGCCTGCTTGCAAGAACACATTGCGTGTTGTTGGTTTATTGGACGTTCGTAAACCTCCCATGACACCAAAAAGATCAAAGATACCATCGTCATCACTGATGACAAGCGCGCCTTCGGGTAGCTTTCGCGTTGCTGTATCAAGCGTCGTGATCACTTCATCTTTCTTCGCCTTACGAATACAGAGTGTGCCACGGAAGTCATCAGCATCGAAGGCATGGAGAGGCATGCCCGTTTCCATCAAAACATAGTTCGTGACGTCCACGATCAAATTGATTGGCCTCCAACCGGTCGCTATGAGTCTGCGTTGCATCCAATCCGGTGACGGACCCGATCCATCAACATGAAGAAGTGCTGCTTCATAGTAGGGGATGAGATCAGGAACGTCGTTCTTCAGTGTGAATGGTACGTTTTTTGTTGGGAACGTGACTGGTTTGATCTTCGGTTTCTTTTTCCAGCGTGCAAGACCCATGGCGACGATTTCTCTTGCGATGCCAATGTGCGAAAAGAGATCGGGACGATTTGTAATAGCATGGTTGTCGATGTGGAAGACAACGTCAGTCATACCAAGTGCTGTCTGTAGGGGTGTTCCTGGCTTGAATCCGCGGCTCGTAAGGTCAGCAACTGGGCGGGCGCCTTGATCTGCTGTCACTGGAAACAGAGACTCAATATCCAGCTCTTCCGATGCACAGATCATTCCTTCGCTGTCTTCTCCGCGGATCTTGGCTTGTTGTAGCGTCAACATTTCTTTGCCACCTGCCTTTACGGTAGCGCCGACGTGTGCGAGTGCGACGAGCATGCCTTCTTTGAGATTTGTTCCTCCACAGACAATTTTTTTGATTCCCCGATCAGTTTCTACAGTGCAGACAGAAAGCTTGTCTGCATTCGGGTGTTTTCCGAGAGTGAGAATCTTTCCGACGACCACGTTCGTCATCAGCGCACCTTGTTTTTCCACTTCATCGACTTCACCGACGCCGCGCGTGATGCGGTCAGCAATGACCTCTGGATCTGTTTCGATCCAGTCGACGAAATCCGATAACCAATCACGAGAGATCTTCATGTCATCTAGAGTACGCGAAGGCAGAAAATCGAGAAAGGGCAAGAATCGCCAGAAATTTTTTCGATTTTTGTATTTCCGTCTTTCCTTACGTTTTTTACCGCTCCGGCTGTACACTGTCTTCCACTTATTCCTTCTTCCCTTTCACTATGGCTCTCATGGGTAAAAAGAAGGTGGGCACATGCTCCACTGGGTGTATGGTCACCAAGTGGGCTCTTTGCCTTCTCCTTCTTCTTGTGTCACTTGCCGCCATCGTTGGCGTCTACGAGACACATATTATTATTGGTACGGATCCTGCACGCTTTGCAGTCCAATTTGGTTCCACATCGGGATCACTCTCTATCATTGCATTCGTCCTGGCCTCTGTGGCCTGTATGAAGCACATGGTTGCCTGCATGGGACCGTGTGAAATTTGCAATACCTAAGAGGCAAACCTACGGTTTTCCTCTTAGGGGCTCTCTTTTCCCTATGAGGTATCGCTCCAGCGATGGGACCCATAAGACCCATCGCTTCGCGATGCCTTTTTCTCTCCAGATCTTGCGGTTCCCGAGGATTCATTGTTAACTGGCCTTCGCTTCTTGCCATCACAGTACGTGGAGAGGTCGCATAGTGGCCTAGTGCGCTCGCTTGGAAAGCGAGTAGACGTGAAAACGTCTCGGGAGTTCGAATCTCCCCCTCTCCGCCAAATTTCATACGTATCGCTAAAAATATCATCGTCATATATTGCGTAGCTACAGAGTGATACACTATCGAGCGTCTTTTTATTTCTTCACATTTCTCATAATGCCTTCGATCAATCTTATTGCAGTTGCCGCAGCGGCAGTCACTGCTTTTATTCTTGGTTTTTTGTTCCATGGGCCAGTTTTTGGAAAGTTGTGGATGAAACTTGCGAATGTTCATCCGACTGGCAATGAAAAATTGTCCGACATGATTCCTCAGATGCTTTGGAACCTTCTCGCAAATTTTGTCATGGCTTGCGGTCTCGCTTTAATCTACGCATTCGCTTCGTCATCTCCACTTTTGATGACTGGTACATTAGGTGCCATTGAATGTGCTGTGATCATTTGGATCGGATTTATCGTCGCTGGCTCTTCGATGGAAGTCATCTGGATGGGCAGGAAGCCGGCATTGTGGCTTTTCGAGTGCGGCTGCTCGCTCGTTGTCATGGTCGCCATGGGAGCGATCATCGCAAATGTATAGACGTCGAATTAGCTCGCTATCTTTGTCAAAATATGAATCGCTTGCGCGAGACCCAATGCGGCGTCTGTTTATGTAGAGAATCTTTATAATCATTGCACACACAATGTTTATCACGAAAATTTTTTCCGGCGATTCTCCTCATGCTGCTCGTGCAGTTCTTGATAGTTGTATTTTCATTGTAGCTATCGGTCTCTTGCTGCTACTGCGGTATATTGCGGCACCTGCTTTCAATCCTGCCACTTTTTTTGTAACGGGGAATGAGCCTGAGATACGCGAACTTCCGGCATTTTTTGAGACAATTGCCGACAGAATGGTGGTCAACATCACGATGCATGTACAGTTAATTCATCCAACCGTCTTTGATGTACAAGTTGATGATTGCATTGAAAATTTGGTGGTGAATGGCATGCCAGTTATTCCTACCAGACTCAAACCAATTTGCTCTCCACACGAACTGACGCGATTGAATCTTGCCCCATATCTGCGCTCGGGAGAGAATTTTCTCTCCATGGTGATCACTGATTCGGGTGTTACTGGAGGAATTTCTCTTCGAGTATCCAATACCGATCCTTTTCTTATATTCATTTGGATTGGCGTTATTACGTCGATGGCGTGGTACGCTTTTCGGCTTCGTTTACTGATTCCAGCTGCATCTCGCTGGCCATCGATGCTTTTTGCGGTACTTCTCTTTGGTCTCACTCTACGGCTCTTGTATGCAAGTGTTACTCCGTACAACGTTCGTGAGTACGATGTCGGAGGGCATCTCGACTACATCGATTTCATGCAGCAACATTGGCAACTTCCTGACGCACAAGATGGATGGGAATTTCATCAGCCACCTCTGTATTACACCTTTGCAGCACAGTGGTTTTCGCTCTTGTCGCCATTACATCTTCCGAAAGCATTACTTTATCAAACGTTAGCAGGATGGTCTCTTGTATTGTCAGTGCTGACATTTGCGGTGACACTTTTCAGTCTCACCCTTCTTTTTGGTGCAACTGACACAAAAAAAACTGTGCAGGCAGGTTTGCTTTTGGCGGTATGTAGCAGTTTTATATTTTTCGCATCTCGCATCACGAATGAAACTCTTTCTGCATTCCTGACAGCGTCTACGATTGCACTTCTACTACTGTGGTGGCAACGCGGTGACCGTCCAACACTCGTCGCTCTTGCACTTGTTTTTTCCCTCGGCTTTCTCACGAAGATCAGCATTCTTACTCTCGTACCAGCGATTACCCTTGCCATCATTTTCCGTTCGGGAAGAACTTTCAAGACGCGATGTATCGATATCACTATCGTGACCGCCATTATTCTCTTCTCAGCCGGTTGGTATCCGTTCCATCGGCTTTTTCTAGAGCCTGATCAACAGAAAACTCTGACGCTCGGTAATGACAATATGAGTGATACTCTTGCGATACCGCCAGAGCAGAGGCACCTGTTTACATTCAACGTGAAAGAAATCGTACGGCATCCATTCAATGATCCGCGTGATGACGAGCTGCGACGAGGATATCTTTTGGAATACTTTTACAGGTCTGCTTTCTTTGGTGAATTCTCATTTAAACAGAGCGTGATTATTGCAAAGATTCTTCTTGTTCTTGGCTTTCTATTGCTACCAATCATGGCACTCGGCATCGTGACAGATTTTCAGCGAAGATGTGTTGAGCTTCTGCCTTTTCATACTGCAACACTTGGGCTTCTCATCGGCGCCTTCTTGTACCCTTACTTTTTTACTTTTGCATCGAATCAAGATTTTCGCTTTTCAGTCATACTGGTTTTGCCCGCTGCGTACTATGTTGTCCGAGGAATATATGCACTCCCGCAGTGGCTGCGTTTGATAGCGCATCTGATTCTAACGGTCAGCATCGTTACTGCTCTCTGTTTCATCGGAGCAATTTTTTTCACTCCATAAAAAAATCCGGCCGAAGCCGGATTCTTTGTCGAACATACTTTCTTTATTTTCCACTTCCAAAACCTACAATCAAACATGCTGCGGCAATGCCGAGATGAAGATAGTTGTCCGCCATATTTGCCATGAAGAGGCCGAGGATATCGCCACCCATCGCAAAACCGATGATCGTGACGAGGCCGTAAACGAGGCCAAATACGATCAAAAACCAACGAGAATAGAGTTGAGACGCATTAAAAGCGTAGAGCCCGACGAGTCCGCTCGCCAAGTGGACGACGTTGTGTACCGTATCAACCTGGAAAACGATGAGCATGCCGTTCGTGAAAAATCCGGCGATACCAATGAGCGTGAGTACCAAGCCAAGCAAGCCGGTGAGTGGTTTAACGAAAGCGTTCATGAAGGATGAGGAGGAGAAAATAAGGTTTCTGACACTGTATCACTTATGAGACGTATGCAACGCATTCATTCGAATACGCTGAAATAGTGTTGAAATAGTGCAACATAGTCTTTTTCCCCGTTTAACGTCCTTTTTGTAACTGCTTTGCAAGCGTACGAAGGTACGACGTAGCAACTTTCATACGGACATATTCACCTGTTTTTGGATCATATACACGTTTCTTCACAATATTCGCCTTAAACGTGCGACGTGTCGCACGTTCGGAATGGCTCCGGAGATTACCCGTGGAACCCTTCTTGCCGGTCATCTGACATACACGTGCCATAAGCTTGCAGACTGTAGAGAAGCATCCCTCTTTCGTCAATGCCCCCTTCCATCCATTTTCTGAGTCCCAAAGCGCAACCTGCTACCATAAGACCATGTTTCAGGCTTTCTTGCGCCGATTTTCACCTCCGGCAGTCCACCAAGAAGTGCCGAATGGTTCTGGTGATTGTGATCTCATCATCCCTGTTTTCAATCGTCCCGATGAGGTTCGGAAACTTCTTCGGAGTCTACGAGAGAATACGAATGTCGCATTACTGCACCGCATTTGGATCGGCGATGATGGAAGCGATACGTTCACCTCGGCTGCTCTCGATCGTTTAGCGCAGGAAAGTAGTCTTCCTATTACCGTTATTCATCATGAGAGCAATCTCGGCTTTGGTGCAAACTGTAACGATCTTTTCGCACGCTCTGAAACGTCGTTCTGCATTATTCTGAATACTGATATTCAACTTCCTCCACTCTGGCTTGAGCGCGTACTCGCGCCATTTGATCGTGACGCAACTGTGGCGCTTGCGACTCCTCTTTCTACGAATGCAGCAAACCATACGATCAGACTGCGATCAGGACAACATTGGATGGAAGCAGACAGACTTCTCGCTGGTATTACGCCAACCTTTCCTGATGATTGCACTGCAATTGCTTTCTGTATGGCAGTGAATGCACGCGTGCTTCGTGAGAAAAAAATACCGTTGTTTAATCCAGACTTTGGTCGAGGTTATGGTGAAGACACAGATCTTCATTATCGCGTTATCTCTCACGGGCTTCGCTCTGTTATCGTCGACAATCTTCTTGTGCATCACGAAGGTGAGGCGTCATTTGGAACACTGACAGACTCTGCCAAATTTCGGGAATATGGCGAATCTTTATTCGCTCACAAATGGAGCGATGTTCATGGAAGGAGCCTTGCAGCGTTCCAAGAGAAAAACGCACTCGGATTGGTACGTGAACAAGATACATTTTCATTGACACTGCACAGACAACCAAAGCATCTCGATGTGCTCTTTGTGGTTCCAAATGCCAACCTTCGTTTTGGGGGAATCTGGAGTATCTGCGAGATTGCTCAGGCTTTGATCACCGCTGGGTTTGACGTGGGCGTGTACATCACCAGTACGCAAGGAATTATCTCAAATACGGCGAAGTATGGATTTTCGGTGTTTACGAGTAATGAAGATCTCAAGAATCATGTGGTGTCTGTTGCGTGCATCGTTTCTACATCAGTTGAGACGCTTCAGCATGGGCAGACACTTGCTCAACATTTTTCTGCAACAGAACTTTTGTTCTTGCAGAGTATGGAGGTAGTGTTTCGAGCCGGCAAGAACGTGGAAACATTTCTTCAGTACCGTCGGATCAAAAATGTCATGAGTGTTTCAGAATGTTTGACGGAATACATTCGTATGATCAATCCCACTGTGCACGTAAGACGCATTCGGCTTGGGCCAGATCCGCTCGTGTTCTATCCGCGTGACGTTGCTCGTCGTACATTCACCGTGGCCTTGGCTGCCAATGCCATTCCGGAAAAAGGGACAACACAAGCACTTGAAATTGCGCTGCTTCTACGAGAACGAGGTTTTCACCTCACAGTTTTTGGATGGGACACACAACAATTTCTCATCGATCCTGCCGTTGGAGATATTCTGCATGACACGAGTCGTGAAGCATTGGCGCATCTTTTTAGCCACACTGAATTCATCATTGATCAGTCGTATCTGGAAGGGCTCGGATTACTGCCGCTTGAGGCAGCATTCTGCGGATGCATTCCGTTGCTCGGGTCACGCGGAGGGAGCGAATATATTTTTCAGGATGGTAAAAATTCAATCACGATCAACGGATACAAAAATCTAACGAAGTCTCTCGATAGGGTACAAGCACTCACGCCAGATGAAAAAATTCGCCTCAGCATGAATGCGATGACATTACGTTCAGAGCTAAATCTTGAGATTGGACTGTCGGATGCCATCAAACAATTTTCTGACATATCAGGTTTTCAAGGAAGACCAGATACATCGTCGCTTGCGGCGTATGCCCTAAAGAGCACGTAGCTATTTTTCATCGGGAATAAACCGCAATGCAAGTCCGTTCACGCAGTACCGTAGCCCTGTTGGCTCTGGGCCATCTGGGAAGACGTGCCCAAGGTGAGAGCCGTTTCGCGTCAGAATTTCTGTTCGTGCATATCCTAGTATCGTGTCCGTTTTTTCGACGAGGACAGTGTCATTGATCGGTTCCGTGAAACTTGGCCAGCCCGTATCTGAGTCGAATTTTGCTTCGGATCGGAAGAGAGGTTCACCAGTATCTGCAGCGACGAATGTTCCTGCGCGATGCTCGTCACTGAGAGGGCTTGAAAACGGGCGTTCCGTTCCTGCCTTTCGCATGATGCGGTAGGATTCCGGCGACAAAATTTCCTTGAGCTCTCGGTCTGTCATGACAGGAATGCCACAACTACCTGGGTAACAGCCAGGTGTAGCTGCGATGGATTGTTCCGATGGCATCGTTTTCGCAGTGTCGGAGACTGACGATGCAACGTTCCTTACTTCTGATGTTGGTGATGGTGCACGTGCAGTCGCACAACCGGAGATCATGATGAGCGTGAGTCCGATCGTGAGTACTCGATACATAGAGACAAGGAAACACTGGTAAAAAGTCAGCTCTCATCATACGCTTCCTTCGTCATGAGCGAACTTTTTAGTCCACCGTTTATTATTGCCATCCTCATTGCACTGACCGTGCACGAATGGGCGCATGCTTTTGTGGCGGATTATCTTGGTGATCCAACACCACGGAGTGAAGGTCGTTTGACACTCAATCCGATTGCACATTTAGATCCCATCGGGACTGTGATGTTCTTCCTTGTCCATTTTGGTTGGGGGAAGCCGGTTCCGATCAATCCACGTTATTTCAAGCATATTCGCCGAGATATGGCACTCGTTGCTATTGCTGGTCCTCTGAGTAATCTCATCCTCGCTTTCATTGCCTTTTTTCTCCTCGTCGCTTTTGCTCCGCAAGTACTGCACGTCAGCTCTTCAGAGCAGCTCATGATGACCATGGGTTTCGGTGCACGATTTCAGGCATTTGTGTCACAAGTTCTTGCAACGTCACTGTTCATTAACTTGGGACTCATGGCCTTTAACTTGCTTCCTATTGCCCCGCTCGATGGCTCAAAAATATTGCAGGCGTTCATTCCGGTGCGGTACGAGTACTCGTTTGAGAGGTACATGGAACAAGGTCCGTATATTCTCATCGCGATTCTTCTTGCAGAACGACTCCTCGGGATTCCGATACTACTGACATGGATTTCTGTGATCATGGATGCAGTGCTGAGTGTGATGACGGCGTTTTTGTAGCCCGACTGTGAAACTAATACACTGTTTTCAGATAACATTCTTCGCAATATATTATTTCTGGTCGATTCGGCGCGTATGATGTTTTCATATTCTTTTGGCATTTGGCACACGCACGATCCCACAAATGGAAAGGATTAATGTGTTGCAGTCGGTGAAAGTGACGTGAGTTGTGACAATATTTTGGTAATGCCAATCCCATGCGTCGATAGAATTCGAGCTCCTGCGGAATAATCTTAAAGTACTGCGTGCAATTGTGCTCCATCGCCTTTGTAGGATTTTCGTCATACGCCTTGCACAGAATGGGCTTCACCATGTGTTCATCTTTGACGTCGGCTATGTCATCAGGCAGGTCATTCCAGTGTATTGCATCACGTGGTGGGCGCTCCTTTGTCTCGTGCCAACCGAAGGATTGGCGTATGGCTTCTTCTTGTGTCAGTGGGCAGAAATCGCGTGCCCAAGACTGGTTGTAGTCGAACGGACTGAGTTCTGATGGGAAAAATTCTCCGTACCGATACTCATTTCCTTTCATATCTTTATACGGCACGTTCATCATCTGCTGCTTGATACGCGGCAATATCTCTTCATATTCATTCTTGGTGTATTGCTTATTCAGAATGCAGTACTGCTTATGCTGTAGCCCGATGCATCCGAAGAGATTTTTGGAGTAATGACATCCGATGCAGTACTCCAGATCGGCGGCACCGTAGTTCCAGAGACAAAATTTCATGTTATTTACGCCAAGGCCGCACCACGTACATTCATAGACGTATTCGGCTGCAACGCCGAACATCGAGTAATCGTATGCGTGACTCGTGCCGCTCGTGACGTAACTGAGAAAGTGCGAAAATTTGCAGTGCTCCGCTTTTTTAATTAAGAACGATTCGTGAACATCTGTTGATTGGTAAATGTTATCACCGTCTACAGACTCGTTATTCGTTCCCTTCATAAATTTTCTTGGTTGCGTGAGAAAGAAGCGCTCGCATTCTTCACGAGTTTTTTGAAGAGACGCCCAAGAAGTACATGTTCTTTTTGCAACTTCGCGTTCGTACTCTTCTTTTGAAAGCTTCACATTAAAGAGACAGTGTGATTGATGGCGCAAGCCGCTGCATCCGAAGCAATCCGTGCAGCCCACGCAGTCCTGAGACCACCACAGACCGTTGCAATTTTCGCAATCATGACAGAACAGACACGAGTAACAGTTTTGCAGGTTCACGACCTCGTAACACAACTCGCTTTTGTTCGTGAATGAAAAATCGACGCAATACTTCGTTTCTTCAGTGGCAAAGCCGTACATGCAGTCTTCAATGAAGTCGGCATTGATGACGAGGTAACAATTTTTGAGGCTAGAAGCTGCGTTGCAGTATTCACTGTTCTCAAATGTCGAGTGTGCTCGCTGGAGATGGGGAAGTGGTACGACCTTCCACAGATCATGAAACTGTGCGAAGAATGGCTTTGCAAAGTCATAGTGTTTTCCGAAACTAAAAAAATCAAAGTGATCAGGATCATGCCAATCCTTATCTTCGACGATGTGAAGCTTCTTGTCTTGGGAATACATGGAAATCATTGGGTTCCCACCAGGAGTCAGTACTCGCGGATAGAGATTGCATGTGTTGACGTGAGTCATCCT
>CAZFCB010000035.1:0-12283 GCA_964517585.1 uncultured Candidatus Peribacteria bacterium | reverse complement strand
ATGTCTCCGAGCCAATTCGCCAACCATTTGTCGCATTTGTGATGGGACATATCGATACTTCACAATCATATTGATGCCTTCTATGCTGTTCTTTATATCTTAGGAACGTGTTTTTTGTGTCTCAGAGCCGGTCTACTGACTTGCGATATGGCATGCGAAACATACGATGTCGACTCAGTATCATCAATAATAGATTCTGTAGTCATGTCACAGCGTCATCCCACCCAACACGGATGCATCATGCTAGTCACGACAGTCACCAAGAATCGTTATCCTTATTTCTCAGACGATACCTTAGCAAGAGAAGCCGTGGAAGCGATCTATCGGACGCAGACAGTCCATACTTTTTTTCTCTTCGGGTTCGTCATCATGCCGGATCATTGCCATTTGCTTTTGCATGTTCCTCCTCCCGAGAAAATTTCGACTGTGATCAAAAGTTACAAATCCAGCGTTTCGTTCGGTGTGGCAAGAGGAGTACTTTGGCAGCCTCGTTTTCATATACGTATCGTCCAAGAACCATGGCGTGCTCTCCAATACATTCATGAAAATCCTGTCAATGAACATCTGGTCACTAATTCTCAAGCATACAGATGGTCATCAGCGAGCAGATTGTGGGATATTACGGAGTTGGCAGATGTCATGTAATTGTACGTCGTTCAGCACACATCGATATTCACATCTCACATCCGCGGGTCACATATTCGCGGGTCACATATTCGCGGGTCGGTAGACCCGCTCTGGTGACAATTCAACTGACCCACCCCCGCACGCGCATAGCCTCCACTATACGACCAAGTGCAACGTCAAACGCTGCCTCGCGAAGTGTGAGATCCTTTCGTTTCGCTTCTGACCTCACCTCATTGAACGCAGTCAGCATGATTCGCTTGAGTTCCTGATCCACTTTTTCGGCTGTCCACTGATCACCAGAGCGACCCTGCACCCACTCAAAGTAACTCACCGTGACTCCTCCTGCGTTTGCAAGAACGTCAGGAACGACGATAATCCCTCTCTCTGCAAGAATACTATCTGCTTCTGGTGACACCGGTCCGTTTGCAAGTTCTAGAACAATTTTTGCTTTCACGTTCTTCGCATTCTTCTCCGTGATTGCATTATCGAGTGCAGCTGGAATGAGAATATCGCAGTCACACGTGAGAAGATCGTCATTGGAGATCACGTCCGTTTCATCCATCTTCAGGCGACTCAGGTCACAAACGGAGCCTTCACAATACTGACCTTGCACAGACCCTGTTTTGCGCTTGTATTTGCTGATTCTGATGGGATCAAGTCCGACTTTGGAATAGATGCCACCGTGCGAATCTGATACAGCAACAATCATGGCACCTGCATCATGGAGAAACGTTGCAATCTCGGAACCCGCGTTTCCAAAACCCTGCACTGCTACACGAATATCGTGGAGATCGAGTGCTTCTAGTTTTGCAAGTTCCTCAAGAATGAAAAATCCACCCCTCGCAGTCGCTTTATCCCGACCAAGCGAACCACCGAAAGACATTGGTTTTCCCGTAATCACGGCAGGTGCGTAACCTCCCGACACTTTCTCATACTCGTCGCGCATCCACGCCATGATCTGCGGATTTGTATTCACGTCAGGCGCTGGAATATCACTATCCGGGCCGATATCTGGTGCAATGTTTCGAATATATTCCCGGCTCATCCGCTGCAGTTCGGCTTTGCTCAGTTTCTTCGGATCCACCTGTATACCTCCTTTTGCTCCACCAAAGGGAATATTAACGACTGCGGTCTTCACCGCCATCAGTGCGGCGAGCGCCTTTACTTCCTCCACATCAGCATCCGAGTGAAATCGGATACCGCCTTTGTATGGTCCCCGAGCATTGTTGTACTGAACGCGATAGGCTGGGACTTTCATCATTTTCCCGTTATCGAGCTTAAAGCCTACCTCATGATTCAGAATTTTCTGTGGAGTTGATAGTAAAGCTCGCTCGTTCTTCGTGAGCTTGAGCCTCTCAAAGGAGTCATGAATGAAACTCATGGCCCGTTCATAGGGTGTCTCATGCTTCATAAGAAATTGGGAATGGTTGCATTCTACTCTCCAAAATACTCTCAATGTGTATTTCATCGAAAAAAATCTAAGAGAGATGCTATGTCGACGGTACAGAATAATGTAGATATTCAGACACATTTTTACAAGAACGCAAAGTCGCATAGATCGTAACTTATGGTTATGCTGCGAACCATGCACTCTTACGCCGCTCAACTCGGAAATAATCCATCGCTCTCTATCGCAGAACTTGCAGCAATTCTCCCAGATTTTCAGAAAGAACATCTGTTTGCTGGCACGGTCGTGACATTCACGACATCAAAAGAATTAGACCAAGCATTCCTCAACCGGATTGGCGGTACGATAGTCATAGCAAAAAGTATCATCGGAGATTTTGCCATTGGCCTGAATGACTTACCTGCTCTCCTCGCTTCCGAACTGAAAACTGTGAAAGGAAAAGCGACTTTTAGTCTGCGTTGTTTTGGCATTTCTCCAAACCGCATCCGCGATTTCTACAAATCGTGCAAGAAGGGTCTCAAGCAGAAAGGTGTGCCCAGTCGCTACATCGGCTCAGAACGAGAATCTGCAAAACCAATCCAGTTGCACGATGAAGGAGTACTTGATCCGAAGAAAGGTTGTGAACTTATGATTTTGCAGAACGGTGAACGTGTCTGGATCGGACGCACGGTAGCTGCACAGAATGTAAAAACGTACACGCTGAGAGACATCGACAAGCCAGTCCGCGATACGAAAGTTGGACTCCTTCCGCCGAAACTCGCACAAATTCTGCTCAACTTCGGCGCTTCACTGGTCAGTCCGACGAAAGACATGACGGTGTTTGATCCGTTCTGTGGAACGGGAGTCATTCCGATGGAAGCGATGATTGCGGGGTGGCACGTTCTTGCATCAGACAATGCGCAGAAAGCTGTGAACGGTACCGAGAAGAACATTGAATGGCTACGAAAAGTTTTTAAAATTCCTAAGAAAGATATATCAGCCGACGTCTGGAAACAGGATGCAACAAAGCCGTTTGAGCTCAAGAATAAGCCAAATATCATCGTGACCGAAGGAACTCTTGGTCCCGCTCTTACGAATCGTGCGACGGTGAAAGATGCTGAGACATACTGCAAACAAGCAGAAGAACTCACGGCAGCGTTTCTGAAAAACTGCGCCGAGACTCTACCCGGCGTGCCCGTCGTCATGACACTCCCCGTATGGTACGCGCAGAAGAAAATGATCCATCTGACGAAAATTTGGAAAGTTGCCGAAGACCTCGGTTTTCGTCCGTCACTTCCTCCGCATGCTGATCCGTCCATTGATGGACGTTTTTCGATCATGTATCGACGGAATGACCAGTTTGTCGGACGAGAGATCATTCTTTTGAAACCGAAGAAATAGTAACTCGATCTTCGCGTGCGATCTTGATGTAGAGACGTGCCAGCGGCTTGCCTCTACTCCTCATCGGCCTTTCATGAAACAATGGAAAAAAGATGTCACCTACTCCCCGCCCTTGGCACTGTCTCCTCATCGTCAGCTTCTGTCTCTGGCATATGTTTTCTGTTGCGGCATATCTGTTACCTGCGAGTGGAGACAATGCCTTCAATGCAGTTCGACAACTCTCCGTACCGTATGTTCTAGCGCTCAGTCAGTGGCAAAAGTGGGACATCTTTTCACCAAATCCACTGAGACGGAACAGCGTGTATTACATCGAACGAAATGCAGGTGACCGGTATGAAACAGCTATGGTGATAGATTTTTCACATCTTTCGTGGCATGAACGCGCGAAGGAACTGAAGGTACTCGGCAGACTACAGGATTCATGGAAAGCGCTTCTCCCGAACTATCTTTTGTCACTCTGCCCTCGCATTCCGAGTGGCCCAGGGACTGATGTTCGTCTCCTCGTACGAAATACTGTTTTACCCAGTGATCTTGCTTCACTAAAAAGAGTAGCAAAAACCACGAGAATACCCGAGCAGTCACTTCTTGCTTCCGTCCGCTGTCCCCGATTCTAATGCCGATGAATCGCTCACTCATTGGCCGCATGACTAGCTTCTGGTTCAGGCCAGTATCTGCTGCAGGCTTTGGCATGATGCGCGTTGCGTTTGGAGTCATCGCATTCGTGACGATGCTTCTGGAGATGCCAAACGTGCAACGGTTCTACGGGCCCACTGGAATCTTGTCACATGACATGATAGAAAAAGTCCTACGGACGTCGTGGAGATTTTCATTGCTCGATTATGCGGGAACGATGGGTGTTTGGCTTCTGTATGCCATTTTTTTAGTATCGCTCTTCTGTGTCATTGTCGGTTTCGGAAGAAAGTGGATGCTTTTAGTCGCAGTAGTGTTGCTCTCATCGTTCCATGAGTACGGAACGATCACACTTGATGGAGGCGATACACTTCTTCGGCTTCTTGGATTCATCTTGCTTCTCTCACCGTGCTTTCGCACATTCACGATTGCAAATCTTCGCACACGCCTGAAGCTCATTCGTGAGACGGGGAAAGATCAGCCACCGTCCAAGCGAACGATGCCGATCTGGCCATATCGATTGCTCTTGTGGCAAATGATTCTCATCTACGTCTCGTCAGCCATCGGCAAATGGCATGGCAGTATGTGGCGAGATGGTTCTGCTGTTGCCGCAATACTCCACCTGACTGACTTCACTCGACTGTCACCAAAGATGGCAGATGCTCTATCCTTCATGAGTCCGGTCGTCGGTTACTTCACCGTCTTCTCTCAACTTGCGTGGGGATTACTGCTTATCCTCGGACTTCTGTCATTCTTTGGCATCCTGACAAGTGAGGCTTCCAACATATTTAAGCGCACGCTCTTGCTGTGCGGCATACTGCTTCATGGCAGCATTTTCATGTTCATGGACATCGGCACTTTCTCTCTCACCGTTTTTGCAGCATACCTAGGGCTTCTACTCGATGATGATTTCCGAGCGATTCGAGTAAGATTCAATGCAAGAATGAAAGCGCCACTCGTCGTCCTCTTCGATGGACGGTGCGGTTTCTGCAAAAAAAGCATCTTCACACTCTCGATGCTCGACTGGCTTCATCGAGTGGAATTTGCAAACTACCACGATCCACACAACAAGAAATCCTATGCGCCAGCCGTAAGCATGGATGCTCTCAATAAAGAAATGCATGTGAAACTTGCCGATGGAACGTACAAGAAAGGCTTTTTCGCCTTCCGTGCACTGACATGGCACTTGCCAGTGCTCTTCATACTGGCGCCATTTTTGTACATTCCGGGAGTTTCTTATATCGGAACACGAATATACATGTGGGTGGCGGAACACCGTCCCATCACTGCTTCCTACATACCGTAATACCAGCCTGATCGGTCGGCATCACAAGCATGAGCTCCGTATTTACATGCGGAGGACGACTGACTGCGTACCAAATAGCATCGGCAATATCATCTGGTTTGAGTGCTTCGAATCCTTGATACACTGCGTCAGCCTTTGCCCTGTCTCCTTTGAGACGAACGATACTAAATTCGGTCTCAACGTTACCGGGCGCGATGGTTGTCACCCGTACTCCAGTACCAAGAAGATCCTGACGAAGCGCTTCCGTGAACGCGTGAACGAAGAATTTGGTGCCGCAGTATACGGCTCCACCACCATATGATTTCATACCTGCAATGCTACCGAGATTAACAAGATGTCCCTTGGTTTTTTTCAGATACGGCAGTCCGAGATGTGCCACTTTCAAGAAGGCTGTGATATTCACGTCTATCATCGTTTGAATGTCTTTAAAATCATACTGATCAAACGAATCACGACCGAGTGCGAGTCCGGCATTATTTACAATGCAATCAATAGAGATATTTTTGAGATCGTCACGAAACATTGCTTCTATGGCAGAAGCATCTGTGACATCTTTCTCAAAAAGAAGAACGTCAACTGCTGAGAGCTCTTTTTTTATTTTTTCAAGCCTCTCGCCACGTCTGGCGATGAGAATAAGGTTTTTACCGTGTGACGCAAACAAGCGAGCTGTCGCTTCGCCAATGCCTGCGCTAGCCCCTGTAATCAGTGTGAACCCTTTCATAGGGGGATGATTATACCCCAGAATCTGCTACTATCTCCATCATGAAAGTTCTTCTGTACTACAAATACATCGCCGTTCCGAATGCTGACATGGAAACCCTCCGTCACCGTGCGCTGTGTCAGAAACTCGAACTCAAGGGTCGTATTTTTATTAGTAGCGAAGGCATCAACGGTACGTGTTCTGGCACTGCCGAAAACATCGAGAAGTACAAAGAAGCACTCAATACTCATCCTCTCTTCTCTGGCATTGCGTTTAAGGAATCTGAACACGAAGCACATGCGTTTGCCAAACTTTTTGTCAGACTCCGTCCAGAAGTCGTCACGCTTCGAGCCGGAGTTGATCCGACAAATGCTGCACCGTACATCACACCGGAGGAACTGCATGCTGAGTTGGAACGGGGTGATGATCTTGTGCTCATCGACATGCGCAACGACTACGAAGCTGAGATAGGAAGATTTAGAAATGCCGTCACACTTCCGATGAAAAACTTCCGTGATTTGCCGGGTCACATGCCACATCTTACGAAGTACGTTGGCAAGAAAGTCGTGACGTACTGCACAGGCGGCATTCGTTGTGAAAAGGCGTCTGCACTCCTCAAAGAGCACGGATTTACTGATGTACGACAGCTGGAAGGCGGCATCGTGAAATACTGCGAAGCGTTTCCAAACGGACATTTCGATGGCTCTCTGTTCGTTTTCGATGACCGCAGAGCTGTACGCTTTCCAGGCGCACGAAAGAAGACGTACGTCTCGACGTGTACGTACTGCGGCATTGAGTCAGACCGTCACATCGACTGCACGGATAACGTCTGTCACTCTCTTTTTGTGTGCTGTGAAGGCTGTGAAAAAACGTGTGATGGATACTGCAAGGCACACGAGAAAGTAACGGCCTAACTTCTCGATACGTGCGCTCGAAGCGCACTACTCGAAGTGACAGTACGAAGAACATGAGCGCGCATTTATCAGTTCAAGTAGCTGAGCGAAGCAAGTTATGAAACTGGTGTCAGTTCGAGTAGCTGAGCGAAGCAAGTTATGAAACTGGTGTCAGTTCGAGTAGCTGAACAGAGTGAGGCGTATCGAGAACTAAATCGTCCTTGGTTTTGGGAAGAGGTCTTTTCTGCGAACGTAGATTGCAACAATAAGAATAAGTCCGAAGAAGACGAGTCGAAGCGGACCAATGAGACCGTAGGGCAGTGGTACGAAACGGAGGCCTTCCTTCAGAAAGACGAGAACGTACGTCGACAGCACCACGCCTTTTACACTACCCGGGCGACCTGCCACACAGACCATAATAAGGAACACGAGTGAATCGAAACGATAGTCATTTGGGTGAAGTAAACCGATAAATTGCGGATACAGGATATTCGAGAGAGTCGATCCCAAGCCGGCAACGAGAAATGCCAGAAGATATGTGCGCGGACGGCTGATGCCGAGCGACTGCGCGTGGACACGACTTTCGGCAAGCGCTGCAAGGGCACGTCCGAGTGGACTTGCATCAATGATGCACATGAATGCAATCCACAAAACGGCAATAATAATGCATATTGCCGCAAACGCCGGAAGCGATTCCAATCCTGGCATCCTCGGAATCGCAGGAATACCAAGTGCACCGCGCGTAAGATCAGACCAGTTCAGTGCGACTGCATAGAACGATAGATGCATCGCGATCGTAAGAATACCAAATGCATCGGACTCCAGCCGAAGAGCTAACCATGCGAAAAAAGCAGAAAAAATAGCGGTGAAGAGAAGCCCTGACACAATACCAATTGTGAAACTTCCGGTTGCCATGAGCGGAATGATGAAGGCATAGGCGGCCACGATCGAAACGCCGATCTGACCAAAGTTCAAAATCTTTCCCCGTCCGAAGACAAGGTTATAGCCCAATGTAAGAGGGATAAGAATGCTCGCCGAAGTAATAACGTAGAGAATGTAATTCATGAGGTGCGCAGCTTTGAACCGAAGAACCCCTGCGGTCGGATGAGGAGCATAACAATGATGATAAGAAGTGCCACCGTCGACTGAAATCCTGCAGGAATGTAGAACCCAAACCACGGAACGCCGATTGCAATCTGCTCCAGAAACGCTATGAGGTACGCGAAGATTACAGCGCCTTTCAGACTGTTTTTGCCTCCCGCGATGATTGCGGCATAGGCCTTGATTGTGATTGAAAACCCGAGCACAGGTGTCAGATTTTGGTCAATACCAAGGTAGATACCGGCAAAACCAGCGAGCACACCACTCATGATGAACACGATCCGATGAAGGAATCGAGCGTTGATACCGAGACTTTCGGCAGCTGATGAATGTTGAACGGTCGCGCGGATGAGCCGTCCGAAAGAAGTCCCGACGAGCATCCACGCAAGCGCCGAAAGAAATAGAACCGTTATGATAACGAGTGCGCCCTGCTCAATAGAGAACACGGCACTACCCAGTGATACCAAATGTTTACCGCCAGTTGAAATACTTTTGGGATCTTCCTTAAACAGATAAAGCAGAATGCCATCAAGAATCATACTGAGAGCGATGGTGGTAACGAGAGGAAGGAACCGGTGACGCTTATAAAATGGAGCGACAAAGAACTCAAAGGAAGCCCACGTCACGGCAGCAGCGATGAATGCACCGCCTAGGACCGCGAAAGGAAACGGTAGACCGACTTTCATGAGAAGCCACCATGCGCCATATCCTCCGGCCAGAGCGATCTGTCCAAGGGCCATATTGAAGACACCGAGTACGCCATAGACAAGCGAAAGACCGGCCGCCATGAGTGCGGCGAACGACCCGGCGATTGCGGCGTTAATGAGAAGCTGCATTGAAACCGATTGTAGCCTAAAAAAAGGGCCGCCCGGGAGAGCGACCCTTCTTTCGAAACAATTTATTCAGCAGGAACGATCGTGACCTCGACAATTGCACCATCCTGGAACTGCTTCACGGCGTAACCAATACCGATAACATCGCCATTCTTATCAAATCCGAAGATTCCTGCGGCACCCTTATATTCCTTGGTGGCATAGAGGGCATCGCGGATCGCAGCTCCGTCTGTGCCCGCCTTGCCGATAGTCTCTGCCATGACTCCGATCGCATCATATGCAAGAGTAGCGAAACTCATGTTTGATTTCGGCTCGCCAAACTTGTCACGGAATTTAACGGCAAAAGAATCGGCTCCGCCTTCGCCCAACTTTGACGAAGTATTGATGAACGTCATGCCGGCTACAGCGTCTCCGGCCTGAGTTAAGAGAGTGGCAGAGTCAGAGGTGTCCGTACCGTAGAACGGCTGCTTCAGACCGATATCACGAACCTGTTTGGCCATTTCCGCATTCGTCGCATCGGACTGACCGTTGATAATGAGAGCATCGAAATCAAGACCTTTGAGACGCGTCGCAAGCGTGCGATAGTCCTTCGTACCCGGGTCAACGACTTCATCGAAAACAATAGATCCCGTCGGCATATTTGCAGCAACGGTTTTACGGATGCCTTGGCAGAAATCAGTATTCTCAGTCAGGATTGCGACCTTTGTAAAATTTTTCTCCTTAAGAAGGTTCGCAAGTACTTTGCCCTTGTACGCGTCACTCGGGTAAACGCGGAAGATGAAATCTCCAGCCATCGTAATATCGGAGCTGGACGACACCGGAGAGATCATCGGAATTTTGGCTGCTTCGAGGATCGGACTCGCAGCAAGCGTCTCGGAGCTGCATTGTCCACCGATGATGCCGATGACTTTGTCGACGTTTACAAGTTTCTGTACCGCAGATGCGGAATCAGATCCGTTACAACGGCTGTCTTCGGCAATGAGTTCGATTTTCTTTCCGTTGATACCTCCGGCAGCATTCAGTTCATCGACGTGAATACGTACAGCATTCAGCGTGTCCGCTCCGTAGGAAGCAGCATCACCAGTCAGTGGACCTATGTACCCGATACGCACGACGGTATTCGTTTCCTTCGAGCACGCAGACAGTGCAATCGCGAGAGAAGCGAGGATGAGTAACTTTTTCATAGAGGTAGGAGGGGGGGAATGAAAAAAGTGTAAAGTGGAAAGTGCAAAGTTGAAAGTGTAAATACCTGTCACTGTTCACTGAGAACTTTCCACTTTCAACTATTCTGTCGGATCTGCACCAAAATAGAGTTCTTTGAGTTTCTTGTTACCATGCACTTCCTCGGGCGAGCCCTGCAGGACGACCTCGCCGAGGTCCAGCACGATGACACGGTCACAGATTTTTCGAATGAATGGAAGATCGTGTTCGACGATAAGCACGGTTTTGCCCTTCTTCTTGAGCTCCAAAATAAGTGCCGCTATCTGCCCTGTCATCTTTGGTGATACACCAGCGGTGGGTTCATCGAGCAAAAAGAGCTCTTTGCCTGAGACAAGCGTTCGAGCAATCTCAAGAAGTCGCATCTGCCCTCCGGAGAGGGAGCTTGCTTTCTTTGTGGAAAAAACCTCAAGACCGACCAGATCGAGAGTCGAAGAAATGGCTTTCTTCAGGTCTCCAAGGCTTTTTCTCTGCTGTCTTGGCAGAGCTTCGAGCGCAACACGGACATTCTCGGAGAGCGTCATATCGCGGAAAATACCGAAATTCTGAAAGACGCGTCCAACCCCCGTCCTTGCTCGACTCATTGCAGACATGCGCGTGATGTCTGATCCCCGAAGGCTAATACTGCCGCTACTTGGCGCAAGAAAGCCTGAAAGCACGTTGAAGAACGTCGTTTTCCCTGAGCCGTTTGGTCCAATGAGACCGATGATCTCACCTTCGGCAACATCTAAAGAAATATTGTTGAGGATCCGCTGACCCTGGATCGTCAATGAGAGACCGTGGATGGAGAGGAGAGGCATGAACTTGATTGTAGCAAAGTCTGTGCTCTTGTAAGTGCTTTGAGCAGAATTTGTGCAGCACTATCAGGATTAAACCTTTGTAGAACTAGACCGCCTCCCATCGTGGAATAGGGTTCGGTAGACCGTAACACTTCACCGTCATGACGATGAATAGTAACGCCCGTAAAACCCGACGTATTACCAAGTTTTCCAGCGTTGTAGTCTTGAGGTAGGGGCATTCCAGGGCCGTGAGTTTCAACAAGTCTTACATTCCTACCTTCACACAGCGCATCGACTGCTTTTCGAATATCTTTAGTTCTTTTCTGGACTGCTTCAGCAATCCAAGGATTGTTTGCAGAAGAAGAAAGATGAACCGTACACGGCGGAGAGCCGTCCAGATGAAGTCTTAACATGGGATTCG
The DNA here is from genome assembly GCA_964517585.1 of uncultured Candidatus Peribacteria bacterium. GTDB lineage: Bacteria > Patescibacteriota > Gracilibacteria > Peribacterales > Peribacteraceae > JAGORY01. The sequence continues at coordinate 987 of CAZFCB010000035.1, read as the reverse complement.
CGGTAGACATTGGATGGATGAGAAGTAAATAAAAAAATCCCCGATGCGGGGAGAGTTAGAAGTCGTATACAGACGCTCCTATCCCCGCCTTAAAGCGGAAATAATAATGGAGGCCTGCATCGTCAAAAACTGGATCATTCTATGAGAATCGTAATACAAATATAACGTACGTCAACTTTATTCGTGATAAGGCTTGAAAGATGACTTCCAAATGAGGAAAGAATGGATACGATATACATATGGCAACGCAGTATCTAGATTCACCCATCGGTACATTGATGATGATGTCAGATGGCAAGAAGATGATGCGTATCGCTATCACAAAAAAGGAGGGAAAGAATGAGCCTGATGCTCTCACACAACAATGCGCTGCAGAGCTGAAAAGATTTTTTGCCGGAACAGTAGAATCGTTTTCGGTACCGATAGCTGTAGAAGGGACTTCATTCCAAAAAAGTGTCTGGAATGCCATGCGTAAGATTCCGTACGGACACACAAAAACCTACGCAGAGATAGCAAGAAAAATCGGTAAGCCAAAAGCCGTACGTGCCGTGGGAAGTGCATGCGGAAAGAATCCGCTTCTTGTTTTGGTCCCCTGCCACAGAGTCATTGGATCAAACAGAACGCTGGGTGGTTTTAGCGCTGGAATTTCTGCAAAGAAACTGCTGCTCGCTTACGAGAAAAACGAAGAAATACTTCTCGATACATGCGCTTGAAGCGCACTACTCGAAGTGACACAAAAGTCTACGATTCACATAAGTGAAGTCAGCCGTATCAACTGTATCAGGAGTAGCCGAACGGAGTGATGCGTACCTTCTTGTGTCAGTTCGAGTAGCCGAACGGAGTGAGGCGTATCGAGAACGGTAGTACTGATCCTGCTCGATGGCTACTGTGCTGCTGTGTCAGTAGGAGCAGGAGCGGGATCTGCTGATTCGGTTTGTGGCGACGTCTCCTGAGGGGTGGAGTCTGGAGAAGCTTGCTTTGGTGGTT
>CAZFCB010000034.1:0-13180 GCA_964517585.1 uncultured Candidatus Peribacteria bacterium | reverse complement strand
GCTTCAGTGACATCAATATGTTTAAGCATATTTTTGTGTGTGCGTTTTAATGTAAATTAATCATCCTATTATAGCCGAAAAGATAAAATTGAGCAAATGGGCTCACCCACACTCTTAGGTGCTCCAGAGAGGGGGACTCAGTTACTCAGGAAATAAAAGCAGTGCTTCCTTCTACATTTTTGTTTTCCGTCATGGTTCGAGACGCCCTGAGGGGCTCCTCACCATGACATCTAAAAAACATCGCTTCTCTGTATGAAAGTTGAAAAAAATTCTGTCACGGTTCGAGACGCCACGCAGCGGCGTGGCTCCTCACCGTGACAAGTTTTTATACCATTGTCTTGCTGAGGAGCTCGAGCTTCAGCGAGAGCGTCTCGAAGCATGAGGCAGAACGAAGGCCAACGATACATCTATGTAAACTCTATCGAGAATACAGACTCAGTGACCCTACGTCACCAGCACTTGAAAAAATTCCGCACATTTGGTATAATACAGACAAGAATACAAAAATAATCATCGAATGACGCAAACCCAAACTCCAGTTCCGGCTCACAATCGTGCTCTCGCCGAAGAGGTGTATGACATGGTCATGGGAGAGATCGATACCGATCTCATGCTCGCGAATATTCCGCTTCTGGAAGAGACGTACAGAGGTGAAACGCCCGAGCAACATGAATCCAGAATGCAACGCTACGCTGTTGCGTACAAGAAGTTTGATATCGAAATTGCGAAGTTCATGATCGACGTTGATAACAAAGTCAGGACGACCCAAAGGAAGGCTCTGCAAGAAAAGGAAAATGCAGCGAAACTAGACGAACAAAATACTCTTCATTCACTTGCTTCCGCCTTCGCTGAAGCTACGGCGGACACATCAGCCTAAATAGTATCTTTTTCCCACTCTCTTTATGGAGAAGTCCATCCACACCCATCTGTTCGCCGCCTTGGTTTCCACCAAAGAGTCGCGACTAACGTTCATGGCACCCGAAACACCGGAAGAGCATGATGCCATGGAAGAGCAGATTGAAAATGATCTCAAGGATCCCAGTAAGGATCAGGCTGAGATCTTGAAACGCATCGATGAACTCCAGAGCAGCAAGGTCCTCGGAGAGGGTTCTAACGTCAACGACTGGACAGAGCTTCGCAAAAAAGCTGACGATCGCAATGCCGAGATTAAAGATCTCGAAAAAGCGCGTGGCATGACTTCAGATACCGATTTCAAGAAAATCGAGGAGGATATGAAGAACGGAGACGGCAGAACGGGCGCGGCAAAGATCGTTGAGATGCTTGGGAAGATCGCTGCTATTGCCGACAATACGGGCAAGCGTCCGCACAATGCGGTTCTCCAGGCGCAGGCTTACAACGACGTCATCACGAAGATTCAGACCCTTGATCCAGAGAACAAGATTGCTCTCGTACCAGGTGGTCTCGGAGGTGCTGAAGACGACAAAATGCTTGAGAGCGCTAAGGATGAGAAGGCAAAAACATTCAAGGTGGGAGGAAAGATTGCGACGGCAGTTGAAAATTTCAACAGGCTCGGACAAGCTCCGCAGACGAAGGAACTTTCCAAACAGGCTTTGATCGATGCCGTGAAGGAGCGCAAGGATGAACTGTGGACTGAAATGTTCATCGTCACGAAGAATGTTCCTCAGGTTGTCGATTCACAGAAAATTGTTCAGGAATATTTGAATCAGATTAAGGAATTAGTGACCCTGCAGAAAGATTTGATCAGTGGTGTTTCATCTGCCCCAACAGTTGCCCCGGTAGATCCATCTGCTCCAGCCGCCACAGTTCCAGGTGCTCCAGCCGCCGCAGTTTCAGGTGCTCCAGCCGCAGCACCAGCCGCTGCTCCATCAGCCGCTCCTGCAGCTTCTCCCGAAGACGTCAAAAAAGTTGACGCCGTTAAAGACGCTGTCATCGGTGGTGATAAGGCGAAGATCGAGGCCGCACTTGAAGAATTCAACAAGCTGCCTACCGCAGCAGAGAAGGAGGCTAAAGTCCAAGCTATCAATGTAGCTCTTGCGAATGCTGATCATAAGAAATCGCATGCAGCACTTGATGCTACCGACAGCATTCGTATCATACCAGGTTCTCCGAGAGGGCCTGACACAGCGTCAGTCGCAGAAATCCCGAAGGAAGGTCTCGCATTGCTTTTCGAATATCTTGAGAAGTTTTGGCGATTCCTCCAAGGTGAGTCCGTCAAAAACGGAGACATCGGCGCTTTGAAGGCTGAGCTTAAAACCGTGACTGATCAGATAGACAAGCTCAAACTGACGCCAGACCTTAGCACGAAGCCCGACATCGTGAAGCAGATTGCCGAGCTTGAGGTGAAAAAGCATGAGCTTGAGCTCGAAATTGAAAGGGCTACAAAGATCGGTTCAAAGGTTGTTGCGAAAGCTGATGATATCATTACGAATTCCAACAATTCCGGAACACCACTCTTCCTTCGAGTTCAGCAAGATAAAGACGGAAACGTTTATATGATTGCAACGCCAAATGCTCCAGGTGCAACACCTCAGTTGGCTCAGAGCCATCTGCAGTACATGGCGGCACGCATTCAGAAAGTGCATCCAGAAGTTCGTGTGAACCAGCGAGCAGCAGTGGATCAGCGCGTGTACTTCCACATTCACGGTGATGTGAATATTAACTCGAAAAACAGGACGGACAACAGTCGCATCATCGACAACCGTACGAATGTGAACGTCACAGGTAAGAATAACACCACGACGGTCGGTGTTTCCGCTGACAAAAGCCAGAATGGATCTAACAGGCAGGACCAATTCGGTGCACTTGGTGCAGCACAGGAAGGTACAGCGAAGAATCGTATCGACCGCGCACCAAAAGTAGCTGGTACGACCGACATTGCGCCTCCAGCTCCAGCCCCAGCACCAGCCCCTACGCCACGTCGTGGTCGCATCGTCCCTGACTCTGCACTGCCATCAACGGGAGATCTTTCCTAAACGTTTCTGTTGAAATCCGGAGGAAGCGTGCGGGAAATCCTGTCGCTTCCTCCTTTTCGTTTCCGCTCATGCCACCTCCAGAGATTCCTCGCAAGCCCGAACAAAACATGCAGCTTCCGGCTGTCCGTGCTGAACGTGGTGTAACACAGATCGAAAGTAAAATTCCGTACTACCAGAAGAATATTGTTCCGGATGGTAAGCCGTTTGACGTCGAAGGATATGACGCGAGTTTGTGGAGAATCAATGACGTTCTTCGTTATGAGAATAATATCTTCGTTGCATCGAAAGATGGCAAAACTATTCACGGCTTCAAGATTGTCGGAACTGACGAACAGGGAGAAATATATCGTCAACTGAACATGAGTCAGTATCCAGAAATCACTTCTGTCCTCAGACAAAAATTTCATATCACTCCTATTCCACCTATTGTCCGCGCCGAACAGGCGCGACAACGAGAAGAGGTACGGCAGCCAGAAACTCGGATTGATGGAAGTGTGGAAAGTGTACTTTCTGTGTTGCAACAAATTTCCGTCGAAGCTCGTGGTGAAAAACTTGCGGTTACGTGGCCTTCAGCGTCTGTGCTTTCTCGCTATCTTCGAACAAATAACGTTCCCACAACGCGGTACAGTCAGTACGTCAAAAACATTCGTGACCATGCAGCACTTCTCTCAACTGCACTTCGATCATCGTCATTTGGTGGACGTATCACATTCGACGGACAGAACTTGTACGCAACGGATGGACGCACAACACTGATGACGACAGCGACACGCGTACTGAAAAAAAGTCCCGGCGGTACGTTCACAACCTTAGATGGCAACAATGTTGGTATGCGTGAAAATGCAACGACGACGCAATACACCATCCAAGGTCGTACCGAAGTTCACCGTCGCGACGGAGGACTGCAACTTGTGCAGGAAGGATCGACGATCCGATACTACGATGGAAGTAACGTGAAACCACTCATCACAAAAAACGGTAATGACGTGAGTGTCAGTGGGCCGTACGGCTCAGTTGGCGTGCGTCCGAGAGGGGATACTGAAGCGTATGGACGTGAGATAGCGAGCACGCTTCGGACTCCAGAGGCGATTGGTGCGTTCATCTCTCAGTTTTATCATGGACAGGATTTTAATGGAAACACAGCTGAGCATAACGCGTATTTGAGCAGTATCCAGAGTACGAGCGAGAAACCTGTCCGTTACGTTCCCGATGTTGGAAACCAGACCCAAGACTGGAAAAAAACACTCGAACGGGGGGCGGGAGATTGTGAAGACTTTGCACTCCTCGCAGAAGGTTTATTGAGGCAAGCAGGGATCAGAGCATTTGCGATGATGGTGAGCCCGAGACACTACGAAACGGTGTATTTTGAAAAGGCCTCTGACGGGCAGTATTACGTTTGCACTGTGGGACTTCGTGGATTTACGAGATCAACAAAGACATTCCCCTCACTTGGTACAGACCGAAATGTACGACCTGTTCGGCTAGGCGCAGTGGAAAGTTTGTGGGAAGGTTCTGGAAGTGGTGCACAAGTTGCACTGAGAAACCCAACAATCAGGGCGCAATTTGCAAATCCCAGAGACCCAAACAGATACCCCGAAAATTCTCCGGGTATTTTCCAGCTCCGGCAACCGACAGATCCGGTTGCAACATCCGACATGGTGGAATACTCGGATGAAGAGTTTTTTGCGCAGTATGTGAGGGGATAGAAAGACACATCAAAAGTCGCTATGGGGAGCATAGCGACAATGGTAAAAGTTGAACGTCACGACCGTTTTACGGGTCGATGAACGTTCGAATTGTTCCGTCTGAGCACGCCGATGTGAACATTGGCACGCCCCGAACATCTGTCCAAAGGTTACCTTCCATGGTAATCCACTGACCGCGGACTTTGTAGGGAAGGGACGGCTGGTCATCCTTGACCTTGAAAAGAAGATTGCTTCCGCTGATGGTGGTCGTAAATGAGCGACCACAATCGCTCACTTTGACGCAAAGTTTCACTTTTTGACAGTTTCCAACCTGAACGACCGTCAGCCGTTGGGTCGGTGGACACGGTTGAGCCGCTGCTGCGCGTGGTGCACAGTATGGCTGAACTGTCGTGACATTGCCTTCCCGGTAACGAGGGGCATACGTAACGTCCCCCTCTCGGTAATGCATCTGTCGGCTGTCCACACTGGTCGTAGTCGTCGTTTGGTGGTACTGTCGGTAGTCGTCGTGACTGTCGTGCCACTGGCGATGATCCTGACGCGCATCAACGATGGTGTACGAAAGGTTCTGGCTGTTGTCAGCCGAGATCCCCACCGTCGTTGAATTGCCCATTCCATTGACGACCACGGTGGTCTTGTTATCGATGGACATCGAAACATTTGGCAACTTGACCTTCATCGGCTTCATCGGCTTCTGCGCGAATGCAGGGCTAATGAAGAGAGTGATGGCCAGGATTGCGAGAACGGTGATGCGTTGCATCGTGAACTCCTTCTAAATTGTCGTTGTGTGCTCCCCACAGCATCCACTTTTCTATCCACGTTCCCCGCAGATATATAGTAGCTGCGAGGCGTTGGAACTGTCGGTCATCGGGCACGCGCCCGGGACCTCCACAAAAAAGTGGGTGCGTAGGGATCGAAGATGTTGCCAAGGAACACTCTATGGTAAAATACCATATTCAATAAGAAAAGTCAATATTTTTGCTTGCTCATTCATCACTTTCTGCTGCAGAAGTAGTGAGATTTCCTCAGCTTCTGTTTGGACTCAGAGAAGAAGTTGGCTACACTGCGGCGCAATGACATCACTCATTCTCGCTGACGGCACGGTATTCCGTGGCCAGTCTTTTGGTGCCGCAACGGATACCGACGGTGAAGTTGTTTTCAATACCGGTATGGTTGGTTACCCAGAATCCATGACAGACCCAAGCTACAGTGGTCAAATTCTGTCGTTTACTTTTCCGTTCATCGGCAACTACGGCGTGCCGAGTGAGGCCAAAAATGATTACGGTTTCAGCAAGAATTTTGAGAGCGAAAAAATTCATGTTCGTGCTGTCATCTGCCAAAACGAGAGCCGTGACTTCAGCCATTTCACTGCCGTGAGTTCCCTGCATGAGTGGATGAAGAAGCACGGCATTCCAGGGATTTCCGGCATCGATACGCGAGCGCTTACAAAGAAACTGCGTGAGACAGGAGTGATGTTAGGCAGGATTATTCAAGACGAAGCGGCTAGCGGGGAGCGGGTAGCGGGTAGCATTGTCGATCCGAACGAGAGGAATCTTGTTGCGGATGTCTCGTGTTCTGAAGTCATCACCTACAAGCCTGAGCCAAGTGCCACTGGCCAAGTGCCAATTGCCATTGTTGCGTACGATTGCGGCATCAAGTTGAACATTCTTCGTTCTTGGCTGCAAAGGGGGGTCACGGTACACCGTGTTCCGTGGAATTATGATTTGGCATCATCACCGTTACAATACGACGCACTTTTTCTTAGTAACGGACCTGGAGATCCGAAGAAGTGCACGGAGACTATTCAGCAAATCACATACGCACTCGGAAAAGGAATCCCTACGTTTGGCATCTGTCTCGGCAACCAGCTTCTTGCACTCGCCATCGGCGGGGACACGTACAAATTGAAGTACGGACATCGCGGAGCCAATCAGCCATGCTTAGAGTGGAAAGTGGAAAGTGGAAAGTGGAAAGTATCGAAAAAGTGCATCATCACGTCGCAGAACCATGGTTTTGCAGTCGATGCCGCGACATTGCCCGAGGGTTGGCATGTGTGGTTTACGAATGCAAATGATGGTTCGGTCGAAGGCATTCGTCATGTGTCAGGAAAATTTTTCTCCGTTCAGTTTCATCCCGAGTCTGCTCCGGGTCCTGAAGATGCGAATTATTTGTTCGACGAATTTTTGGCGCAACTGAAGAAATAGTTTCCACTATGCCCACCCCCGCATACACCGTCGTCTGCACAAAGAAGGCGCTCATTGCGCCAGGTGTGTACGAACTACGTTTCACTCGCCCCGAAGGTATGACATTCAAGGCAGGACAATTTGTGCTTTTCGATGTTCCCCTTGTTGATGACGAAGCAAATATCCAGACACGAGCGTATTCCATTGCATCAGCACCGGATGAAGAAGATCTCCTGTTTTGTGTGAAACTAAAGGCCGGAGGAAGGGCGAGTATATGGATCGAAACTCTGTTGCAGGAAGGTAGCAGTGTTCGCATGCAAGGAGCATTCGGATTATTTTTACTGAGAGAAACCGATCCAGCACACATCTTCGTAGCAACGGGTGCAGGAGTTGCTCCTTTTCGGAGTCAGGTCATCTACATGCTAGAGGAGAAAAAAGATCCACGGCCATTACACTTGTTGTTTGGCGTTCGCAATATCGTAGACTTTTTTTGGAAGGAAGAATTTGAGCGTCTTGCAGCTATCCACAAAAACTTCACGTTTCATCCAGTGCTCAGCGGTGATGAAAAATTATGGACGGGACTTCGTGGTCGTGTGCAGCAGCATCTCCCGCACATGCTGACAGCACAACCTGACGCTGGCGTGTACATCTGTGGTGCACCAGATATGGTGAAAGATGTGAAAGAGACGTGTCTCAACGATTTCAATATTCCAAAAACAAGGCTGCATGCGGAGGGGTATATTTGATCGGAAGAGAATTCCGTGCAGTTCCCTAGTTCTCGATACGCCTTCGCTGTGGCTTAGGCTACTCGAACTGACAATAATAAATGCTGATTCTTCAGAACTCCGAAGCTATTTTGTCACTTCGAGTAGCGTTCTTCGAGAACGCGTATCGAGAAGTGATTCTTTGCCGACTGTCAAACTTTCCACTTTCCACTTTTTACAGCTCAGTGTTTACGGAAGTTTCATCTCTCCTTCCTCAATCATCTGTAGTACCTTCGGATACCACTCACATTCGAGCTCTTGAACTCGAGCTTTCAATGTCTCTACGGTGTCATCGGGAAAAACGGGGCACGATTTTTGGAGTAGTATTTTCCCAGTATCCACTCCATCATCGATCACGTGAATCGTCATCCCAGACTCGGTATCTTTTGCTGCGAGGACCAAATCGTGAGCATGTGCGCCTGGGTGACGCGGCAAGAGTGACGGATGAACGTTGATCATTGTATTTTTTCGTCGACCGACGAATTCCGGACTGAGAATCCACTTCCATCCCATGCAGGCAATGACAACATCCTGTCCTCCAGACAGTTTCGTGATCGCAGCATCAAGACGTTTGTCATACGCGCTCCGTGGTTCATCTTTCTGCATCTCGATGATCTCAAGAGGAATCCCGTATGATTTTGCCAAGCGTACACATCCACGCTCTTTCTTGTCTGTTACAAGCCCAAGGCACTTGGCCGTGACGTCGCCTTGCTTCAGACAATCAAGAACTGCTTTCAGAACCGTGCCGCGAGATGAGGACAGAACGACAAATTTCATACGAGAAGAGTATCAGGCTTTCAGAATTCCTTGGAACAGATCTTCTTCCATAGACATCCCATCGACCCAACCCAAGAAATCAGAAGAGGGGATCCCTGCATTTCGGATGACCGCAGCAGGAATGGACTGTGCAGAGTTTCCCATGACAGCATTAGCAGCGGTTGCCAACTGGTCTGCGACTGCTTCCTCTGTGAGTCGCATGGTTTTTCCGAACAGATCTTTTTTTCCTATCTCACTACGCTGTGGATCGACCCCTGCACATACAAGAGCGTATGCAATCACGCCACGGCGACCGATGACACAACAGGAATCTGAGATGATGACTGGCGTACCGAGTACGCGCCGCAGTTTTTGTGCGGATACCACGGGGTCATGAGGCCAACCGATGACTGAATGTTCTTCAACATTGGATAGATCAGCTCCCGCATTCGGACACAGAATGCGACCGCATGTCATACCAGATGGCTTCAGCGAGGTCAGAAGTACATGTGGAGAGACACCAACGACGCATCCATTCATACGTTTCGTTTCCTGGAGGACAAATTCCGTGAACCGCGGATCCTGATTGCAGGTCGCAGAAAGTGCCAAAGCTTTTGCAGATGGTGTGAATGTTGAAAGGCTGAGTGCAGATTGTTCCACAGTTGCTACGACTTTCGACGAAATGACAACAATGTCACCTTTTTCGAGTCGTGTGTTTTTCATGATCTCCAAACCTAGATCAGAGCCATGATGAAGCACGGGAGTCGGGATTGCGAGAATCTGCATGCTGTCAGTATACCTTTACTCGTTTCCGATCCAGAGCGGAACCAGTGTCTGCTTTTGAACGAGTACGACTTTGTTCGACACGGTAAGTGTCGTAAGGTCGATTGTCTTGAGGTCGATGGCTGCCGTTGATGCAGAGACTGAATCGAAGAAGACGGCTGCCGGCGCCGCAGGCATGAGGAGTTTCATCCCAGCATGACCCGGAAGCGTCCAGCGTGAGAATCCGAAAACCGGAATGTCCTGAGCAACGTCTTTTAGACTCGCACCCGTGACTTCGGTACGGTTCCACGTTGAGGGAAGGTTGAGGTGAATTGTTTCGCTCGACTGATTCGTAATGGACACGTAGCCAGCGTTATCTTTTTTTGCAAAGAGTACTGACAAAGAAAGTGGCGCAGAGTGTTCAAGCCCGATCGTGACCGGAATTGCTTCCGAAGCATTACCTTCTTTAGTTGCAAACGTATTACGTTCGATGACTCCGAGGAGGAGCATCACGCAGATTGCAGAACCCGCAATGATGAGGTGCATACCGAGGTGGAGACGGCGCGGCTTTTTTGTCGTCAGAGGCTTTTGCACGGCTTTCACATTCACGGCTTTCGATGTTTTGACGCTCTGTATTGCAGGGCGAGCTATAGTCCTCAATGCTGCCTTGCGGACAGTTGGAGCTTTCTTTTTCGGGTTCTTCGTGCGGGATTTTTTAGGAGTCATGCAACTTATCCTACCGTTTCTTTTGCAGTCGTGATAGAAATGTGCTTGCTCTCTAAGCAACTCAAGTATGCATTGATAGAAGGACAAACTCGTGTCCTAACTTGATGACGACGAAACACGTTTTTGCTATACTGATCATGATGGATTTCAATCCTCATTCTCTGCACCAAATACTCACGCGCATCCGAGAGCAGATGCGTTGCCCGCAATGCGGCACGCGAGTGGATGTGGATTTTCCCTCCATTAAGCTTGCGAGTGATAATTTTATGCTTCTTCAGCTGAAGTGTGAGAGTTGCACGGCGTTCATTGTTTTGCATGTGAACCTCGCAGAACAAGCCGTGACAAATCTTTCTGATGAGGAAACATCACTTCTCAACGCGTCGTCTACTCTTTCGTTGAGCGAAGATGACATGCATACACTCAGGTCAGCACTCGGAGCGTACGACGGATCGTTCCAGAATCTTTTCAAAGAGTTTGGAGAAAAGAAAGAGAAAAAGGCGTAAATATTTTTCCTCTTTCACTGTCACATAGCTATGACTGACGTTCGTTGTAGGGTGATTTGTACAAAGAGTGTTGATACTGTGCGTTTATCCTCTTCATACTGTCACTTCGAGTAGCTCAGCCGCTGCAGAGCGTATCGAGAGGTATTATTCCGTTACGTTCTCCATACGCCTTTGTTCCGCAAAGGCTACTCGAACGGACAGAATGACGGCACCCTTCTAGGGTGATGATCTCTTCGATGACGTTGGAGCGTCTCTCAAAATAAGAAGACGCTCTTTCATACGCTGCCCGATTGCTTGCAAGGAGTATTCCGTTTGCATGAGCTTTTTTGCCGTATGTGCTTTTGCCGTAACTTCCTCGGGATTCTCGATTATTTTTCTCATGAGCTCTGAAGCATGATCAGTATCTGGTTCTGCCCAAAGCGCTCCAGCAGGATATGGTCCAATATTCTTATTGAGTGTCGTGAGCGAGTACGGTACCGGATATCCTGTTTCATTCGTCAGAAAATCTGTGCTGCCGCCGTAGTCTGTGGCAATCACGGGAATGCCAAGCGCCATGGATTCTGCGATAGCGAGACCGAATCCTTCCGAACGGTGCAATGACACAAAGCAGTCAGCGCATCGTAGGAGTGCCAGAAGATCGGGTCGCGACACGTAGTGTGTATGCAGCATGATATTATCATATCCATCTATCGTGGATTTAAGTATCGATACATCGCTTGGAAAGTCTGAACTGTGTACGCCATGAATGACGAGAAAAATGTTTTTATTGTGCGCAAAAGATTGTACAAAACTTTTGATCAATCCTTCCGGATTCTTTCGCTCCATCGCACTGTGAAAATCGAATGTGAACAGAAAGACATATGCGTTTCTTGGAATGCCAAAGTCTGCCCTTTGTTTGTTTGAATAGTTTTGTACGTCAACTGCAAGAGGCATGCGGATCACCGGAATGCTCAGGCCGCCTGAGAGAGCCTCGGCGGAAAACCGACTGAGCGTCCATACTTCATCGAATGTTTCGAGAAGTTTTCTATAGGCATGAGGAAAGGCACACAGTTCCCACGGAATGTATCCAATAATTCGGCCTCGTTCTTCTCTCTGGGACATCCTGATTTCTTCTAACCCACCGACAACGAGAGTCGTATCGTATATGCGTTCGTTTTCACGAGTGACAGCACGAAGTTGTCTTCCTGGCGTCGCTCGAGAATCAATATGACGCATCGGAATTCCTGCGGATCGCAGAGCTTCCGCAAGTCCTCTCGCTCCTTCAGCAATACCCGTTTTACCGCTCATGCTCGAGAGAAGATTGACTCCTTCGGTTCGTACGTACTGACCATCAAGATGCATGGTGTATCGCAAAATGTCAGCAGGATTACGTTGTGGTTTCCATCTGTTATACAGCCGACGTCCGATGATGCGTTTCACGATTCGCGTGAATTGTTGGTACGCCTCACACGTATGCCGTTTCCTTAGCAACAGTTTCCATTGTTTCTCGCTCGTTCGTTTTTCTTCTTGTACATATTTCTTCAGGCTCTGTGTGAATACCGGATCAAGGTTCAGCTCTCGTGCTCTGTCACGGAGAATCCATCCACTGAACCCTGCTATGTCTCGTGACTCTGGTTTTGGAAAGGCGGCCTGAGCTTCCGTAGAAAGTCGCCAAATCATCCGATGTAGATTCGTTATTCCAGTGTGTGATCCGAAGAGGTTTTCGTTTGCAATGAGCCATTCATAGAACGAACCAGAGTCTACACTCCAAGGGTTTGGAAATTTTTCTGCACCTCCGATGCATTCATACACGCGTCGAATAATCGGACTGATGCAGGTGCCATGTGCACATGATCCAAACGAGTACGGACGTTGACTGATCTTGTCATAACCATTGCGCATCAGTGCGGCATTATATTCATGTACGAGTGCCTTGAGCTCAGGCAATGTTTCCAATGAGAAGCGGTTTTGATGGCAAGACAGTACGGGGTTTGTCGATGGTTTGAATCCGCTGAAGTGATAGAAAATAAGTGGTTCTGCGTTTGCGTAGAGCCGACCATTTTTTTCAGTCAGTGCGCGTTCATGCAGGTTCCAGTGGGACACGTTGTATCCGAGATGCCTGAGAATATGTAGCTCAGTGGTGACAGCAGGAAGAAGGTCGAGCCACTTTTGGTCTCCAAACATGGATTCCTCAGGTCGGTAAAATGCATATTTTCTAAGGCGTTCAGAAAGCCACAGAAGAATGCGGCGAGTTTCATTACACTGTTTACACGCAAAGAATCCTCCATTGAAGATGCCAGCTGCCAAAAAATCTCGGTCGCTCGGAAAGTATCCGTCTTCGGGGATTGGACTGAAGAAACTCGGCGTCAGAAGAATAGAGTGATGATCAAGGAGCGCATCTGCTTGTTCTAGGCTACCTGTGAAGAAAAGATCCGAGTCGAGAAATACTGTTTTCATCGATCCATATTGTTCCTGAAGATGCAGAAGGAAAACCGGTCTCAGTGCCATACTGAGTTCGTATGCTCCATAGAGCATGGAGAGCGCTGGGAAATCCACAATGCCAAGTTCACTCGCTTGGATCACCGTGAAATTTTCTTTCGTGAGATCACATCCGTCTGGCTCATCAATAATGAGTACGAAGAACCGCCCTCCGGAATGATACTTCCTATAGGACTCTACGAGCGTACGTGCAGAGGCAAGGAAGTTACCTGTGATGATGGTGCAGGCGTCCATGGAAAGAAGAATAGGTAGTTTGAGGTGAAGAGGATAGGGGGAGGTGGAAGAAGGTAGCGAGTAGTTGGTAGAAAATAATTTTATTACCTTCTACCTTCTACTCGCTTACTCTTTTTT
>CAZFCB010000033.1:6743-13216 GCA_964517585.1 uncultured Candidatus Peribacteria bacterium | reverse complement strand
GACTGTGATCCGGAAGACCTGAGGAATAACTTTAACTCTGGACGAGCACAGATTAAAGGCGATGCTGGCACCGAAATTCTTGTAAATGCGCTCCATCACCAACTTAGCGAGTTACGACAGAATTTGCGCTAACAGTCTTGAGCACGAGAGCGATAATCTGCGCAAATTTTTCAATGAATTCGTTTTCAAAAATCTCAAGTTTTTTGTCTGGACCAACGTACAGCGTGATCCCTCCAAGTAATTCATCACGATACGTCAGCGGAATCACCATGAGCGATGTCAGGTTACTTTTTCGTGCCAGATTTCGTGAGTGATATGAATATTCTGATGCAATGTCGACAATGGTCAGTGCAGAACGTTGTTCGTATGCACGGCGTAGCAGGCTCTCTTGGAGTGAGATGACGCGCTTCCCATTCCAGTCGTCACTTAAACCAAAGGAAGACATCATTGTTAACATTTTTGTTTTTGGATCAAAAAGACGTAATGAGCATGCATCAACTTTCGTAAGCATGACGCATGCGTTCGCGACGAAATCTGTAATGAGCTGAGGACGACTCGTTTCAAATGACAATTGAATAAGCTCATGGACATAGTCCATCTGACGACGAGCTATGCCAAATTTGTTGTATGCATCTCGCAGTTTCTGATACCTACTTGAGAGTTCTTCTTCGAAACTTCGCTGGGACGTGATGTCTCTTGCAATAAGAAGCCAGTGTCCAGACTTATCGTCATCGTACACCGGAGTCAGTGTCGCAGAGAGTGTCACAATGACCCCACCTTTATGACGCCCCTTCAGTTCGATATTCATCGTTTTATCCGAATCCGTGAGAAGTTCTACAATTTTCTCTTGAGGAAATAGTTTACGAACCGACGTTCCAATCACCTTGTCTGCTGCATACCCAAACGTTACTTTTGCGCCTTTGTTCCAAGAAGCAATAGTGCCATCTGGATGAAGAATAATGATGGCATCGAGGGTATGCTGGATGGCGCTACTCAGTAATCGTCCTTGACGTTCGCTTGCTCTAATTTCCCGTAAGTCAGTCATAATACCGATCGTTCCCCCATCAGGGAGGGGTGTTCCTGAGAGCAGTACGGGAATCAGCGCACCAGACTTCGTCACAAGCGTCCCCTCATAACTACTAGCAATGCCTTTTTTTCGTTCTGTTGTATTCACTTGTTTCACGCGACGAGAGCTTTCCTTGTCCCAGAAATAGTAAGATTCCTTTCCCATCATTTCCTCTAGGCTGTATCCCATTAACTGACAAAATTTTGGGTTGGCATAGACTGTGCGTTCTTGCTTGTCGCCCATCCATACAGCTTCATTCATGTGCTCTACAAGCCGCCGATACACAGACTCTCGACTCTTCAACTCACGCAAATCAGTCATGATACCGATCGTTCCTCCATCGGGAAGCGGTGTTCCGGAGAGCAAGACAGGGATACGTTCGCCAGACTTCGCGAGTAGATTGCCTTCGTAACTACTCACAATACCTTTCTTACGATCTGAAAAATTGGCTTTTTTCACGCGTGAAGCGCTTTCCTCGTCCCAGAAATCGTAGGATTTTTTGCCAAGAATTTCCTCAAGTGTATATCCAAGAATCTGGCAAAATTTTGGATTTGCGTAGATAGTTCGCTCGTGTTTGTCTCCCACCCATACCGCCTCATTCATGGTCTCAATGAGTCGCCGATGGAGAGCATCAGTATCGTTTTGCATGGGTGGTAGGTGTCTTTGAAGATGTCAAAACACGAACTTGGTCTCCGTGATGTAATACATGACTGACGCTTGCTTGCCGATCATTCACTTCGCCGCCAATAGCCATTTTGCCAAGTTCGGTATGAATCCGATAGGCAAAATCTTCCAGCGTAGACCCTTCAGAGAGCTCGAGAAGACGTCCATCAGGAGCGAGGCAATAGATCATCCGCTGTTCACCGGAAAGATCAACGGCGAGAGACCGATAGTGTGCGAGCAGACGATGTTCTTGCGTACTGAGGAGTTGAGTTCTCTTATTTCTGCTGTAAAGCCAATGAGATGCCAAACCGTGCTCAGCAAATTCATCCATAGCACGAGTGCGAATCTGTACCTCCATGGGGAGATCGAGTGCTGGTAAGACATTATTAAGGACAGTATGAATACTCTGGTAGCCGTTTACTTTCGGAATTGAAACGTAATCCTTGAAACGTTCCGTTACGGGAGAATATGTATCATGAAGAAGGTTGAGTACATCGAAACAGACTTGAGCATCATTCTTTTCGAGGATGATACGAAACGCAAAAATATCTTGTAAATTGAGTACGGACGTATATTTCTTGGTCTGGAGCTTCTTATGGATACTATAGAGCTGTTTGTAGCGACCGGAGATCTCAGACTCATATCCATGCTCCTTCAGTAACATACTGAAAGCATGAATCACTTTTTTTACGGTACTCTGTGATTTTTTTCGATACTTGGAAAGTAAGGCATTCGTCTGTGCATAATTTTTAGGATCAACTGTCTTGAAGCACATATCATCCATTGCTTGCCGTTCAGCAAAAAGGCCAAATCTTTCGCAGAGTGGTGACAGTACACGCAAGTACTGCACTGCGATTGCCATACGCTTACGAGGAGGAATGTTTCGCCAATCTACTTTCAGCTTACGGATAAACGCTGAAAGTGCCGTAGGATCTGATCCACACTCTCGCAGGAAATACGTAAGGAGTAGATCGTCATTGTTCTTCGAGGGGCTCGCTAAAGTGAGTAAACGCATCCAAGATGCGAAAGAAGTAGTTGTGCCCGGAGCTTGTGACATAGGACGTGCCATCTTTGTATGCCAATCCTAGCAGGATCTAGAGCACTCTGCAGGTCAACCCAACTCCTTCACCGCCTCTGTGTACCCTTCCGGCGTCCCCGTATCAAATCTACGGCCTTCAAATTCATACCCATAGATATCAATCGCTTTCAGTTGTTCTTTGAGTGCATCGATGAGTCTGATTTCTTTGTCATGATGTCCACTTTCGGTGCGGTTCAATTGTTCGATGGTCGAACGAGGGATGATGTACTTACCAACGATGCCGAGCGTGCTCGGTGCATCTTCTGGCTTCGGCTTCTCGACGAGTCCTTTTATTTTGCGCATGCGTGACTTGTGATTGTCCGGAACAATGTCGACGATGCCGTACTTACTGACGAGTTTTCTTTCCACATCTTGCAAGCACAGCATGGCTGTTTCCTTTTTACTGTCGATGTTCTTCCATGCCTCCGTGAGCTGCTGTAGGCCATTTTTCTCTCCATGGATGATGTCATCACCGAAGAGAATAGCAATTGCGTCAGTCTCCACCCAGTCACGCGCCTGCAAAATGGCATGGCCATCGCCTTTCATCTCTTCTTGGTACGCAACATGGAAACGAATCTGGTTGTACTTCGTCAGTTCTTCGAGCATGTGGAGTTTGCCGCGTCTCTCCAATTCTCGTTCCAGTTCTGGCTGCGCGTAGAAATATTGAGGTATTGCTTCTTTTCCTCGACTGATCACGAAACAAATATCGTGAATGCCAACACTGATACATTCATCGACCAGCACTGCAATGATGGGCTTGCTGCCGATGGGCAGCAATTCTTTCGGCACAACTTTCGTCCACGGCAGGAAGCGCGTGCCGAACCCGGCAACCGGCAGAATGGCTTGGGTAACCTTCATAGATGTAGTGTAGCACGTTTAGCGACTCCGTTGTGTGGCACATGACTTCTGGAGTGCGCGAGTGATCTTCCCTGGCGTACCGTCGCCCACTGGTTCAGTACACAGTCGGACCACAGGCGTGATGCCATGGAGCGAACTTGTGATAAATATTTCTTCCGCATGCCAGAGATCTGTTTCCTGCAAGGAAACGTAGCGCACTGGAATCTTCTGTCGCTTCGCACAACGAATCACGGTCTGCCGTGTGATGCCGAAGAGAATGTCTGTATCAGCTGTCCAAAGCGTTTCATCTTTTACGAAGAACACATTGCTGTACGCACCCTCACCGATGCTACCGTCTGATCGGACAAGCAGGGCTTCGTGGAAACCTTTTTCTAAGGCTTTTGTATGCGCATAATATTCACGGTGGTATGGTAAAGATTTGGCTTCTGTCAGGGCTCGATCAAGCGGAAGAATAGTAACCGCGATGCCATTTTTCCGTGCTGGATCATCCGTGAGCACTCGTGTTTCGATGAGGGTGTCTTTCGTCGTACAGATGATCTTCACGCGCAGAGAACATGCCGCACTTTTTTTCACTGCAGAGCGAAGAGCAGCGGCAAGTCGTGACACAGGTGGGATTGTGATGTTTAAAAGTGCCGCAGACGAGCGAAGTCGTTTCAGGTGAGCACGTACATCATGGATTTTCCCGCCGTCCGCACGCATTGTCTCAAACACTCCACGAATTTTTGGATTCGCTGGATCAAAGAGTTCGGCAACAGCATCTGAGGAAATTTCTCGGGGGCCACGGAAATATCGAGGAGAAAACAATTGTGAAAAAGTGAGAAATGACTGTGCTTTTTTTCGTGTCTCATCAAATTCACTGAAGCAATCTGAATCCGCAACAATTCCCCCGCCCATACCGAGTGTGAGTGATTTTTTCTGCTGCACGATCGTTCGAATAAGAATTGTACTGTCGAGAAAACCTGAGGTACTGACCATCAGCATCGATCCGCAATACGCACCACGAGACTGATCCTCGAGTTGATCAATCTCCTTCATCGCAGCAACTTTGGGGCATCCGGTGACTGAGCCTCCCGGAAACATCGAAGCAAATGCATCGACGGGATGGAGATTTTTTCCAAGCGTACCGCACACAACAGAGTACGTATGCCAGACGGAAGGATTTTTCTGGAGCGCACGATGCTCCAAAACTTTTACCGTTCCTGTTTCTGACACTTTGCCAACGTCGTTACGGAGAAGATCAGTGATCATATTGAGTTCTGCCTCTTCTTTCGTACTCGAAAGAAGCTCCTGCGCTTGCCGTATGTCTTTTGCAGGAGTGACCCCACGCGGACGCGTGCCCTTGATTGGACTCGTGTGTATCACGCCGTCTCGTATCGTCACAAACCGTTCGGGAGACAATGAAATAATTGCAGTACCCTGATGTTCAAAATATGACGCACACAGTGCAGGATGATGCTCCGTATAGGCAGAGAAAAGCCTGCGAGATTCCACGTCTGACTGTGCAGTGAAAGGGTACGATACGTTCAGCTGGTAGAAGTCTCCGTTCCGGATGCCGTTCATCGCTGCAATAAATTTCTTTCGGTAGACGCTCTTGCTCACTGATGATGTCCAGACAATAGGAGGAATGCAGGCATCGATGAATGGACGAGCGTGAAGTGTTTCGACTTCTCTTCGGAAACGATCATCTCCGATGATGAACGTGTCTTTTCCGTTCCAGAGAAGCGCAGAGTCATACACATGGAACACCGCAAGAGGAAGCCGAGATTTGTGTCTGGATCGCACACCCTGAAGCATGCATCCAAGTTCATAGCTACAGTAGCCTACTGCTCCTCCCGCGAAGGGTACGTCGGATTTTTTGATCGGAAGTTTTTTGAGTTCTTCAAAAACCAAGGCATCTGTACCGGTGATAGTTTTTGCAGGATTCCACGCAAGAATGTTCCACTCTCCACTCGTAAAGAATGCCGCATTTTTTTCCGTCGTCCCAAGTTTCGAAAAAAACCGGAGCGGATGAAAGCCTGCGAGAGTGATCTTTTTTTCTACCATGTTCCGTTGAGAAAATTTTTCATGAGCGTGTGTCCGTGCTGTGTGAGAAAAGATTCCGGATGAAACTGCACACCGAAAAGAGGATAGATGACATGTTTCATTGCCATGATTTCTCGTTTCACGCCGCTGCCAGTCCACGCGAGAGGCTCAAAATCTTTCGGCAGTTTCCCTACAATCAGCGAATGGTACCTTGCAGCAGTAAACGGCGATGGGATGCCCTGAAAGATGCTTTCCTTCGTATGGCTGATTGCGCTCGTTTTGCCGTGCATGATGTTTTTTGCTCGACCCACGTAACTTGCACCGCCAAAGATATGCGCCATGCACTGATGTCCGAGGCACACGCCTAAAATCGGTACCTCGCTGGAAAGTTTCTGAAGAACATGACATGATACTTTCGCGTCCGATGGGCCACCGGGACCGGGCGAAAGAATAATGCGATCAGGTTTCATTTTTTTGATGTCGCTTATTGTGATCTCGGTACGCGATACAACGTCGCACGCTGTACCGAGTGAACGAATTTGCTGCGCCAGGTTCCACGTGAAGGAATCAGTGTTATCAATGAGGAGTGTGTGCACGCACGAAGTGTCCTCAAGCCTGAGCCGAAGTTCAAGGAGAAAGCACAAATAACTTGACGACAACAGAACAGTACTTATGATATCCGTAGAATGCACCTCTCCTTCATTCGCCGCACGCTCTGCACGTTCTCCTGGATTCAGGGGAAGGGCGCGCTGTAACAGACTTGATCCGAAAAGCGCACCCTCCCCA
>CAZFCB010000033.1:0-6643 GCA_964517585.1 uncultured Candidatus Peribacteria bacterium | reverse complement strand
CGATTCGAAACCTGTCGTTTCTGCTCTCGTTCGAGAACAAGAAAGCGCAGGATCGTGTCTCGGTTCAAATTACTCCCTTGGAAGGGGGCAAACCGGCACGATAGTGTCAGCTAATCTCGGAGGTTCCTTGTATGAAGAGTCGAAATGTTCACGATGCTAGCTTAAGCAAGCTCGAAGGCGAGCAAACGCGTCTAGCGCGGAAAGACCATTTAAGCCACGATGATCGTGGCTTGCTTCGCGCCGTACGGAGGGAAATCAAGCATCGGCGCAAGTTGGCGTCTCGCCAACCCGTACTGGCTGCAGCTCAATGAACAAGTTCGTCACTCCGACGAACTGACACCCCACACCTATCCCCGGAGCCGCGCCTCGTGCGTGGTTCCGGGGAATCTTTCACTTCAAAAAACGTCAGATTTCGCATCGTAAAGATTCCTCAGTTTATAACGGCGGATTGCCTTCACTTTTTGGCTGTGCTTTCTTTGTGATCTTCTGTGAAATTTCTGCATAGGCTTGCTCTGCCTCTTCCATCTGATCCTCCGTCAACGCAGCTTTTGCACTTTCCATGCCTTCCTCAGCGCCATCGTACGCGTTTTCTTTCGCGAGCCTGAACCAAACATAGGCAGTGAGCGGATCAGCTGTCACACCCTCACCGTTGATCGTCATGACGCCAAGATTGTACTGCGCTCCAGCGTCGTTTTGGTATGCCGCTTTCTCAAACCATCCATATGCTTTCTTAAAATCTTTGAGGACGCCCTGGCCACGAGCGTATGCAAGGCCGACGTTGTACTGTGCATCTCTGTTGCCGTGCTCCGCGGATTTCGTGAAATATTCTACTGCCTTGGTTTCATCCTGCTTCATCCCGCCATTCCCCTTCAGGGAAAAGTATCCCATCGCAAGTTCTGCATCTGCATTACCCGCTTTGGCAGCACGCGTGAGGTACGACAGCCCTTTTTCTTCATCCTTCGCCACACCGCTTCCGTGCATGTGCGCCATCGCAAGCGCGTAATCTGTAGCAGCTTGAGAAGGATTACCACTGCAAGCCGCGAGAAAGTAACACATGATAATGAAACTGATGGTTCTCATAGCAAATGGGGGTGACGAATATCGAAGGCCGAATATCGGATAACAAATGTAAACGCCGAACATCGTACACGATATTCTCTATTCCATATTCGATATTCGGTCGTGTCAGTCGTTTATTCTAATAATTTTGATCTTCTCTTCTTTCGGAACAAGAATTTTCAGGATGCATTCTTTATTGAACGTCGCCTTCACTTTGCGTGGGTCAATGGCGCAGGGGAGTGTGACCTTGCGTTCAAAGTCACCCCAGAAACATTCTTTGATGTAGTACTGATCGTCCGGAATCGTATCTGTCTGACGCCGCGCGCCACGAATGATGATCGTACTGTCTTGAATATCGATATCGATGTCAGAGAGACGAACACCTGCGATGGGAGCTTTTAAAATATAATAATTTTCATACTCGAAAATATCGAGTGCGACTTGTCCTACTCCGGTTTGTTTTGCAGGTTGCTTCACGGGAATCGGCTGTTCCTGTTGCACGGATTCATCCTGCATTTTCATGCGAGAAACCGCATCAGATTTTCCAGCATTGACCGCAGCCGAGAAGATGCCGTGGAAAGGAGAAGGGATCATTTCAATAGATCGTATCGAATTTCGCAGAGGCTAGGCAAAAACTCTGTCTGGCGCTGGAGCGATTTTATGAGATGGTCATCGGCACGAGAAAAGGCGAAGCTATATGAATGAAGCAGGATTCCAATGACGATCATTGATGCTGTTTGAGACTTCTTCTTTGGGGAACCAGGGAACCTCGGCGGCGGCTCCCAGCGACAAGCTCTTAAGCGAAGCGAAAGGCTTGTTGCGCAGTCCTCTTGTGGGATTCCCTAGATCCCCCAAACCCCCATACCCTCGCGCTGTAACTCGCCAAGGTACTTGATATACGTGGTAGGTTCATCAGACATATGCCCAAGGAAAGGAAACGTCCGTCAGATGGTAGTGTCTCTTCAATATTTCTCGGTGGTGTTCATAACAGAAAGCTCCGATGGAAAAGGTCGCCTTGGAAAAATTCCGTGGCGCATCTTCGCGAATGGAGCGTAAGAAAAGCGCATGTTTGACCCCGCACGCGCTCACGCGCTGCGGGGGAGTTTGCGCTTTTCTAGCGACGAGCGATTGATGCGCAGGATATTTTTCCAGAGCGACTGTTTTCTTTCTCCACTTTCTTTTGCGTCAAAAGAAAGTGGAACACTACCGTGCAACGAATGCCGTTGCACCTAACCATGCCAAATCAAACACCGCTTTCATGGTGCGAGCAAATGTTGGACTCTCGACGATCAAGCCAAGCAGCTCATCTTGGTTCAGAGACACAATACCAACAGAATTCCCGAAGATGAGGACTTCGTTCTCGAAGAGGAATTGATCACGATTGACGAGCAGTATCTCGATGAGGTTGCGATCGTATTCTTTCGGTAAGAATGCATCAAGGACGTGCACTGTCTCAACTGTCGTTGGTGAGAGGTAACGCGTTTTAATCTTCTTCTTGAGCTTTTGATGTGTGTAGTCACGAAAAAATGCCGGAAAAAACTCCGTGGCTAATTTCAAGTTTGTGTAACCGAGAATTTCCTTCTTTGCCGTGAGCGACTCCGTGAACACTTTTTCGACGCCATCGAGTCCTTCGTAAAAACGAATCTTCGGTTTGAATGCCGACTGGCCAATAAGAGATTTGAGTTCCGGCATCAAACTCTTGGTGAGATTGATCTTCTCTTCTGCAAGTTTGAGAAGTTGCTCTGGCGGCTCTGGCGCAAAATGTTTCACACCGTTTCTGTTGTACTGTGAGAGCAGTCTTTTCTTGAGGAGGTTCTCGATGGTGTAATAGCAGCTGACTCGCTGCACACCAGCTTTCCTCGCAATGACTGACACAGGGCCGCCGCTCACTTCCAGGCACGCGAGGTACACACGAGCTTCTTCATCCGTTAGGCCGATTTTTGTGAGCTCGGTCAGCATGAGTAGCAGTTGGCAATTGGCAATTGGCTTGTGGCAGTTAGCTGGTAGCTGAATGCTATTCGGAATCTCTGAGAATGTAGAGTCTCATTATCAAAAGACTTTATTGCCCAAATATTAACTGTTCATCATGAAAAGTCAACGATGTTGTAGATAATTTTCTACAGTATTTTATACGTGTTTTTTGGCTTATTATAAGCAAAATACTTTATATACATTTTTGCATGTTGGACATATTTTGCTCCAAGTGAGAGAATGATGCTACACAGAAAATCGGAAAGAATACCCCCTTTGCCCCTTCTATTTTTTGTATGAAAAAATCTTGTGCACAGTGTTCGGCGGAGTTTGAGATTACGCAGAATGACCTCGTGTTCTATGAAAAAGTATCCCCCGTGTTCAACGGAAAGAAAGAGTTAATTCCTCCGCCGACGTTATGTCCGGAATGCCGAATGCAACGGAGACTCTCCTTCCGAAATGAGCGGAGTCTTCATCACCGTTCATGCAGTAAGACAGGAAAAAGTATTATATCGATGTACGCAGCATCTGCGCCTTTCCCTGTCTACGACAACGAAGAGTGGTGGAAAGACTCTTGGTCAGCGCTAGATTTTGGACGAGAGTATAATCCCTCGCAAACTTTTACGGAGCAATTTAAAGAACTCATGAATGTTGTGCCAAAGATGGCACGTGTTCAGCAGGGCGAAAATATCAACTCTCAATACACAAATTGTGCCTCAAATAATAAAAACTGCTATTTGATTTTTTCATCGAATAGAGATGAAGACTGTCTGTATGGAACATTTGTAAATGAGTCTAAAAATTGCCTAGATTGCAGTTATACTGTGCGCAGTGAACTTTCTTACGAATGCATTCATTGTGATGGTGCATATCGTTGCCGATCATGCAGGGACTGTATCTCGTGCTCGGACAGTTTGTATTTAATTGACTGTGTGGGTTGCCGAAACTGTTTTGGATGCGTGGGTCTTCGTAATAAAGAATTCTCTATTTTTAATGAGCAATTCACAAAAGAAGAATACGAAAAAAAATTATCAGAAATGTCTCTTGGAAGCCATTCCTTGCTACAAACGGCAGCAAAAGTAGTGCAGGAATTTATTCTGCGTTACCCAAGAAAATATTACATTGGAACTCAAAATGAGTCTGTCTCCGGTGATCACATACTGCACTGCAAAAATACTCACGAGTCATTCGATGTCGAATATATGGAAGACTGCAAGTGGTGTGTTTCGGGTCAATACATGAAGGATGCATACGATATTTCGCATTACGGAGCCTCAGGGTCTAACGAGTTGCTCTACGAATGTGAGGGTGTTGGCCATACTGTCATGCAAGTTCTTTTTTCTAAACTTTGCTGGGGCGGCAGCTCTGATCTCCTGTACTGTTATGAATGTTTTGCATCAAAGAATTGCTTTGGTTGTATTGGTCTGCGACACGCAGAATACTGCATCCTTAACAAGCAATACTCAAAACCTGAGTACGAGAAACTCGTTCCTCTGATCATCGAAAAAATGAGGGGCAGCAAGGATTGGGGGGAATTTTTCTCTCCTTCCATTAGTCCATTTGGATACAATGAAACTGTCGCCAATGAATACTTTCCAATGATCCCTTCTGATGTAAGAAAATATGGGTGGAATTGGAGTAACGAATCGGAAAAAGAAGAACAATATCTTGGCCCAGTGCATGACATACCCGATGATATTTCTAATGTTTCCGATGAAATTTTACGTGCGATTCTTCTGTGCGAAGTGACAAAGCAACCGTACAAAATCATTCCTCAAGAGTTGAAATTTTATCGTGAGATGAATGTTCCTATTTCTCGGAAATGCCCTAGCCAACGACACAAAGAACGCATGGCTCTCCGTAACCCCCGCACCCTCTGGAACCGCGAGTGTGCCAAATGCCAAAAGCAAATTGCTACGAGCTACTCTCCTGAGAGGCCAGAGACTGTGTATTGCGAGGAATGTTATCTTTCCACTGTTTACTAACCCAACGCGGGTCAGTAGACCCGCTCTCTATGAAAAAATCCTGCACCCAATGTTCGGCGGAATTTGAGATCACGAACAGTGATCTAGAATTTTATGAAAAAGTATCACCGGAATTTGGCGGAAAGAAGTATGCAATTCCACCACCGACATTGTGTCCTGTCTGCAGGGAACAACATCGTCTGTCATTTCGTAACGAATGGCATCTGTATCACAGAAAATGCGACCTCACAGGACGACAAATGGTGTCTGTGTACTCTCCCGAGAAGAAGCATACCGTTTACGAACAAAGTGTGTGGTGGAGTGATCAATTTGATCCGCTCGCATTCGGTCGTGACTTTGATTTCTCACGACCATTCTTCGAGCAATGGCAGGAGTTAAGTATCTCCGTGCCACGAATGTCTATTCATAATGCGAAGAGTGATAACTGCGATTACACAAATTACTCCGCAGAGAATAAAAATTGCTACATGGTCGTCGGCGGTCTTGGCGCTGAAGATTGTTACTACTCGTACCGCGTGTTCTATTCCAAGGATGTGCTCGATTGCTACGATCTCTATCGGTGTGAACTCTGCTATGAATGTAGTGAGTGTAAGAATTTGTACCAATCGACGTTTTGCGACCACTGTCATGATTCATCCAGTCTCGTGCGATGTTCAGATTGTGTCAGCTGCACAAATTGCTTTGGCTGCATTGGACTACGTCAAAAATCGCACTGCATCTTCAATGAGCAATACTCACCGGAGGAATACAACGAGAAAGTATCCACGCTCTCTACAGATGTCCAAGGCGCAAACGAAAAACTCAAACAACTTCTTAGGTCTACACCAGTCAGAAACCTTCGTCTCCTAAACGCAGAAGGATGTACTGGCGATAACATTGTAGACTCACAGGCCTGCCGAGAGTGTTTCACGGTAAAGAATTCGCAGAATATGGCTCATTGTTTCATCGGTGAAGGAAACCTCTCTTGTGGAGACTGCAACTTTTTCGATAACTGTGAATTACAGTGGAACTGTTCAAATCTTGAAAAAAATTACAATGTTCTCTGCGCCAATCTTGCATGGTACGTTACAGATTCTCTGTACGTCACAAGTTGTTTCAATAGTTCCCAGCTCTTTGGCTGCATTGGCATGAAGAAACATCGGTTCTGCATTTTCAATAAGCAATACACGGAGAAAGAGTACGCAATAACAGTTGCAGCCATCATTGAGCACATGCAGAAAACAGGTGAATGGGGACAATATTTTCCGCCAGCAATGTCGCCGTTTGGCTACAATGAAACCGTCGCTGCGGTAGAGCATCCTCTCAGTAAAGATGCCGTCCTTGAACGTGGATGGTCGTGGTACGAAGACTATCAGAAAAAAGAACAGTATCTCGGTCCACATTATAAAATCCCCACCACTATTGATGACGTCTCCGATGATATTACGAAACATATCCTTACGTGCAGCGTGAGCGGCAAGCCATATAAAGTGATCCCGCAAGAATTGCGATTCTATCGGACTATGCATCTTCCTATCCCGAGTATTTCACCAGAAGAAAGGCATGCAGCACGCATGCAACGCCGTAACCCCCGCACCCTCTGGAACCGCTCCTGTGCCAAATGCCAATTGCCAATTGCCACGAGCTAC
>CAZFCB010000032.1:0-13249 GCA_964517585.1 uncultured Candidatus Peribacteria bacterium | reverse complement strand
GCAGTTTGCAACTTCGCTATACTACTATTGAGTTAGTTCTTTACTATTTTTCATGCGGGCCAGTAGCTCAGTTGGTTAGAGCACAGGACTTATAAACCTGGGGTCGGTGGTTCAAATCCCCCCTGGCCCACCAAAATATTGCTTAATTTGCTTAAATAGCATTATATAGTATAATCTCTATATGAGCATTGAGGAAAATGAGTGGGAAAAGCTGGATTACTTTAACCAACCTTACTGCAAGATTGAGAATGGAAAGAAAGTGGATAGCGATTGGGCATTCGTTTGCGGCCTTGTAGGTGTTCAGCCATCGGAAGGCAATGATGCCTACATCTTTCATCACTACAAGATTGACCAGCTAGCCTCTCATAAAAATTCTACAAGTTCTGATCTCCTCGATGCGTTCATCCAAACGGTTCGCGATGACTATGGAAAATCTATTCGAAAAATCTGCGTAGGTGGCATTTCGCTTCAAACAATACATCGAGCCAGACCTAGGCGGATGAGAAGTATGGAGTTGGAGCTTCAGCAAAGAAGGATTCTCATTGCATCTCTGCAAAAAGGACTCGGTATTGGCAGTGAACACATGGACATTCGTTGGGGAAAAGATAACTCACTCAGCAAAATACGACATGACTCTCAAGGTGGAATCATGAGACTAGAAAGAAATTTTATGACGTAATCACTGTCATAAATAATCAGAAAAGCCTTTCCGATGAAAGCAGCTAAATCTTAGATGAAAGATGTGTTGGCTTTGGTCCAAAAACACAATACTCTGAAGAAGAGATATGATGAAGTATTCAGTCGCAACTGGCGTTGTTCATACAGTCCCGGCCGATCTGAGGGAAGTATTGCTTTCTCAATCGGAAGTGCTTGAAAAATGGAACAGCCTCACACCTCTAGCCCGTAACGAGTGGATCTGCTGGATTACTATTGTGAAGAAATCCGACACACGAAAAAATCATATACAGCGACTACGTGCAGAGCTCCTCATGGGACAACGCAGGCCATGCTGTTGGCCAGGGTGTCCGCACCGCAGACCAAAGACTAAAAAGTATTTTAGAGATATGTAGAATGCTGAACCTTTATTCTACTTCCTCTTTATCCCCTTCATCATTGATCTCACCAACAAGTTCTTCAAGAACGTCTTCTAGCGTCACAAGACCAACGGTTTTACCTTGAGACCTCACGATAGCGATGTGACAGTCCGTTTTACGTAAGGCATTAAGAAGATCATCACATTTCATCGTAGATTCAACATTTGGTACAGGTCGAACAATTTCACTCAGCGGTAGTCCATCCTTGCCGTCTGCGAGCATCTCCAGAGTATCGTGACTAAGTATATAGCCATAAACGTCATCAAGTGATTGGCCGATAACCGGATAGCGAGAATAGGAATATTCAAAAATAATTTTAGCGGCCTGACGGATGCTGCGTCCTTTCTGAATGAAGACAATGCTAGATGCCGGAGTCATAATGTCGCCAGCCGTTCGGTCATTGAGCACAAATGCCCGATGAATGAGCTCGCGTTCATCTGAATCAATGTGCCCTGCGCCACCACCGAGGTTTGCAAGTGCGCGGATTTGATCCTCCGTACCTACTTTGCGCTTACCTGACCTAAACATGCGCGTTATGCGCTCAAGAACAATGACTGCAGGAAAAAGAATAATCACAAGTGCGAGAAGAACAGGTGCAATGATTCGCGCAATACGAGGGGCATAGTGCGAACCAATAGACTTAGGAATTATTTCCGAAAAGATGATCGTCACAAAAGTAAGAAGAGCCGTAACAACTCCAATAGCCTGGCTACCAAAGAGATCAACTGCTTTACGCCCAACGAGAATAGGTCCGAGAATGTTTGTAATGTTTGTCAGGATGACAATGACGATGATGGCACGCGTCGTATGGCGTAAGAGTAACTTAAGCTCACGCGCCCCCCAACGTTTCTTTGCAATCATCACTTCTACTTCAGCATGATGGACGCTGAGTATCGCGGCATCGATCATTGCAAGGACGCCTGAAACACACGTAAACGTTGCTGCAAGCACTAAAAGTTCAATCATTGAACTTGGATTTTACCAGCCGCTAGACACGCTCGCCAGTGGCTTTTGACTCTCTTCATTGACCGGATCTGGATAGTAAGGATAATGAAGTCATGATACTGCCTTCAAGATTCATTCTCGTTTCATTTCTCGCCGCTTCTCTCGCGTCGTGTGGATCTGTTTCAACAAGTGATCCGACTACTTCATCCTCAGCTTCTTCCTCCAGCATGAGTTCATCATCGTCTGCTGTTGCGGAAGGCAAAGATGTCATCGTGACAGCGCCGATTGTTGGATCAATTGTCAAAAGTCCACTTATCGTACAAGGCAAAGCTCGTGGCTCTTGGTTCTTTGAGGGTTCACTGCCAATAGTCATCACCGACACAAACGATAATATTATCGCAGTGGCTCCTGCAGAGGCTCTTGGTGAATGGATGACAATCGACTACGTTGATTTTACAGCCACGATTACGTTTTCCACGAAGGCGACGTCTGGCTTTATTATCGTCAAAAAAAATAATCCATCTGGTCTTCCCGAGAATGATTCACAAGTAAAAATTCCTGTAACATTTTAAGGTTGAGGGAACATTTTCTGTAGAAACTTTTTCGCTTCCTCTTTTGTCGTAATTTCTTTCCGTACTTGCGCATCTTTCAGTAGACGAATTGCTTTTCCGACATCTTCACCAGGCGTGAGGCCAGCGAGAGACATGATGTCGTCTCCGGAGAGAAGCGGTTTCTCTGGGCGCGGGTGAGCGTTCAGAAATGCGTTATAGTCACCAATGATGAAATCATACAACGTCGTATCACCAGGTTTTGTGCCTTGAATATCAATCCAGAAAAGCTGCAGAAGTTCCTGAAACCATGGATGAAAATACCAGTGTGCTTTTCGTTCATCTGAAAGTTTTTGGAATACATCCATCATCATATGATGTTCTATGAGCCACTGAAGCTTACGAATGCGCTCAGCAGGCATCTGAAGTTTTTTGAATGTTTTTCCGATAATGGCTGCCGATGCTTCTGCATGATGATCGAATCTGATTCGTTCATTTAGGGCAAATGTCGTCGCTTTTCCTACATCATGAAAAAGTCCTGCGAGCCGGACATCGGGACCAAAGTCTTCTGTACTTGCATCAGCGCAAGCTTTTAGGTGTTCCCACACGTCTCCTTCGTGATGGTACTGCTGTGGCTGTGCAACTCCTTTGCATGCGTCCAGAGCAGGAAAGAGTTTCTGTAGTACTCCTGTTTCTAGCCAATCTTCGAGTCCGATGGATGGCTTACCAACCCTGAGAAGTTTCTCGAGCTCCTGCAACACACGTGTCCCCGATAGCTCTGAAACGAGCGCGCAGTTTTTCTTCAGTGCAGCATACGTCTCTGGGTGATATTGACCCTTAATAAGTGCTCTCAAGCGTATCATGCGAAGAATACGAAGGGCGTCATGCTTGATTCGCGTCTCAGCATCCCCGATGAAACGAACAAGTTTTTCCTTTAGATCAGTTTCGCCGTTGCATGGGTCAAAAAGTTCGCTACTGACAGGATTCCAGTACATTGCATTCATCGTTGCATCTCGCCTGTATGCATCGTTCTCACGCGTACCAAACACGACTGACTCTGGATGACGACCATCGGATGCCGCGTCATCTTCACGAAATGTTGTTATTTCAAATGTGTGACCCCCGAGAGAAACGATGACCGTCCCGAGCTCTGCAGCATACATATCACTTTTCGGAAATAGCTTTGCGATGTCAGCAGGAAGCGCAGACGTTGCCATATCAATTTCCGTCGGAACCACTCCAAGCATCATGTCTCTCACAGCTCCTCCAATCCACCAGGCTTCATGTCCGCTATCGAGAATTCGCTCAATGACTTTGTAGGCAGACTCACCATGCGGGGTTGCCAGGACTCGATCAATGATGTCGCGGTGAATGGGCACATGGGTAGGTTATAGCAAAAATGAGCCTTTCCGCTATCACCTATCCGTTATAACCTACTCTCCATGTTGCAATTCGCTGTCGCTGGCGTACCACTGTCAACGCCAAAACCTGGAGGAACAGTGGAGGGATTGAAACAGGCACATGCACTTGGCATTGGAGCGATGGAAATGGAGTGGGTACAGCGCGTTCCTATGAATGAGTCTCGCATGCTTGAGATCAATGCTACTGCCCAAAAACTTGGCATCACATTGACCGTACATGCACCGTATTACATCAATTTAAATTCCCCTGATACTACAGTACTTTCTGCAAGTAAAAAGCGAATTATTGACGCTCTTACGATGTCTGAAATTGCAGGAGTTCGTTCTGTCTGCGTTCATGCTGCTTTCAACTTAGGTCAGGCGCCCGAGACTGTGTACGATAATGTTCGCAGAGCAGTTGATGACATTATGAGTCATAAGTTTAAGCTCTTTCCCAGTGTGAATCTTGGCCTGGAAACGATGGGTAAGCAGACGCAGTTTGGAACACTGGAAGAAGTGCTGCGCATCAGCAGAGAATTCGATATCTATCCAGTTATTGATCCTGCACACATGCATGCCAGGACAAACGGACTCGTGAATACGACGAAAGAGTGGGAAGAAATGTTTGACTCATATGAAGAGTACCTTGGAGCGACGTCTCTCAAGTCTGTTCATATGCATTTTTCTGGTATTGCGTATGGACCTAAAGGAGAAAAGCATCATCTTCCACTCATGGAAAGTGATGCCAGATGGCAGGATTTTCTTGGCGTGCTCAAGAAACGAAAGATCGGAGGCACTGTCGTGTGCGAATCCCCTCTTCTGGAGTCAGATACTCTTCTGATGCAAAATACGTATCGTAGCCTGAAATAGGCTCTTATTTATGATATAATACTTGTAATAATTTCTTACACTTCCAAACAATGAACATCGCCATCAATGGCTTCGGCCGCATCGGACGTCAGGTTCTTCGTATCATTCTCGAGAAGCATCCCGAGATGAAAGTTGTGCTGATCAATGATCTCACGGAGCCTGCGACACTTGCACATCTCTTCTCATTTGACTCAACGTACGGTCCATTTCAGGGGAAAGTAGCTCTCGAGGGTGACACGCTCATGACAGCTCATGGCAAAGCAAAGCTGACCGCTATCAAAGACCCTGCAATGCTTCCGCACAAAGATTTTGCGGTGGACATCGTTCTTGAATGCACGGGCTTCTTCACGAAGCGTGACGATGCTGCACTGCACCTAAAGGCCGGTGCCAAAAAAGTCATCGTCTCAGCACCATGTAAGGACAAGGCAGATGGAACATTTTGCATGGGTGTGAACAATGAAAAATACGATGCAAAGACAATGCATGTCATCAGTAATGCTTCCTGCACAACAAACTGTCTCGCTCCAATGGCACTTGTCCTGCACCAAGCATTCGGCATTGAGCACGGTCTAATGAATACCATTCATAGTTACACAAATGATCAAAATTTGCTTGATCTACCTCACAAAGATTTACGTCGAGCGCGTGCTGCTGCGATCAATATTGTTCCATCCAGCACTGGAGCCGCTAAAGCAATTGGCGAAGTCATTCCGGAGCTCAGTGGCAAGCTTCATGGAATTTCTCTGCGTGTACCGACTCCGACGGGAAGCATTACGGATCTTACAGTTGTTGTGACAAAACCTACGACAGTGGAAGAAGTGAATGCAGCTCTCAAAAAAGCTGAAGCAGGCACTATGAAAGGCATACTCGGAGTGGAAGACCGTCCACTTGTACAGAAAGATTTTGTCGGTGATCCTCGAAGTTGCATTATCGATTCAGCACTCACGCAAGTCATCGGCGGAACGCTCGTGAAAGTATTTGGCTGGTATGACAATGAGTGGGGGTACTCAAACCGCCTTGCTGAGCTTGCAAAGTTTGTTGGTAGAAAACTGTAGCTAAGACTTTATGCCCTAAGAATGTTAGACCTAAAGGTCTTGACACTGTGGTAGGGAAGGGTATAATGGTTGCGCATTTTATTTGCATTACTTCATCTTTATGAGCCTTGACAAACTTGCTGGTGAGTTAGAAAGACCGACAGGGGCAATGTGCTACAGCAATTTGCACTCTGTTGCTCAGACTCTTATGGAGAAGAAGGGGCGTGCTCCGAGAGTATGGCCGCAGCGTACCAAAGCAAATGTGCAAGCTGAGACAAGCGCTACCGCTTCTGCAGTACAGGAATTGAGAATAGATCAGCAGGGAGTAAATGAGTAAGGACTACTTATTCTGGTCTCTCTCATCATCCAACACGTCTGCATCCACGACGTCATCTTTCTTCTTGCCGTCCTCCTTCTTGGCGTCACCTGTGCCTGCTGCATCCTTATCCTTCTTCTGCGTTTCTTCATAAACGATCTTTCCCATTTCCTGAGCCTCGGAAGCTAGTTCATCCGTAGCTTTCTTGATGTCTTCGACACTCGCGTCGTCTTTCTTCAGAACCTCACGAAGTGAGTTCATTTTCTCGTTCACTTTTTTCTTGAGCTCGTCTGGTAGCTTGGCATCATGTTCTCGCATCTGCTTTTCGAGATTAAAGATGAGAGAATCTGCAGTATTGCGTATATCGATGACTTCTCTTTTTTTCTTGTCTGCCTCAGCATTGACTTCGGCGTCTTTCTTCATTCGTTCAACTTCTTCTTTGCTAAGGCCCGTAGAACCCTGAATGCTGATGTGCTGCTCTTTTCCAGTTCCTTTATCTTTGGCTTTTACATGGAGAAGGCCGTTTGTATCGATGTCAAACGTGACTTCGATCTGCGGTAGCCCGCGTGGAGCCGCAAGAATACCGTCCAAGATGAAACGACCAAGCGACTTGTTGTCGGCAGCCATTTCTCGTTCGCCTTGAACGATGTTGATCTCCACGGAAGGCTGGTTATCTGCCGCTGTCGAAAACACCTGAGATTTACTGGTAGGAATGCGCGTATTTCGTTCAATTACTTTTGTTGCTACACCACCAAGCGTTTCTATGCCCACAGAAAGCGGAATGACATCGACGATTGTAATATCACGGTTGATGTCACCACCAATTTGACCAGCCTGAATAGCAGCACCGATAGCAACGACTTCATCCGGATTGACGCCTTTGTGTGGCTCTTTGCCAAAGAGCTCTTTTACTTTTGCCTGAACAGCCGGCATACGGGTCATTCCTCCGACGAGCACGACTTCATTGATGTCCGTTTTCTTGATGCCTGCATCTTTGAGCGCCATCTCACACGGCTTCACGCTCCTCTCGATCAAATCTGCAACGAGAGTCTCTAGCTTTGCTTTAGAAAGCTTGATCGTAAGGTGCTTTGGACCCGTGTTGTCTGCCGTAATAAATGGCAGATTGATCTCAGTTTCATTCTGCGAACTAAGCTCGATCTTGGCTTTCTCAGCGCCCTCGCGAATGCGTTGCAATGCGATTTTATCTTTCGAGAGATCGACACCCTGATCTTTTTTGAACTCTGCAAGCAACCACTCGACAATGAGCTGATCGAAGTCATCTCCACCGAGGTGTGTATCACCATTTGTCGAGAGCACTTCAAAATGTCCGTCGCCGGAAAGCTCAAGGACTGTGACATCGAATGTTCCGCCTCCAAGGTCGTAGACAATAACTTTTTCTTCCTTTTTCTTATCAAGTCCGTATGCAAGTGTTGCAGCAGTCGGCTCGTTGATGATGCGAACGACTTCAAGACCTGCAATTTCTCCGGCCTCTTTTGTTGCCTGACGCTGGTTGTCATCAAAATATGCAGGAACAGTGATCACAGCTTTCGAGACTGTAGTTCCGAGGAATGCTTCTGCATCTTTCTTGAGCTTCATGAGGACTTTTGCACTCACCTCCTGCGGGAACATTTCTTTCCCATTGACGGAAATAACCGCTCTCCCCTCTTTACCTGCCTTTACTTCAAACGGCATGTGCGTGGCGTCTTTTTTCACTTCATCAAAACGGTGACCGATAAAACGCTTTGCGGAGAAAATAGTATTCTTGGGGTTTGTGACGGCCTGACGTTTTGCTGCAATGCCGACAAGCACCTCGTTTTTATCTTTAAAGGCAACAATAGACGGCGTTGTATTTGCACCTTCACTATTTGGGATCACCTGTGGCTCACCTCCTTCGATGACAGCCATGCACGAGTTTGTCGTGCCGAGGTCAATTCCAATAATTTTAGACATGAAGTCTGGGGGAAAATTGAATTAGCACTCGCTAGTTTAGAGTGCCAATTCTGTTTCGTCAACTCTGTTTTTTCATTTCTGAAGCTGACTGTGACGAAAAAATACGAGGTCGATCTAGTATGTGAATAAAATAATGGCTACAATAAGCCATCATGTTTCTCGATCACGCAACCATCGATGTCTCTGGTGGCAATGGTGGTAATGGCAGTGTTGCTTGGCGACGGGAGAAGTACGTGCCAGAAGGTGGGCCGGCTGGCGGAGATGGTGGTAGAGGTGGAAACATCATTATTAAGGCAGATCCGAATACAGATACACTTTCGGATTATGCGAGCAGAAAAAAATTTAAAGCAAAAGATGGTGAAAAAGGTGGCGGCAAGAATTGCGCAGGTCACGAAGGTGACGATGTCATTCTCTGCGTTCCTCCTGGAACAATGGTGTATGACCTTAGCGATGAAAAGAAGCCTCGTCTCATCGCAGATCTACAAACGACTGGTGACCAGCTCATTGCTGGCCGTGGAGGAAAAGGCGGTTTTGGTAACGCGCACTTCAAGACGTCCACACGTCAGGCGCCCGATTTTGCAGAACTCGGAGAACCGGGTGAGAAACGAAAAGTACGTCTGGAGCTTAAACTCGTTGCAGATGTCGGTATCATCGGTTATCCAAGTGTTGGAAAATCATCACTGATTGCTGCGGTTTCGCGCGCACGACCAAAGATTGCAGATTATCCTTTTACAACCCTTGTGCCGAATCTTGGAGTCGTGAAGGTTTTCGACCGTGAATTTGTTCTCTGCGATGTGCCAGGTTTGATAGAAGGAGCGAGTGAGGGCAAAGGCCTCGGGTATCAGTTTCTCAAGCATATCGAGCGCTGTGGCATACTTATCCATGTTCTTGATGTCGATCGAGAAGATATTCTTGAAGACTACAAATCCATTCGCAAAGAACTGAAGTCATTTTCTCCCGAGCTTGCGAAGAAGCCTGAGTTTGTAGTTCTCAATAAGATTGATATCGTGCAGGGCGACGTGAAGCCATGGACGGACGCGCTGAAGAAAGCCAAAATCAAAGTGTTTGCGACGATATCAGCGGTGACGCACAAGGGTACGGAGGAGCTCATGAAAAAATTGCTGCCCATAGTTCTTGAAGAGAAAGAACGACGCATTGAAGAGAGCAAAGAGCCGGTCGATGAGAAAGATTTGCCTGTTATTCAGCCACATCTTTTGTCAGAGAAAATGGGTGCATTTAGAATAGAACATGTGCCACAGGGTCTTCTGGTGCGTGGAAAAAGATTAGAGCAATTTACCGCGATGACGGACTTTGCTAATGCTAGTGGTAGGAGTCGTTTTCGAGACGTTGCGCAACGCATTGGTCTCATTCGTGCGCTCGAAAAAGAGATGAAAGCAGGAGAGGATATTTTCATTGGAACCAGATCGGTGAAGGAGTATCTACTCTAATTCTGTCGATAAATTTCTATGAGAAAAACTCTTTCCGTATCAGAAAAACTTTTCCTTGACCGAGTTCAATCACTCGAAAAACGCATATTTCCGGGTCAGCTGGACGAATCTGACTCGTATCGCATGAAAAATGCTGGACGGTATTCCTGGTTGTATAGGCCTAGTCATCACATCGAAACGGGCTTGGTCACCGAAGAAGATGTCACCCTGCTTTCAGTGCCCGGCAAACAACTTCTGAGCGTTGGTGCGCATCCTGCATATTTCGAGCAGCTGCTGTGTGTTCTTGGCATACCTGCAGACAACATTGTTGTTTCCGATAAAGACCCAGCTATCGCACTTGTTGAAGGCTTAATGGACAGAACAGTATTCGATGCAACAGGAATTTGGCCGGATATTGGTTTGTTTGACCTGATTATTTTCCCGGAAAGTCTGTGTATGGCTGTCCAGGATAATGCTGAGCGATCTGAAGACGCTCCGGAAGGCTTATTCCCAACAGACGCAAACGAAGCTCAGATGCTTGCTGTCATTTTCAAACAAGCGTTGACCCACCTAGCACCACATGGTGAAATCCGTGCCAATGGACCCATGAGTCATCCGAACGTCGTAAAGGCGGCGTGCGAACAGCTCACAAAAGAAGGCTTTGATCACACCATCAACTATGCAAGGTTCTTCCTCACGCTGAGCGCAAAACCAGCTTTTCAAGAGAAGTAAGGAATGACGAAGATGTGCTGCAAGGCCTTTTTGAGCAGCGAAGGTTCTGATATCATCGTGCGCGACATGAAGAGTGAGTACGTCTTAGTTACATCATCGTCCTTCGTACTATGTGGCCTAGAGCTTCAGCCTTCGCCCACAGCGGCGGGGCTATGGCCGACAGGCAGTCGCCTAGACCTGTAGCGCAGGACGTAACAGAAAAGGCTTCTCGGTTTGCATCATTCGCATCATCGTCCTTCGTACCATGTGGCCCGGTAGCTCAGTGGTAGAGCGCAGGCCTGAAGAGCCTGGCGTCGTCAGTTCGATTCTGACCTGGGCCACCATTCGTATCAGTTAGTGGAATATCGTTCTTACATATAAAGAGTGCATTCTTCTTAGAACTGTCACTTACTCTGCAACTCCGTCTTTTTTCATTCTCAGAACAAGAGCGACGGCTATGGAGTTTGATGGATCTATCTCTAACGACTGTTGCAGAAGTTGTGCGGCGGCATCGATCTCACCACGGTCGTATACAAGCGCCGCAAGACTTGCGAGTGCGCCAGCATCCTTTGGATAGAGTCGAATGAGAGTGCGATACATATCTTCTGCATCTTTTGTCATGCCTTTCTCCAGATATGCGCCAGCAAGATTGTAATATGATTCAGAAGCACCAGGTCGTACGATGATACTTTTTTTGAGTGCATCTATCGCACCGTCCCAGTCTTTAAGAAGAATATTAACTGCTGCAAGATTATTGAGCGCATTTGCGTAGGTTGGGTCAATCCGTAATGCCATTCGATATTGCTCCGCAGCTTTCTGAAGATCCCCTTTCTTCTGGTATATATTGCCAATGCCGTAGAGAGCGTCTGGGAGTTCTTTATCTATGAGTAGCGCTTTCTGAAATTCTGCTAAAGCCTGATCTAGTGATCCTTGAGCGACAAGCACAGCTGCCCGGTTAGCTTTGGTCCTAGGATCCATTGGACGAAGTACAATCGCCTGGTCCAATTGGACTAGAGCATCGTCATAGCGCTTGAGCGCGAGCAATTCTAAGCCAAGATTATTTCGAGCGACCCATGCGTCTGGGTAAACTTCAAGCACTTTCGTATACAGAGCAGTACTATTCTTCCATGTCTGAGCCTGCAGAAAACTTGTATAACCTAACAAAAAAATAATGAAAAAACTGAGACTTGCAATTACTATTTGCCTTGAACGAAAAACATGTCTGTTACTAGGAAGATCCATCCAATGTTTTGCGAGAAATCCAACGATAAGAAGCAGACCAATCATTGGAATATATGCGTATCTATCCGAGGCAAAATAAATCTCTCCTCCTTTCACAAAATTTGTAAATGACGGTAGCAATGTCAGACAATAAAAGAGTCCTCCGAAAAGCAGTATTCGGTAGCGCCTGACACACCACAAGGCACTACACATAAAAATAATCAAAATGACGGGGATAAAGAAGTCAGCAGAATAGAGAGTAATTGGCTTGCTATATGGATACATGACGGACAGATTTGTCGGCACAAGAAATTTTCCTATGTAGAAAATGGTAGCCTTACTTGCAATAAGGACTTTCTCTCCAACGCTCGAAGAAACGAGAACTGTTGTCTTGCCAAAAATTGCGATTATGCCAAAGATCAGTGAAATAAGAAAAAAAGGCACTTTCTCCTGTAGAGATTTTCGAGTGATGCGCTTTCCCATGAGTACTTCAGAGAGGATGAAGATCACAGGCAAAGTGACAACCATCACTTTCGAGAGAACGCCACAGAGAAAGAGTAGTAAAGAGGTACTATAGATGCGCCTGCTTTTGATTTCTGAATATCGTTGGAATGCGAGTAATGACGTAAGGAAGAAAAATGTAGCGAGTACGTCCTTCCTTGCAGAAGCCCAAGCAACTGCTTCTGTATTGAGGGGGTGAACGAGAAAAACTGCACCAAGCGCTAGTGCAAGCCATCCCTTTTGTAGAAGATGATACAGAAACCACGAAACGAGCACTGAGTTTGCAATATGCAGCAGAAGATTTGTTAGATGAAAGATATACGGATGTAACCCCGCTATCATGAATTCTATTTGGTACGATAACAGCGTCATCGGAATATACAGCTCAGGGTCGTACGATGTGAAAATTTTGTATAGTGTCTGTGCATTCAGGGCATGAACATTGGAGTTTTCAAGGATAAGGAGATTGTCGTCCCACGAAACAAAAGAGTTTTCTAGTGACGAACCGTAGACGAAAAAGCCGAGTAAGAAAAAAAGTGCAACGATGCAAGCGAGAGAGACGGGTGAAGGAAGTCTTTGCATAAGCGAATGTTACGAATGCCAGATCTTTTTAAAAGCAACGACAGCACTAGCTGCTAGCAGTAATGAGATCACAAGAATAAGACCAATTGACTGCTTTTCTTGCGGAGGCGGCGTCAATGATTCTTTGATAACAAGGTCGAAAGAAGCAGAGTCAACTAACGTGTCTTTCATAAAGAAATCTGCAGACAGTGACCAGTGGCCTGCTGTATCTGGCGTCAGGGTCACAAATGCTTTTCCGAACTCTGGCTTGTCGACTGAGCGCTGATACATGACGGTTGCACCTGAGTGAAGTTTTACTGTGACATTCGTAAATGACGCTAATGATCCAGCTTCATCTTTTGCTAGTGCAAAGAGAGCAAAATCTAGAAGTGTTTCCTGGCCTACCTGAAACGGAAGATCATATCCAATATCAATCAGGTGTTTTTCTGATAGCGTTTCGAATGAAGCATCATCACGGTGTGCTGCAGTGGTTACTGGGATCAGAAGTAGCAGGCACGCACACAAGGAGAAAAATCGTACTTTCATACAAGTATCCTACCAGACACTGTTACTTACTTATTCACATTATTTCTATCATTTATCCTGCATGGCGAATCATCATCACCGTATCCTCTTCCACCACTCTTCTCCGATGGAGATTGGTGAAGGTG
>CAZFCB010000031.1:0-14762 GCA_964517585.1 uncultured Candidatus Peribacteria bacterium | reverse complement strand
TATAGATCTAAGAAGATCAAAGCTTACAAGCGCTAGCAGTCCATTTGCCACGATGACAAAAAGGAAAGCGCTCAGAGCAAATCCATTCCCTATCATAATGCTCTTTATGATATTCAATACAGGCTCACGAAACCAAAGATACTGGAA
Source organism: uncultured Candidatus Peribacteria bacterium (assembly GCA_964517585.1). Taxonomy (GTDB): domain Bacteria; phylum Patescibacteriota; class Gracilibacteria; order Peribacterales; family Peribacteraceae; genus JAGORY01. Next base: position 14,615 of record CAZFCB010000031.1, on the reverse strand, counting down.
AGTAAGATCTTGGAGACCCATTGGTGTTGTGCCCCATCCTGCGTGAGATACATGAAAATAGAGAAAGAAGTTATCGAACGCTACGTAGAGAAAGGCAAAATACAAAAGAGAACCAATCCCCAAGGCAAGAGCCAAAAATAATCCTGACCACCAACGGCGATGCACGAGTCCAAAGAATAAAGGTAGCGGAATAAGCGCTATCGCAGTAATCCGCGTTGAAGACACTATGAAAGCGAAGGCAATTGCTAATGCCAATGAATATTTTCCTTCATCATGCATCCAATACAGCATCCCGAGAATTGATCCAAGAAAAAGTGCCTCAGAATATCCGCTGATGAGATAAAACGACGTTGGATAGAAAAGAACTGCAGTGACACTGAGTATTTGTAGATAAAAAGGTATGATGAATCGTCGAAGAAAAAGTAAGAAATATGTCCAGAAAAGTACGCATGCTACCTGAGAAGCCAGTAACGTTGAAAATCTCCACGAAGAATGTGTAAGGTACTGGATGATACGAATGACGATAGGATGGCCTGGATACCACACAACATCTGCTTCGGTCATTTTTGCATTCCAAACATATCCCTCACTTGCAATCCGCTCGTAACCTCTAGCATCCCAATTGCGAAGGGCGAGATAACGTTCGCTTATTTTTGAGCCTGAGGAATAAGACATTGCAATCGCAACCTGTATACACGTAAGAAGCACTGCTACGATGATCAATGGAGTTATACTACAAAATTTCTGTAATCCACTATGAAAAATGGTGCTATGACGCTCATTGTATTGATCAGTTGTGTGTAAATGCATCGTGTCATTATAGCACAATTTTGTTTGTTTTTGAATCACAGAAGCCTAAGGACACAGATAGAAGCGATACCGTAAAGATTCAGCGCTACGAAGGCTATTCTTTTGGTATATATAGAGAGATTGCGATAAAGCGACAATACGATGAGATGTGAGGACTATCGTCATCTACTGCGGATCGACACTGATAACTGCCTGATGATTTGTTTGTAGATGATTGTGGTAACCCCACACGCCGACTTTTGTGAACGTGAATGAGTACTCTCCACCGCTCGTCACACTTTTACGCAGATCAAACTCTGGATAATCCGTGTGCGTTGGATGCGGATTACTTGCTATCCACATGCCAAGAGTTGATTGATTGCGAAACTTCACAATATCGCCGACTCGCAGCGCAAGAAAAGACGGTTGGAAACCATTGTCTGTGTAATGCAGAATATACGTTTGCGGACTGTACCGACTGCTCGTTGATGACCGAGAAGATGTCGATGAACACTGGCGAATCAGCCAACCACATCGGCTATCTGGTAGTCGTTCACAAAAAGGCCCAGCAACCGAACCGTTTGGGCACTGCCAATTCGGCATCGCAGGAGCTACTCCGCAATCTTGGACTCTGCATGAACCAGATGATGCGGACGTTGATGATGAGGATGATGAGGAAGACGAAGTCGAACCATGACGACCGGGCGTGCCATATACCGTACGCGCAACCATGATGATCTTGACCATTTCTGCACGATTAACACCAGAGGCTGGACGATACGTACCGGTTGGGCTTCCTGCAGCATCTGTATCGCCGGTCACAACACCCATACGACTCAATGCCTGAATAGATGCTGCGTACGGCGTCACGATCGTAACATCACTGTATGGTCCGTCTGTGAATGTCGTACGATTAAGACGAAATGCATCTGCAATGAGAGATGCAACTTCGGCTCGACTTGCAGGGCGATCAAGATTCAGTCCATGCACCTGTGTCATCTGAAAGCCAAGTCCCATGGCAATGGACATGTGCTTTGCTGCCCAATGTCCAAATCCGACTCCCGTACTGACATTATAGCCAGCTCCTTCGAGTGAAATTTTCAATGCCTCACCGACCGTCACTGGATTTTCCGGTCCAAACTTCCCTGTAGAATTTCCGTTCTGATCTTTGTATCCGCTGACGATGCCGGCATTCGTCGCCTGAGAAACGTACGGAGCAAACCATGCGTTTTGCGGTACATCCGTGAATGGAGAAACAGACGATGACGAACTACTTGCCGCGATGAGTGGAACCAGAACGAATGAGGAGAGAACGGTCTGGAAAGTGCGAGGTTCCATATTACAGAGAATGATATGAAAGTGATTCTACACTAATGTGCCTCAGACACATGCACTGCACTGCCAAGAAATACTGTAGCCATACACTAGTATTTACTTGACAAAAGACTCTAGCACTCTACAATGTTGACTGCTAATTACGTCACTTTTTCCTCTTCCAATGGACATCTCCAAATATACGGAATTTGCGGCACAGGCACTCAATACAGCGCAAAAGACGGCGCGCGAGATGCATCATGGAACCCTCACTCCACTGCACCTCTTATTCGCTCTGTTGCAAGAAAAAGATGGAGTTCCTGTTGCGAGTTTAGGTGCAATGCACACTCATCTCTCGCAACTTCTCTCGAAGATCGATGCTGCACTTGGGAAGCTCCCGACTGTCTCCGGTGACAGTCAGCTCGGCATTGATCCACGGCTACAAAAAATATTCGTACAAAGTGAAAAGGAAATGAAGAAGCTCGGCGATTCCTACATAGCACTTGAGCACCTGATGCTTGCATTAGCTGGGATAGAAAGTGACGCTAGAACCATGCTCACGGAGAGTGGCATTTCGTACGACCGCTTGTACGAGAGTGTCAAAACTGTTCGTGGGCCACATACAGTGCAGGATCAGAATCCAGAAGGAAAATATAAGTCATTGCAAAAGTACACCATCGACTTCACCGCTCTCGCGCAGAACGGAAAGCTTGATCCTGTCATCGGTCGCGACGAAGAAATTCGCCGTACGATGCAGATTCTGAGTCGTCGCACCAAAAATAATCCCGTCCTCGTCGGCGAGCCTGGCACGGGGAAAACTGCCATCGTGGAAGGGCTAGCTCAGCGGATCGTGCAAGGTGACGTACCGGAAAGCCTGCAGAACAAAAAGGTATTGAGCCTTGATCTCGGTGCGATGATTGCCGGTACAAAATATCGCGGTGAATTTGAAGATCGGCTCAAAGCTCTCCTCAAAGAGCTCGATGAAGCCGCAGGGTCGGTTATCCTCTTCATCGATGAACTCCATACTATCGTCGGCGCCGGTGCTGCAGAAGGTGCGACGGATGCTGGAAATCTCCTGAAACCTGCACTTGCACGTGGGCAACTCCATGCCATCGGGGCAACGACCATCAAAGAATATCGTCAACATATTGAGAAAGATGCCGCGCTGGAACGCAGATTTCAACCAGTTCTTGTGCAAGAGCCGACACCAGACGATACGCTCTCCATTCTTCGTGGGATTAAAGAAAAATATGAGACTCATCACGGCGTACGCATTCGTGACGAAGCGCTCGTGGCAGCAGTCGAACTTTCCTCACGCTACATCACAGACCGATTTCTGCCAGACAAAGCCATCGATCTCGTCGATGAAGCGGCGAGTGGACTGAAGTTGGAAGTGGAAAGCAAGCCAACCGAACTCGACCAATTGGAACGAAAATTAAGGAATCTCCAGATTGAACAGGCTGCCCTCAAGAAAGAAAAAGATGCAGAAAGTATCAAGCGTTTGAAAGCGGCAGAGAAACAGATTGCTGACTTTAGTGAGCAGATCAAGGCACTCGATATGAAATGGAAGTCTGAGAAAAAATCACACGAAAGCCTGAAAGCTGTGAAACTGAAGATCGATACATTGAAGACGAATCAGGAGAAAGCTGAGCGTGAAGGAGATTTCGAGAAAGCAGCGGCTATTAAACATGGAGAATTGCCAGAGTTAGAACATGAGCTCAAGAAGATCGAAAAGAAAATGACGTCTTCGACGGACGAAGGAGGGCTGTTAAAAGAGGAGGTAACAGCAGAAGACATCGCGAAGGTTGTCGCGCGATGGACTGGTGTTCCCGTGACGAAAATGCTGAAGAGTGAAACAGACAGATTGAAGACGCTGGAAGCTGAACTCGCAAAACGTGTTATCGGTCAGGAGGATGCAGTACGTGCGGTAGCAAGTGCTGTGCGACGGGCGCGCTCAGGGATCCAGGATGAAGCAAAGCCTATTGGTAGCTTCATCTTCATGGGACCCACGGGAGTAGGGAAAACAGAACTTGCAAAGGCTTTGGCTGCAGAACTCTTTGGAGATGAGAAAGCACTCGTACGATTTGACATGTCAGAGTACACGGAAAAATTCTCTGTCCAGCGGCTCATTGGTTCTCCTCCAGGTTATGTGGGGTACGAAGAGGGAGGACAACTGACAGAAGCGGTTCGCAGGCGACCATATGCAGTCTTGCTCTTTGATGAAATCGAAAAGGCCCATCCCGAAGTATTCAATATTCTCCTGCAACTACTCGATGACGGCAGATTGACGGACGGTAAAGGACGCACTGTGAACTTCACGAATACTATTATCATTCTCACAACGAATATCGCTTCAGACCTCATTCACGGCATGGCGGAAGAGAAGAAAAAGAAGAAAACCAATATTGAATCTGAAGTTGCAACGCTCCTTGAGAAAGAAAGCATCCTCGCGGAACTCAAAAAACACTTCAGGCCTGAATTTATCAATCGCATTGATGATCTGCTCGTGTTTGACTCACTGACACAAGCGCAGATCAGAAAGATCGTCGACGTCCAACTGAGCAACGTCATTGAGCGTCTGAGCCGAAAAGAAGTCATGCTGACGGTAACGAACGCAGCTCGCGATTGGATCGCAAAAAATGGCTATGACCCTATCTATGGTGCAAGGCCTCTCAAGCGGCTCATTCAAACAGACGTCATCGATCCTATTGCCCTGAAGCTACTCGACATCGGAACGAAGCGCTCTTTCACCGCTGATCACTCAAACGGAAAGATGACGGTAGCCGACGCTCGGTAGGAATTGAGTCACGACAGAGAGTTTTGAGCCTCCAGACTAGACAAAACTCCGACAAGCCTGTAAGCTCCTTCGGCTATGGTTCATACCTAAACCATACGACTTTCTTTTCTATGGATCTCATTCGAGTCAAAGGGGCGAGAATGCACAACCTGAAAAATATCGACGTCGATATCCCCAGGAATTCTCTCACCGTTATCACCGGCCTATCCGGCTCCGGAAAATCATCACTTGCCTTCGATACGATCTTCGCTGAAGGGCAGCGCCGCTACGCCGAATCACTCTCTGCGTACGCAAGGCAGTTCATCTCGCAAATGGAAAAGCCTGAAGTCGATAGTATCGACGGACTGAGCCCTGCCATTTCCATCGATCAAAAGACTGCACCCAGAAATCCGCGCTCCACGGTTGGAACCGTCACAGAAATTTATGACTACATGCGCCTCCTCTGGGCCAAAGTTGGGCAAGTCCACTGCCCTATCACTGGAAAACCACTCACAAAACAATCGTCGACGCAGATCACCGATATTATTACGAAAATGCCTGATGGACGAAAAATAATCCTCCTTGCGCCTCAAGTCATGGGTCGCAAAGGCGCACATCAAAAAATTATCGACACGATCAAACGTGAAGGTTTCGTTCGCATGCGCATCGACGGGCAGATCGTCACGACTGACGAAGAGTTGGCTCTGGACCCAAAAAAGAGCCACGATATTGAAATCGTCGTTGATCGTCTTCTCGTCCACGATTTCGATCCTGTTGAAGAAAAACTCAGTGATGGCACCATCATCGAAGAGGTCAACCCGAATAGAGTGCGTCTTGCAGACTCTGTAGAACTCGCACTGAAAAAAGGTGACGGACTCATGTTTGTGATGGATTCGGAGTCTGGAAACCTCGTCAAATTCTCGGACAAATTCGTGAATCCGGACTATCCGGAAATGAGTATTCCTGAAATAGAACCGCGTAGTTTCTCATTCAACTCACCACACGGTGCCTGTGAACACTGTCACGGTATCGGAAGTATTCTGCAAATTGACGCTCCAAGTATCGTCCCAAATCCTGATTTAACAGTAGAAGAAGGTGCCATCCACCCATGGGCTACCTCGGCTGGGCGTATGAGCTTTATGCTCCAGACACTCACTGCGCTCTCGAAGAAACTGAAGTTTGATCTCGATGTTTCCTGGAAACATCTCACTCCGGACGTCCAGAAAATTGTGCTCTATGGTCACCCAGAAAAAGTCGATGTTGATTTCATGACAGATAAATTCGACGGTCACTACCAAACGACATACGAAGGTGTCATTCCGAACCTAGAACGACGTCACAAAGAAACGGATAGCACGTATACCCGTAGTCAAATTGAAGCATATATGTTCGAGCTTCCCTGCCCCGAATGTGGCGGTAAGCGTCTCAAGAAAGAAATTCTCGGCGTCACGGTTGGGAAGAAAAACATTGTTGATGGTACAGAAATGTCCGTGACGATGGCGCGCAAATTCTTTGAGAACCTCTCACCAGGAAAAAGTGATTTTTCACTCTCAGACTATGAATTTACCATCGTCAAGAAAGTGACATCTGAAATTATTTCTCGACTTCTGTTTCTTGAAAACGTGGGACTCAAATATCTGACACTCAATCGTTCAGCTGCAACGCTCTCTGGTGGGGAAGCGCAGCGCATTCGTCTCGCCACGCAAATTGGCTCGGCATTGCAAGGAGTCCTCTATGTTCTCGACGAACCGAGCATTGGCCTCCATCAGCGTGATAATACGAAGCTCATCAAAACAATGACGAATCTTCGTGATATTGGAAATACCGTCATCGTCGTGGAGCACGACCAAGAAACAATCGAATCGGCTGACTGGCTCCTAGAAATTGGGCCAGGGGCAGGAAAACATGGCGGACGAGTTGTAGCGCAAGGAACACCGAAGCAACTCATTGCGACCGCAGAATCTGTGACGGGACAATATCTGTCCGGAAAGAAAAAAATTCCCGTCCCAACGTCACGGAGAAAAGGAAACGGCAAGACTGTAGAAATTATCGGCGCAACGCACCATAATCTTCAGAACGTTCATGCAGTATTTCCACTCGGTTGCCTCATCGGTATTACTGGTGTGTCGGGCTCCGGAAAATCAAGTTTGATACACGGTATCCTGGCACCAGAATTACTGCGAACACTCAATAAAGCGCACAGTAAAGGCCAGAACTTCACAGAGATCAAAGGTCTCCAGCATCTCGATAAAGCCATCGTCATCGATCAGTCCCCCATCGGACGCACACCGAGAAGTAACCCCGCAACGTACACAGGAATTTTTACGGAAGTCCGCGACGTCTTCGCGATGACGCCGGAAGCAAAAACTCGTGGCTACAAACCCGGTCGCTTCAGTTTCAACGTTTCAGGTGGTCGATGTGAAGACTGTGAAGGTGATGGACTCAAGCGTATTGAGATGCATTTCCTCCCGGACGTTTATGTCACGTGTGAAACCTGTCACGGCAAAAGATACAACCGCGAGACTCTAGAAGTAACGTACAAAGGTAAAAATATTTCTGATGCGCTCAGTATGACCATTACAGAAGGGTTAGATTTCTTTGCAGCATTTCCATCGATCAAAAATAAACTCCAAACGCTGAGCGATGTTGGGCTAGGTTATATCCACTTGGGACAGAGTGCGACTACACTCTCAGGTGGAGAAGCACAACGCATCAAACTTGCAACGGAGCTGACGAAACGCGCAACAGGTAAGACGTTCTATATTTTAGATGAACCCACAACCGGACTTCATTTCGACGACATCGCACGATTACTCGATGTTCTGCAAAGACTCGTCGAGAAAGGAAATACTGTACTCGTCATCGAGCACAATTTGGACGTCGTAAAATCTGTCGATTACATCATTGATATCGGACCCGATGGCGGTGATGAGGGCGGAAAGATCATGGCAACAGGTACTCCCGAAGAAGTTGCTGAGTCCAAAGACAGCTACACAGGACAGTATCTCAAGAAGATGCTGTAAAAGATTCAGTGAATTTGTCATGCAGGTTGAGAGGAAACCACGGTTTTTTTCTCCACGGATTTCGTTCATACTGGAGCGCACATGGTATTTGCCAATACGTTAACTTTTCCGTGGGACATCGCGATTCTTCTGATGCTCTCGGGATCGTTTGGGGTAGTATTCGCAGCGAGACATTCGCTACGAAGAAGGCGCATACAGAATCTTTGGATGCGCCTCGGCGTCATGCTGGCCGGAATGCTTTCGTTTCTCTTTTTTCTTCTCATTGGATACGGATCATTCATCGAGCCACAGCTCATCACAACGACACGTATTGATCTCCCGTTTCCACTGCATGAGTCGGTAACGATTGCCATCATTTCAGATTTGCATGTTGGCCCCTACAAAGGAGCTGGATACATTCGTCGCGTCGTACGGCGCATCAACCGTGAGTTACCGGATATTGTCATTATTGCCGGTGATCTTGTGCTGTCAGATGAAGTGACACCAGACGTTCTGAAAGCTCTGAAGCCCCTGAAAGACCTTCATCCGGCGCTTGGAACGTTCGTCATCATGGGCAATCACGACCACGGCATTTACCGCCTCTTCACTCCAGAACAACGTCGACCACCGGATCGGAGCGATCTCATCACGGAGACACTGAGAAATTTTGGCATGATCGTACTAGAAAATGCACAGTCAGAACTCCGTATTGGCGATGAAACACTTCGCATAGCAGGCATTGAAGATGCTCTCTCTGGCGAAGCTGATATTGTCCAAACGCTGAAAGACTCACAGAAAGATTCACCGATTATTCTTGTCTCGCATAATCCGGATATTATCCTAGATTCAATGTCGAGACTCGCAACGCTCATCGTTGCAGGTCACACACACGGGGGACAAATTCGACTACCATGGTATGGCCCAGTGTCTCGGTTGCCGACACACATTGGTCGAAAATATGACCAAGGTATGTTTCGCCTTGAGAGCGGCACGATCCTTGCGATCACGCGTGGCATCGGTGAATCTGGGCCACGAGCTCGGCTTTTCGCACCGCCAGAAATCATGATGATCACAACAACGCCAAAATAAAAAAATGTCATTACTCTTCGCAGCCGAGACGCCGCGTCACAGCTACGGAAATAGATGGAATTACTTTTTCCACTTTATGCTGCATCCGATGGCATTCATCGTATGTACTGGCGGTTCCTCGCCTTTCAGGAGCGCGCGAATTGCGTCTGCAAGATTATGCTCCGTGACGTTCTCCGGCTCTTTCCAGTTATCATCGACTCTTCCCATGTATTTAAGCTTGCGGGCGGAATCGAAGACGAAACAGTGTGGCGTACAGAGTGCACCGAACGCTTTGGCTACTTGCTGAGTTTCATCAACGCAGTACGGAAACGGAAAACCTTTTTCGTCGTGACGAACTTTCATATTCTCGAAAGAATCATCCGGGTACGCCTCGGCGTCATTGCTATTGATAAGCACAAACTGAGCGCCCTCCTGATCTAGATCTTTCGCAAGCTCAATGAGCCGTCCTTCGACTGCCTCCGCGTACGGACAGTGATTACACGTGAAAACAACGACGAGTACTGGATCACGAATGATACTGCTATCGACCGTCAGTCCATCCGTTGCAGGAAGCGAGAAATGCGGCATGGGATCATTGATCTTCAGAACTTTTGAATTGTCGTTGATGAGAACCATAGGAAAGGGTGTAAGGAATTGAAAGGATTGAAGTGTATCATGTTCATAGGGTTTGTAAGTCTTTGTTCTCCACTCTTCTCAATCCTCATCGTGATCCGCCACTTCACCGCTACCGCATTCATCATCGATTCAAAGAAACGCACACTGCTGCTCTGGCATAAACGTTTACAGCGTTGGATGCCGCCTGGAGGACATGTCGATATGAACGAAACGCCGGAAGATGCGGCGGCGCGTGAGTGCAAAGAAGAAACGAATTTGGACGTTGAAATCATCGGAGATACGAGCACTGACTTGTTTGAGGAAAACCGTTTGGAGGGATCGATGCTCAAAAAACCAATTGCAATGCTTCTCGAAGAAATTCCAGCTTCACCGGAGCGGAATGAACCTGCGCATCAACATATGGATTTTCTCTACATTGCGAAGCCGCTCAATGAGACTCAGGCAGTACAAATCGCACACGGCGAATCTGACCGAATGCGCTGGTTTACTTTTGAAGAGGTTGAGAAACTTTCCATCGAGACCGAGATCTTCGCTAACGTCAAAGTGTACATTCGCAATCTTTTGGCCTGATCTTCCCTTCTGTAAGCCAGAAGGGTAGAATAGATGATCTGTATGCAGTGGCAAGAACTTCGCTCACATATCCGGCATCTTCCCGCTCGGGATATCGCTCGCATTGAGAAAGCTTTTCAACTGGGGAAAAAAATGCACGAGGGACAGAATCGCCGATCCGGCGAACCGTATTTTAGTCATCCGATTGCTGTCGCTCTCATGCTACTGGATCTGAAAGCCGACACTGATACGATCATCGCCGCTCTGCTCCATGATACGGTGGAGGATACGAGCCTTACACTTCAGGACATCGACCATGATTTTGACGGATCGGTTGCTGCTCTCATTGATGGCGTGACAAAGCTGAGCTCGAAAGACGTCGCCATGAGTCCGAAACTCGACGAGCAGATTGAGACACTGCGGAAAATTTTCACGCTCATGCAGGAGGACGTTCGGATCATGATCATTAAACTCATCGATAGGCTGCATAATATGCAGACAATTGAATTCTTGCCGCTCGAACGTCAGCGGCTTCTTGCGAAGGAAACGGCTGAAGTGTTTGTCAAAATTGCGGATAGGCTCTGTATGCAAGACTTACGAGATGAGCTGGAGTCACTGTGTTTGGCCGTTCTGGAGCCAGAATCCTATTCTTCACTCCAAGAGATTCGCAACGCAAATGAGCAACGTAGTATCTACCTACTCGAAAGCATTCGCGAAACTCTTCGCACACATGACCGTATTCTTGGATCCAAAACAGACCTCGTCTTCGAATATAAAACGTGGGATCAGATCAAGGCTCAGCGCAACATCGGTACGTCTGCTGTGACCGGAGCATCATTCATCACTATTGCATTCGTCTGCGATGACATAGACGCCTGCTACAGAATACTTGGCGCGCTGCATCAGTTATGGAAACGTGAGACACTTTCTTTCCAAGATTTCATCAATGAACCTCAACTCAACGGCTACCAAGGCATCCATACTACAATTATCGCACAGGATGGTACGCGCGTTCGCTGCAAGATTCGCACGAAAGAAATGCATCAGTACGCACGAAGCGGGATCGCAACCAAATGCTTCGATTCAAAAGCAATGGGAATAGCGGATTACCTGCCGTGGACGAAGAATCTGTCATCCATTACAAGCGACTCTGCAGGTAGTAGTAATGAATTTTGGGAGAATTTGAAAAGCGACATTCTTGGAGACACCATCATCATCCATGGCCCCGGTGACTCTACGGTACAGCTTCCTCGAAATTCAACAGCGCTCGATGGTGCGTTTTTTCTGCGGCACGAGAAAGCACTGTGCACCGTATCGATCAAACTGAACGGCATCGATGTTCCTTTCTCCGCACCGCTCACGAATGCGGCATCACTCGATGTACAGAGTGGAACGAACGAAACGTGTAATCGTGAATGGCTTCGTCTGGTGCAGAGCGGTTATGCTGCAGCAAAAATTCGTGAGGCTCTCATGAAAATGTCTGATAAAGAAAAAAGGGATATTGGCCGAGAGATGCTTCAGCAAATTCTGACGGAGAATAAACGAGGATTTATCGAAGAATTCGAAGAAGTGAAACTTGCATCAAACCTTGAGAAACTTGGATATCGATCTCTCGATGAAGTGTATGAATCCATAGCTGATGGTCGGTTAGAACCCGATATTGCCTATATCAATGTTTTTCAAATGAAACGAGGCAAAGGCACTGAAACACCACCGCCTGCAGTCATCGTCAGCTATGTCACTGATATGAATTCTCTTGAGAAAATGGACAAACTCAATGTCATACATCGAAGCTACGGAACACAATTAAAAGATATTCATTATCGCCGTCACAAGAGTGGTCTGGCTACGGTCTCTTTGCGAGTAAATATGCATACGCAGTATATGAAAGGATTTCTCGAATCACTGGTAACGGCAGGCGCAGAACACCCCTGGACGCGCTCACCGATAGATTTTCGCATTATCGTCATCAGCGTCGTGCTTGTTTTACTCTGGGGTATGGATGCAATCTTCACCAAATTACTTCTGAATGAGGGGGTCTCTGTCGCTGCTTTTACTCTCATTCGTAGTTGGGCTGGAGTTGGCTTCGCATGTGTGGCTTTTTTGCTCGCGAGAGGATCTCGTTCACTGTTGCGAATACCGATCTTCCATCCACTGCTCTGGGTCAGTGGCATTGCATTTTTCTTCGTTAATCTTCTCACCAATGCAACGCTCGCAGAAGTCACACCATTCTTTTATAAAACATCACTCCGCATTTCTGCTCCTCTCCTTGCGTTACCACTTCTTCTTAACCGCAAATTCCCTTGGCAAAATATTCTGTGCCTCGCACTTCTTGGGGCGGGACTTTTCGTTCTCTTTCAGAACGCTCCGCAGGAGAAAGGTTTACTCCTCTCACTCTGCATGGTGATTGCATTCGTTATCTACACCAAATCAAGCACGCTCTTCCAGGCTCGCGCACATATTAGTGTTCGCTATCCGCAGTTTTTCCTCATGATCAGCATCATCTCAGCCCTCCTCTCTCCGGTCGTATTTTTCTTCGGCCCTGTCGTGTGGCCAAGTTCTGTGTTGATGATCCACGTCATCGCTTTCACCATAGGCTTTGTCTGCGTACCCTACATCCTTTTCTATTACCTGCACCACACGATGGGATATGGAAGACTTTCGCCATTTTTCCATGTGTCCATCATCGTTACATTCGTTATGCAATGGTTTCTGCTTGGAATATTCGATGGAGCAATCATTATCCCCTGTATTGCATTTATTCTCTCGAGCGCACTTTCACCTACGCCTTCATCCAAACCAGAACCTCTCTAGGGAGTGCGTGGAGGAAGGGTTTGCACATAATAACTCCATAAAATTCGTATTTTGATGCCATCACGCTCAAATTCTTCCGTCACAAGTATTGTTTCATGTGCTCCTAACTTAATGTTGAGCATAGAACTTCCTACGTTGGCGATAGGACACTCTAAAATAACCTTTCCCGTTTCATCTACTTTCCATGGATATTCCCCATCTACTTCCCAGGCAGATACATCGCATGGATTAAGATCCAATTCGACAGAAGCTCCAGAAGCATCAACCGCAAGGACTGTTGCTATCTTCAAGAGCACGCACGTCATTCCCTGCTCTTCGAGCTCTCTGTACTCTTGCTTTTTCAGTGCCGTCCCTAGCTCAGCATACGTCTGAAACTTTTGATCACCATCCATCCTCACTACATGATCCACGGACCATGCGAGTGTCCCATTAGACGCCGCCTGAAAAACACGAAGCGCACTTTCCTTATCTCGATATACAATCGTTTTCTTCCGACTGCTCGATACATCATCACGATGTACATCGTGTGGGAGATCTGCAGTTGAGTTATAGCGAGACTCTGACGAGTACCCAAATTCTTGCGACATATGCTTTTGCACGACATCTGGAGCAGAAAGAACGCTGTAGTATCCAAGAAGCTGACCCCGATGATTTACGTTATCGTCGTCGGGATCTTCTCGGAAGACGGTGACAATGCCTGCACGTATCGCTTCACGTACTTCATTATCGCCATCTGGAGGCAGCATTTTCCCAAACATTGCACCACGGCCGCGAATAAGTTCTGCAACTTTGTGGAATTCATCCGGAGTCGCATAATAAGGGTCCAATTTTGCAAGCTGCTCAGACGTCAGTAATACAGAATTGTAAAGATCATGAAGTTCATCCACGTCCGATTCGTCTGCGTGTGTAATTCTATCCATCCACTTAGGCCATCCTCGCATGGATCGGCCAATCTGTACCGGTGGAATATCGAAGATTCTCTGAAGACGATCACGTACTCCACTCATGAGTGCAGCCCTTGCATGGAGCGCGGGAACATTGATGTGCATCGAGCCCTCAAGAAATGTGGGGTCTGGTTCGCAAGAATGCCTGATATCATATGCAAGAGCCTCAATCTCTGCCACGGTGGCAAGATAAAGTTGTCGACTATCAGGTGGAGATTTTTCAGGTTCAGACAACTGAGCTTGAGTGTGTGCTGCATCGAGCAATTCCCCATCATGGAAAAGCCTTGCATGCTCATCAACTTCAGTCCACTGCTGAGAGCAGAGTTGGCGTATTTTGTGGCACAGTTCTGCAAAAATAAGTACGAGTGACTTTGGCACTAAGACAGTAGTCTGTCCGGTATCAGAATTTGGCATTGTAACAGGTATGTCTGCGACTGTATCCGACATCTGGCTAACACTGTTCCGAGCCTCTGCGAGTAGCCTGATGAGATCAGCATCACTCAATGTAAAATCCAGACGTTCATCTTGCAGTGCAGTTCGCCGTAGAATTTCTTTAATTAAGGCATCTTGATCTAACGAGCCAGTTTCTGGGGAAGAATTTGCTTCCATCATTGAAGGCATGACATGGTAGACGCATTTGTCAACGTTGAAAAGAGTATATCTCACTTCCTAGCGCAATCATGAAGATTTATACCACTTTATCGCCTGCATGATCAGGGGCAA